>NZ_CP022464.2:5508070-5862105 GCF_002234575.2 Enterocloster bolteae | reverse complement strand
TGGGATTAACCTATCAGAGTACAAGAGGCGGTGAAAAGGAAGTGACAGCTTCCATGGCCATCTTACAGGGCCTTGCAAAGGACGGCGGCCTGTTCATGCCGTCCTGTATTCCGCAGCTGGATGTGCCCCTTGAAAAGCTGGCGTCCATGACATACCAGGAAACAGCGTATGAGGTCATGAAGCTGTTCCTGACAGATTATACGGAAAAGGAACTTAAGGACTGTATCGCCAGGGCCTATGACAGCAAGTTTGATACAGAGGAGATAGCGCCTCTGGCAAAGGCTGACGGGGCATATTATCTTGAACTGTACCATGGAAGCACCATAGCATTCAAGGACATGGCTCTGTCCATCCTGCCGCACCTTATGACGACAGCGGCCAGGAAGAACCATGTGGACCGGGAAATCGTCATTCTCACGGCCACATCCGGGGATACGGGCAAGGCGGCCATGGCCGGATTTGCAGATGTGCCCGGCACACGGATCATTGTATTCTATCCCAAGGACGGAGTCAGCAAGGTCCAGGAGCTTCAGATGCGCACCCAGAAAGGGGACAACACCTCTGTGGTGGCAATCCACGGCAATTTTGATGACGCTCAGACCGGCGTGAAGAAAATGTTCGGGGACAAGGACCTGGAAGCAGAGCTTATGGGAAAGGGGTTCCAGTTTTCCTCGGCAAATTCCATTAACATTGGCCGTCTGGTTCCTCAGATTGTATACTATGTATATGCTTATGCCAAACTGTTAGAAGCAGGAGAGATAGAGAAGGGCGAGAATATCAATGTGGTGGTGCCCACAGGTAATTTCGGCAATATCCTGGCAGCCTATTTTGCCAAGCGCATGGGGCTTCCTGTAAAGACTCTGGTATGCGCCTCCAATGACAATAAAGTCTTGTATGACTTTTTTACCACAGGAATTTATGACAGGAAAAGAGAGTTTATCCTCACCAATTCACCGTCCATGGATATCCTTATATCCAGCAACCTGGAGCGCCTCATCTACATGAGTACAGGATGTGACGCCCTTGCAAGCGGAAACCTGATGCGGGGGCTTTCCCAGGAGGGAAGATATGAGGTTACGCCTGAAATGCGCGCCTTCATGTCTGATTTTGTGGGAGGTTTTGCCACCCAGGAGCAGAACGCTGCCACCATCAAAAAACTGTTTGATGATACGGGCTATCTCATTGACACCCATACAGGCGTTGCGGCTTCTGTATATGGAAATTACAGAAAGGAAAGCGGGGATGACACAAAGACAGTCATAGCGTCCACTGCCAGTCCGTATAAATTCTCCCACAGTGTCATGGAAGCCATTGCAGGCAGAGAAGGACTGGAGGGCAAGGATGAATTTGAAATTGTGGATGCGTTAAGCGCCCTGTCCGGCGTCGCTGTTCCCCAGGCTGTGGAGGAAATCCGCCATGCAGCCGTCCGCCATAACAGGGAATGCGGCGTGGATGATATGAAGAACGAGGTAAAGGACATCCTGGGTATCAGCTGATTTAATGAAAAACATCTTCCTTTTTGTTCGCGTATGCGATATAATGGGTGAGATAGTTAATAAAATAACAAAGTTATAAGGAGGTATAATATGTTAGTTTCAGCAAAAGACATGCTTGAAAAAGCAAGGGAAGGCAAGTACGCAGTTGGCCAGTTTAACATCAACAACCTGGAGTGGACCAAGTCCGTACTGCTGACAGCAGAAGAACTGAAATCTCCGGTTATCCTGGGCGTATCCGAGGGCGCAGGAAAGTATATGACAGGATTTAAGACAGTTGCTGCCATGGTTGAGGCCATGATGGAAGAACTGAACATCACGGTTCCGGTTGCCCTGCATCTGGACCATGGTACTTACGATGGCTGCTATAAATGTATCAAAGCAGGATTTTCCTCCATCATGTTTGATGGTTCCCACTATCCAATCGAAGAGAACATCGAGAAGACAAAGGAGCTGGTTAAGGTAGCACATGCCATGGGTCTGTCCCTGGAGGCAGAGGTTGGCTCCATCGGCGGTGAGGAAGACGGCGTGGTAGGCTTAGGCGAGTGCGCTGATCCTCAGGAGTGCAAGGCCATCGCTGATCTGGGAATTGACTTCCTGGCAGCCGGTATCGGCAATATCCACGGCAAATATCCTGAGAACTGGCCGGGCCTGCGCTTCGATGTACTGGAGCAGGTAAAGGCAGCCGTAGGCGACATGCCTCTGGTTCTTCACGGCGGTACAGGTATCCCTGAGGATATGATTAAAAAGGCTATCAGCCTGGGCGTTGCAAAAATCAATGTAAACACAGAGTGCCAGCTGTCCTTCGCAGCAGCCACCAGGGAATACATCGAGGCAGGCAAGGACCTGAAGGGCAAGGGTTTTGACCCAAGAAAGCTTCTGGCTCCGGGCGCTGATGCTATCCGGGCAACTGTTAAGGAAAAGATGGAGCTGTTCGGTTCCGTCGGCAAGGCCTAATATATGATGTACCGGCTGATTTATAACCTACATCACTATAACGGATGCCAGTTATTAATGCAGCTTCATAATCCTTATTAGAATAAAAATGCATATTTATTTAAAAACCACTTGCAATTTCAGTGGAAATGGTTTATTTTAATAAAGAACAAAGGTGTTCTCTCTCAGAGGGGGAACACCTTTTTATTATATATCCGCGCGGACTTAATATAATTACGTGAGAAGAGATGTATGACCCGGGAGAACTGTGACCTGAGGATTTGGGAAACGATTTTGGAAAAGGAAGATAAAAAGAGAGGATGGATAATTCTATGAGCGATGTATTGAATGTATCGGAGATGTTCGGTAAAAATGTATTCAATGACGCGGTGATGAGGGACCGTCTGCCAAAGAGTGTGTACAAGAAGCTGAAGAAAACCATTGAAGACGGGGCAGAGCTGGACCCCAGTATTGCGGATGTGGTTGCCCATGCCATGAAGGACTGGGCAATTGAGAGGGGAGCCACCCACTATACCCACTGGTTCCAGCCGCTGACAGGCGTGACTGCAGAGAAGCATGATTCCTTTATCTCTGCTCCCTCCGACGGTAAGGTAATCATGGAATTCTCCGGCAAGGAGCTGATCAAGGGTGAGCCGGACGCATCCTCATTTCCATCCGGCGGCCTTCGCGCTACCTTTGAAGCCAGGGGATATACGGTTTGGGACTGTACCTCACCGGCCTTTTTGCGGGAAGACGCCATCGGCGTGACACTGTGCATCCCCACTTCCTTTTGTTCCTATAAGGGAGAGGCGCTGGACAAAAAGACCCCGCTGCTGCGTTCCATGCAGGCTGTCAATGAGCAGGCATTAAGGATACTGCGCTTATTCGGCAACACCACAGCCAAGCGGGTCGCACCGTCCGTGGGCGCGGAGCAGGAATATTTTCTGGTAGACAGAGAAAAATATCTGCAGCGCAAGGACCTGATTTACACCGGACGCACCTTATTCGGCGCAATGCCTCCCAAGGGCCAGGAGCTGGAGGACCATTACTTCGGCGCCATCCGTGAGAGAATCGGTTCTTACATGAATGATGTAAATAAAGAGCTGTGGAAATTAGGCGTTCCTGCCAAGACACAGCACAATGAGGTGGCTCCTGCCCAGCATGAGCTTGCTCCCATCTACGAGGGTGTGAACCAGGCCGTTGACCACAACCAGATTGTGATGGAGACCCTTAAGAAGGTGGCCGGACGCCACGGCATGGCCTGCCTTCTCCATGAGAAGCCCTTTGCAGGCGTCAATGGTTCCGGTAAGCACGACAACTGGTCACTGACCGGGGATGACGGCACCAATCTCCTGAACCCCGGCGACACGCCCCACGAAAACATCCAGTTCCTTCTGGTACTGGCATGTATCATCAAGGCCGTGGATATCCATGCAGACCTTCTTCGGGAATCCGCCTCCGATGTGGGAAATGACCACAGACTGGGAGCCAACGAGGCGCCGCCCGCCATCATATCCATCTTCCTGGGAGAGCAGCTGGAGGATGTAATCGACCAGCTGTGCAGCACCGGCGAAGCCACCCACTCCAAACAGGGCGGTACCTTAAAGACCGGCGTAGACATTCTTCCGGACCTGGATAAGGATGCCACGGACAGGAACCGTACATCACCCTTTGCCTTTACAGGCAATAAATTTGAGTTCCGCATGGTGGGGTCCTCGGATTCCATCGCCTCCCCCAATACTGTGCTGAACACCATTGTGGCCGAGGCCTTTAAGGAAGCAGCAGACATGCTGGAAAAGGCAGAGGACTTTGATATGGCTGTACATGATTTCATCAAGGAGACCCTGGCTGCCCATAAGAGAATTATTTTTAACGGAAATGGCTATTCAGACGAGTGGGTGGCTGAGGCTGAGAGGAGAGGACTTCCAAACATCCGCTCCATGGTGGATGCCATCCCGGCCCTGACAACGGATAAGGCGGTGAAACTGTTTGAGGCGTTCGGGGTATTCACAAGAGCTGAGCTGGAATCCAGGTCTGAGGTGGAATATGAGAACTATTCCAAAGCCATTAACATTGAGGCCAGGACCATGTATGACATGGCCAGCAAGTCTATTATACCGGCAGTTATCAAGTATACCACACAGCTGGCTTCCTCCATCGCAGCCGTGAAGGGCGTATGCCAGGAAGCCGATGTAAGCACCCAGACAGAGCTGCTGATAGAGACTTCAAAGCTGCTGGCAGAGATAAAGACAGCCCTTGCCCGCCTTTTGGAGGTGACAGAAAAGGCTGCCGCCGCTGAGGGCGGTAAGGTTCAGGCACTCGTCTACCACAGCCAGGTGGTGCCGGCCATGGAAGCACTCAGAGCACCTGTGGACCAGCTGGAGATGATTGTGGATAAGGAACTGTGGCCAATGCCCAGTTATGGGGATTTGATATTTGAAGTGTAAGTTTATGGATAGGAAAGCCAGGTTCCGGAAAATCGTTCCGAGCCTGGCTTTTTAGAGTTATGATTTCAAAATTGGAATATTTTCTTCCATATTTTGAACGCTGTGATGCTGCTTTTTATACTTGCTTTTTTTAACGGGTATGATATAATGTTCATATATTTTTGAAAAGCGATAGATTTGAACACAAAACAGGCAGGGAAGCGAGGATTACACAATGGACAGACATGGACTTGTATGCAGGGCAGTACTGGAGCAGCCGGATATTACCCAGAGAGAGCTGGCCGGAAAGCTGGATGTCTCCCTGGGCACGGCCAATGGTTTGATTAAGGAATGTCTGGCAAAGGGATATATAGGAGAGGAAAGCAGCCAAAAGGGCAAGGCCCGATGGAGGCTTATGCCGGATGGCCAGAAGCTGTTAGACCAATATAAGGTGGACGGCGCCCTTATTATTGCAGCGGGCTTCGGTTCACGTTTTGTCCCCCTGACCTTTGAGACGCCCAAGGGGCTTCTGGAGGTCTTTGGGGAGCGCATGATTGAACGTCAGATTAAGCAGCTTCACGAAGTGGGCATAAGGAATATAACCATAGCAGTGGGATATCTGAAGGAGAAGTTTGAATACCTTATTGATAAATACGGCGTGGAGCTTCTGTACAATCCTGAGTATACCAGCAAAAACACCCTGACCACCATTTACCGGGCCAGGAAGGTGCTGGAGGGGCGCAATATGTACGTCCTGTCATCGGATAACTGGATGCGGGAGAATATGTATCATTCCTATGAATGCGGGGCCTGGTACAGCTCTGCCTTTCAGAAGGGAGAGACCAGGGAATGGTGCCTTTATTTCAATAAAAAGGGGAGGATCACCGGCGTAAAAGTAGGCGGTCGGGACCAGTGGGTCATGTATGGTCCGGCTTATTTTTCCCGGGAATTTTCCCGGCAGTTCCTTCCGGTGCTGGAAGCTTACTATAAGACGCCGGGGACAGAGCAGTTTTACTGGGAACAGGTCTATGTGGACATGCTGGAGGGAGAGGCCAGACGGCGGCTTGAGGAGGAAGGCGGCGGACTGCTGGAAGCAGCCCAGGAAGCTGGCGGCCTGGCGGCCTCCCGGTGGGATGAAATAGAGATGGATGTGAACCGTCAGCCGGATGATCAGGTATATGAATTTGAGAACCTGGAGGAGCTGCGCCTGTTTGACCCCCGCTATCAGAATCATTCTGACAATGCGGCCATGAAGCTGGTCGCAGAGGTATTCAAGGTACCGGAATCCAGCATTAAGGATATCCGCTGCCTGAAAGCAGGCATGACCAACAAGTCCTTTCTGTTTAAGGTGGAGGACCGCCACTGCATCTGCCGCATACCGGGTCCGGGAACAGAACTTCTGATTAACAGGGAACAGGAAAAAACAGTCTACGATGCCGTTGCCTCACTGGAAATCACCGAGCATGTGCTGTACATGAATGAAAAGACCGGGTATAAGATAGCAGATTACTATGAAGGTACCAGAAATGCGGATTCCGCAGATTGGGCCGATATGGAGAAATGCATGTCCATGGTGCGCCGCCTTCACCAGTCAGGCATCACGGTGGCCCATTCCTTTGATATCCGGGAGAGGATCAGCTTTTACGAAAAGCTGTGCAGGAGCCACGGCGCCCTTTTGTTTGAGGATTACGAGGAAGTAAAGGGGTGGATGGACTGGCTTATGGATACCCTTGACTCAATGGAACGCCCAAAATGCCTGTGTCATATTGATGCAAATGTGGATAACTTTCTCTTTTTTGAGGACGGCAGTGTAAAACTTCTGGATTGGGAGTATGCCGGCATGTGCGATCCGGTGATGGATGTGTCCATGTGCGCTATTTATTCCTATTACAAGGAAGAGGACATGGAGCGGCTTTTCAGGCTTTATCTCAGGCGGGAGCCCTCGGAAGATGAACTGTTTGCGCTCTATGCCAATGCTGCCCTGGGCGGATTCCTGTGGTGCCTGTGGGCTGTATATAAAAGTATTCTGGGAGATGAGTTCGGAGAATACACCATCATCATGTACCGGTATGCAAAAAAATATTATAGGAAATTACGGAAATTGTAATAAATTTGTTACCAAATGAATATGGGTTTGTGCTATAATCGGAGATATGTAAACGGTTGGGGATTCGTATGCCCCGGCCAGATATACCAGGCGAGGAGGATGACAAATGGGATATAAAAAGTACTGGGTGGCAATGGCGGCAGCCGGTATGATTGGGGCCATGTCATTGGGGTCTGTATTTACCAGCTATGCGGCGGACGGATGGAGTAAATCCAATGATAGTTGGACTTATATCTATAACGGACAGACACATACAGGATGGCTTCAGACCAGCGAGGGCTGGTATTACATGGACTTATCCACGGGACATATGTCCACGGGTTTTAAGCAGATTGACGGCAAGTGGTATTTCTTCAGGCCGAATGGTCTTATGGCCATGGGCTGGATTAATCCTGAGGACGGCAAGTGGTATTATATGCTGAACGACGGCAGCATGGTTACAGGCTGGCTGAAGATTGGCAATGACTACTACTTCATGCGGGGCAACGGTACCATGGCAACCGGCTGGCGTGAGATGGACGGGGCCTGGTATTATTTCCAGAGCAACGGAAAGTGCGTGGTTAATTCCTGGGCACAGATTAAGGACAACTGGTATCTCTTTGGCACGGACGGCAAGATGATGACGGGCTGGGCTAAAGTGGATAATGATTATTTCTACCTGAATACGGACGGCCGGATGCTGATCGGCTGGCTGAGCGACAGCGAAGGCAACAAATATTATATGGATACAAGCAACGGCAAGATGTCCACGGGCTGGAAGCAGATTGATAATTCCTGGCATTACTTCAACAGCAACGGACATATGATGACGGGATGGATTCAGCTGGACGGCAAGTATTATTATCTGAACCCTGCCAACGAGGGCAAGATGATTGCAGGCACCACAGCCACCATCAACGGTGTACAGTATAACTTTGACGGCAGCGGCGTATGCCAGAATGCCAACGGCGTATCGGCCCAGACACCGGGAACTGTGAACAATAATTCCGGCAGTTCCGGCGGCAGCGGCGGACCTGGAGTGTCCGGTTCTTCCGGCTCCGGTATCAGCAGCGGCACACCGGGCGGCTCCGGAAACAGTTCAAACGGCCCGACCAGCGGCAATTCCAATAACAGCCCATCCGGCTCATCAACTGCGCTTGAACCAGGACGGACAGACGGACCAGGTTGATTGACAGCGGTTTAATAAGGGGGGATGTGACAGCGGATGGCTGGACATCCCCTCTTTTTTGAAAAATACAAAGGTATGAGGAGAATACTATGAAAAATACGACGCAGATCATGAGGCGCTGCCACGCACTTGCCCTGGCAGGACTCATCGGAGCAGGGACAATTGTACCTGCCGGTACATCCCTGGCCGTGGGACCGGGGGAGACCCAGTCCGCCACGGTCATATCTCCCGTAGGACCGGGGCAGAGCTCCGCCGGCAGCACAGGGACTGCTTCCGGAACAGGAAGCACCTCAGGACAGTCTGCTTCCACTGCAAATCCCAATGCGTGGAAGAAGGTAAACGGCGTATATCAGATGCCGGACGGCTCAGCTATCAATAATGTGCTGTTCCGGGGAATTGACGTGTCCAGGTGGCAGGGGGATATTAACTGGAGCCAGGTAGCTGCGGACGACGTGTCCTTCGTCATGCTGGGCACCCGTTCAAAGGGCGCAGTAGACCCTTATTTCCACAGGAATATCCAGCAGGCCAGCGCGGCAGGAGTCAAGGTGGGTGTATACATCTATTCCCTGGCCATGACGCCGGAGATGGCAGTGGAGGAGGCGAATTTTGTTCTCAACCTGATTCACGATTATCCGGTCTCCTATCCGGTGGCCTTTGACATGGAGGATTCCACCCAGGGAACCCTTTCCAAGGATGAGCTGGCAGCCATCGCCAACGCGTTCTGCGGGCGGATTTCAGAGGCAGGCTATTATCCGGTTATCTATGCCAATGACAACTGGCTTGCCAATAAGCTGGATATGAGCAAGATGAATTACCCTGTATGGGTGGCGCGCTATTCCGCCAAACCGGCCTATCAGAATCCCGTTATGTGGCAGGCAACCAGCACCGGCGCTGTAAACGGTATAAGCGGCAATGTAGATATTGATTTCCAGTTCAAGGATTTCACCTCTGTGATTCCGGCGAATACGTGGAGAACCATCAATGGCCAGACCTACTATTACCAGAACTATGCAAAGCAGAAGAACAACTGGATTCAGGATGACGGCACATGGTACTATATGAACGGGGACGGTTTGGTGTCCAAGGGCTGGCTTAACCAGTCCGGCAAGTCCTACTATCTGGATGACACTACCGGTAAGATGATAACCGGCTGGAAATCCGACAGCGGGAAATGGTATTACTTCGGCAGCTCAGGCGCCCTTTCCAAGGGCTGGATTAATGACAACGGAACCTGGTATTACAGCAACCAGGAAGGCGTGATGCAGACAGGCTGGCTGGACGACGGCGGGCGCAGATACTTCCTGGAGGGAAATGGGGCCATGGCAAAAGGCTGGACCAGCCAGAACGGGAAGTGGTACTATCTGGACAGCTCAGGAGCTCTTTCCAGGGGCTGGATCAATGACAATGGAACCTGGTATTACAGCAGCCAGGAAGGCGTGATGCAGACAGGCTGGCTGGATGACGGCGGTGAGCGCTATTACCTGAAGGGGTCCGGCGCCATGGCCACAGGCTGGCGTGAGATGGATGGGGCCTGGTATTATTTTGAGGGCTCAGGACGTATGGCCAAAGGCGTGATCGACGTGGGCGGACTCCACTACTATATGGACCCATCCACAGGCCGGATGGCGGCAGGCACCACCGTGGATATAGGCGGCGTGGCCTATACTGCTGACGGAAGCGGAGTGCTCAGCCAGGTTGTGCAGGAAGCGGGAAATGAGACCGGAGACAGCCAGACAGGAAATGTACAGACCCAGGCGCCGGACGGCAGCCAGGGAGGACAGGCGCCCCAGCCTTCACAGAACGGCGGGGTATCTAACCAGGCACCGGGTTTGGGCCAGGCTGTCACCGGTTCATCCGGCGGACCGGGTGTGGTGGTCACGCCATTAGGGCCGTGACAGCAGCCGCTGGGTTTAATGTAATGGACAATAAGCTCAATCATGGTATCATTTTTATCAGGATATAACTTTAATATGATGTAAAATCAGCCATGCGGCGCCGGGAGCAGTCCCGGCGCTGTTTTCTTCTTCCCGCACATTATGAAGTCTGTAAAGGGAGAAAAAGGTAAAAGCATTTTTATATTGCCCCTGCACATATACTGGATAGATAAGGATGTGAAATAAGAGAGGGAAAACAGGGTGAAGCTGATAAATAAGTCAAAGCTCCTGGCAGCTGTCTGCATAGCGGACCTTTTGCTGCTGGGCGGCCTTATCCATACGGTCAGGGGGGAGATGCCGGCCCATGTGTCCGCCGATGAGGGCTCCTGGGTCAGGGAGGGAGGGGATACCCTGGACCGGGCTAAGGGACTGGAAGGGAAATGTGTGGCTCTGACCTTTGACGACGGACCAAATGAGGATTGCACGGAAAAACTGCTGGACGGGCTGAAAGAGCGGAATGTCCGGGCAACCTTTTTTCTGATGGGACAGAACATAGAGGGAAACGAGGATATTGTAAAGCGCATGAAGGCAGAGGGCCATTTGATTGGAAACCACAGCTACAGCCATGTGCAGCTTACAAAAGCCGGTTCAGACGCAGTCTGCCAGGCCGTGGACAGAACCAGCCGGATGATAGAAGAGATTACAGGAGAGAGGCCCCAATACATGCGCCCGCCCTATGGGGACTGGAATGAGGAGCTGGAGTGCAGGGTGGGCATGACCACTGTCCTGTGGTCTGTGGACTCCCTGGACTGGAAACTGCGCAATACCAACCGTGTGGTGAAACGGGTGCTTAAGGATGTGGAGGACGGGGATATCATATTAATGCATGATATTTTCCCCACTTCTGTGGAAGCAGCCCTGGAAATCGTTGACACGCTCACGAAGCGGGGCTATACTTTTGTTACGGTGGATGAACTGCTGATTGACTGAGGAGAATACAGATATGGATTTATTTGATTATATGAGAGAAAAGGATATGGAGAAGGAGTCGCCTCTGGCTTCCAGGCTCCGTCCGAGGACCCTGGATGAGGTGGTGGGGCAGCAGCATATTGTGGGAAAGGATAAGCTGCTGTACCGGGCCATACAGGCGGATAAGCTGGGGTCCATTATTTTTTACGGACCTCCGGGAACCGGTAAGACCACCCTGGCCAAGGTCATTGCCAATACCACCAGTGCGGATTTCCGGCAGATTAACGCCACAGTGGCAGGAAAAAAGGACATGGAGGAAGTGGTGAAGGAGGCCAAGGACAACATTGGCATGTATGGAAGGAAAACCATCTTGTTTGTGGATGAGATCCACCGCTTCAATAAAGGACAGCAGGATTACCTTCTGCCCTTTGTGGAGGACGGGACCCTGATACTGATTGGAGCTACTACGGAAAATCCGTACTTTGAGGTAAATGGGGCTCTTCTTTCCCGGTCCAGGATATTTGAGCTCAAGCCCCTGGAAAAGGAGGATGTCAAGGAGCTGATCCGCAGGGCAGTTTATGACAAGGAACGGGGAATGGGCATTTACGATGCCGACATTGACGAGGATGCAGCTGATTTTCTGGCAGACACGGCCAACGGGGATGCCAGGGCCGCGCTGAATGCCGTGGAGCTGGGGGTACTGACCACTGCAAAGGGAGCGGACGGGCGGATTCACATTGATATGGCAGTGGCCCAGGAATGTATTCAGAAAAGGGCTGTCCGGTATGACAAGAACGGGGACAACCACTATGACACTATATCCGCGTTTATTAAAAGCATGCGGGGGTCGGACCCGGACGCGGCCGTGTATTATCTGGCGCGGATGCTGTACGCGGGAGAGGACATCAAGTTCATAGCCAGAAGAATTATGATATGTGCTGCGGAGGATGTGGGAAATGCGGACCCTCAGGCCCTTGTGGTGGCGGTAAACGCAGCCCAGGCCGCAGAGCGCATCGGAATTCCCGAGGCCAATATCATCCTCTCCCAGGCAGTGACCTATGTGGCCACAGCTCCAAAGAGCAACGCTGCCTGTATGGCGGTACAGAAGGCTATGGAAGCGGTGAGGAACGAACGGACTATGCCAGTGCCGGTCCATCTGCAGGACAAGCATTATAAGGGAGCGGAAAAGCTGGGACATGGGGCAGGTTATCTCTATGCTCATGACTATCCCAAGCATTATGTACAGCAGCAGTATCTGCCCGAAGGTATGGAGGGAACCGTATTTTATGAACCTTCTGACAATGGCTATGAGAAGCAGATAAATGCGCATATGAAATGGCTTAAAAGCTGATTTTCTCAAATTTTAACTTTACAATCCCTGATATTCGTGTATATAATAGGGCTATACATAGATTAGCTGGCAGTTTTCTTGATACTGCCGGCAGTCTGTTAGTCCCTGAGCAATTCCCAAATCTGGAATAAACCCCGAATTTGAATGAACAGAAGATAATTTGAATATAGACAGAAGGCGTACACCGGCTTTTTTTGCGGGTGAAGAATTGAATTTAATAAGGAGAAATACTATGCGTGAAAAACTGCAGACCCTGCCTCTTTCAGAACTAAAGGAAATGGCCAAGAGCCGTGGAATTAAGGGCATCAGTTCATTAAGAAAGGCAGAAATTATTGATTTGCTCTGCGATGAGGCAGAGAAAAACCCGGATATAAAGCCGGCGGAAATAAAACGGGAAGTAAAAACGGAAACATCCCGGAGCCAGGAAACGCCTCGGAGTCAGGAGATATCCCGGAGCCAGGAAACGCCCCGGAGTCAGGAGATATCCCGGAGCCAGGAAACACCCCGGAGCCAGGACCAGCCCCATGCCTTTGAGCGTAACCAGTCAAGGAGCCAGGATTATCAGGAAAACCGGAATGACAGCAGGGGAACGGATAACCGCCGCCCTGTTTCAAGAGGGTACGACAGCAAGTATACACAGAACAGGACCCAGACTCCCCAAACACATGGAAACAGCAGTATGAATAACAGAATGAGCCAGAACAGCGCGCCTTCCCAGAACGATGGAGAGCGTTTTGCCAGAGCGGACAATAGAAGTGACGCAATCGGCCTTTCCAGCCAGGATATGGCTGAGTTAGACAGCGGGATTGAGGCAAACGGCATACTGGAAGTCATGCCCGACGGATTTGGATTCATCCGCTGTGAAAATTTTCTTCCCGGTGAAAATGATGTGTATGTGGCGCCTTCCCAGATTCGCCGTTTTAATCTGAAAACAGGAGATATTATAGTGGGAAACCGCAGGGTGAAGTCTGCAACAGAGAAGTTTGCGGCCCTTCTCTACATCAAGACGGTAAACGGCTATCCCCTAAGCGCCACGGAGACAAGGCCCAACTTTGAGGACCTGACACCCATCTTCCCTAACAGGCGGCTTCATATGGAAACACCTGGTGAGAGGAATACGGTGGCCATGCGTGTCCTGGACCTTCTGGCACCTATTGGAAAGGGACAGCGTGGTATGATTGTATCCCCTCCAAAGGCAGGAAAGACCACACTGTTAAAGCAGGTAGCAAAGGCAGTTACAACCAATAATCCGGATATGCATCTGATGATCCTTCTGATTGACGAGCGCCCTGAGGAGGTTACGGATATAAGAGAGGCCATTGTGGGTCCAAATGTGGAAGTAATCTACTCAACCTTTGATGAGCTGCCTGACCGTCATAAGAGGGTATCCGAGATGGTGATTGAGCGGGCCAAGCGTCTGGTGGAGCACGGACGTGACGTTATCATCCTGCTGGACAGCATTACCAGGCTGGCCAGGGCATACAACCTGACGGTTGCGCCCAGCGGCCGTACATTATCCGGCGGTCTGGATCCGGCAGCCCTTCATATGCCGAAGCGTTTTTTCGGCGCTGCCAGAAATATGCGCGAGGGCGGAAGCCTGACCGTACTGGCCACTGCCCTGGTGGAGACGGGAAGCCGCATGGATGATGTTGTGTATGAGGAATTTAAAGGCACCGGCAACATGGAGCTGGTGCTCGACAGGAAACTGTCTGAGAAACGTATCTTCCCGGCCATCGACATATTGAAGTCCGGCACCAGAAGGGATGACCTCCTGCTGTCCAGGGAGGAAGCAGAGGCAGTGGATATTATCCGCAAGGCCACCAATTCCCTGAAACCCGAGGATGCAGTGGAAAAGATACTTGACCTTTTCGCAAGAACCAGGAATAACAGGGAATTTGTGGAGAATGCCAAGCGGATTCGGTTTTTCTAGGAATATCAGGCTATGTCCTTTCGTTCCTTTAAAAGGTCGCGGATTTCAGCCAGAAGCTCTTCCTGTGTGGGACCAGCCGGTGCCGGTGCTTCTTCCTTGGCATCTTCTTCATGGCGTAACCGGCTGCTGATGACGGCAACCGTCTTAATCATAAAGAACATGCACACGCCGATAATGAGAAAATCCAATATATTTTGTAGGAAGCTGCCATAGAGTATGGCGGCTTCTTCTACTTCTACCCCGTTTATAGTGGCCGCGGGATGGATGACATATTTAAGTGTGTTGAAGCTTGCGCCTCCGGTCAGGGCACCCAGTAAGGGCATCAGGATGTCATTGACAAGAGAAGTCACAATCTTGCTGAAAGCGCCGCCGATAATGACGCCCACGGCCATGTCGATGATGTTTCCTTTGAGGATAAATGCCTTGAATTCTTTCATTACGCTGTTAATGTTGCTCATTGGTAAAGCCTCCAATCATTTGTGATGACTTAAGTTTACACGAAATGTCCGTAATCTTCAAGTGACAGGTGCAGGATAGGCCGGATTTCCCGGCTTTACATTGGCTGTGGCGGGTGCTAAAATAGACTGGACATAGAGCAAACGGTATTTAACAATCGAGGTATGAATCATGGAAACAAAAAGAATTATTATAGAAGACAGAAATCATATAAAGGATGAGGAACTGAAAGAGGCAGCCAGCATACTGCGTTCAGGGGGCCTGGTGGCATTTCCCACAGAAACCGTGTACGGTCTGGGCGGCAATGCACTGGACGAGGACGCGGCAAGAAAAATTTATGCTGCAAAAGGGAGGCCCTCTGATAATCCTCTGATTGCCCATGTATCCTGCGTGGAGGAGGTGGCGCCTCTTGTAAAGGAGATACCGGAGGCTGGCAGGAAGCTGATGGAGGCTTTCTGGCCAGGTCCCCTGACCATGATATTTCCCAAGAGTGAAAAGGTTCCCTACGGCACAACCGGCGGTCTGGATACTGTGGCAATCCGTATGCCGGACGACCCGGTGGCAAACCGGCTCATTGCCCTGGCCGGAGTGCCCGTGGCCGCACCCAGCGCCAATACATCAGGACGGCCAAGCCCCACTACAGCCGACCATGTATGGCAGGATATGAACGGCAGGATTGAGATGATTATAGACGGGGGTCCTGTGGGAATCGGGGTGGAATCCACCATAGTGGATGTTTCGTCCGCGGTACCGTCTGTTCTGAGGCCGGGGGCCATTACCATGGAAATGCTTGCGGAGGTGCTGGGGGAGGTAAGCGTGGACCCGGCTATCCTGGGCCCTCTTTCTGCGGATGTCAGGCCAAAGGCGCCGGGAATGAAGTATAAGCACTATGCCCCCAAGGCTGACCTTACACTGGTGGAGCCAGGGACTGGAACAGAGCGGGAGAGCGGAGCGGAGCAGGTGACCGGAGCAGAGCAGAAAACCGGAGCAGAGCAGGTGACCGGAGCAGAGCAGAAAAACGGAGCAGGGCAGAAAACCGGAGCGGAGCAGAAAACCGGAGCAGACCGGAACACAGGGGCGGACCCGGAAACCGGATTGGATGAGACACAGCTCCAGGCCATGATTTGCAAGGTGCGGGAGCTCTCCCGGGAGAAGATTGAGGCCGGCTATAAGGTGGGAGTTATCTGTACGGACGAGTCCAGGGGCTGCTATACAGACGGCGAGGTACGCAGTATAGGTGCAAGAAAAAGCCAGGCATCCGTGGCTCATAATCTTTACGCTCTGCTCAGGGAGTTTGATGATTTGGGAGTAGACTACATATTTTCGGAGAGCTTTCCCAAGGACCACCTGGGACAGGCTATTATGAACCGGCTTTCCAAGGCGGCTGGATATAAGATTGTAAAGGTATAATGCATCAGGCAGGAGGAAACATGGAAAAACAGACCTTAGGGGAGATTGCATCC
Organism: Enterocloster bolteae; assembly: GCF_002234575.2. Classification (NCBI taxonomy): domain Bacteria; kingdom Bacillati; phylum Bacillota; class Clostridia; order Lachnospirales; family Lachnospiraceae; genus Enterocloster; species Enterocloster bolteae. The sequence continues at coordinate 5,845,932 of NZ_CP022464.2, read as the reverse complement.
CAGAAGCTTTTGGAGATGATACAAAGGGACGGCTATACGGCCGGAGATAAGCTTCCCACGGAAGCTGAGCTGGTGGAACTTCTGGGGGTTGGCCGCAACACGGTGCGGGAAGCTCTTAGAATTCTCATGTCCAGAAATATTGTCACCATACGCCAGGGCTCAGGCACCTTTATTTCAGACAAAAACGGTGTGTCCGATGATCCTCTGGGGTTTGCCATGATAGAGGACCGAAGAAAACTGACAGAGGACCTGATTCAGGTGCGTGTGATGCTGGAACCGCCTATTGCAGCTCTGGCAGCCCAGAATGCCACCGTGGAGGATATCCGCCAGCTGGAGAACATACTTCTGGGCCTGGAGGAACAGATGATACTAAGGGAGGACTATGCTGACAAGGATTCGCAGTTTCACGCCCAGATTGCAAATTGTTCCCATAATCTGGTCATGACCAACCTGGTACCGGTAATCACAGACGGCGTCCGTGTGTTTGCCGGCGCTGTCCAGGAAACAGAGTATGAACAGACTCTTAAATCCCATCGCAGGATATTTGAGGCTATCCGGGACAGGAAGCCTGTGGAGGCGCAGCAGGCTATGTATTTCCACCTGATGTATAATGACAACCGTTATAAAGGTGAGATGGGGGATGGGAAGCAGGGGATGAAGGGGACGAGAGCTAAAGAACAGTAATGGCTTGCTGCCAAGGGGCTGTTGCGAAAGTAGATAAATAATAATCTACTGGAGCAGCAGCTCCTTTTCTGCGCAAAAAACAGAAAAGAGGGCACCGTTTCATCTATTTTTATTTTGGGACACACTTTTTGCACCTGTTTGCAGATGTTTTCAGATAAGGGTAACTTTTGTGGTGAAATAAAAAAAGGAAATATTCATCCTATAAATAGTTGCGTTTTATTCGATTTTATCTTGACTACACCTTATAAATATGGTAAAAATAAAATATATTCATAGGATGAATTTTGTAATTATCCTTTAGGAGGAAAGCGGCATGAAACAACTGTATGATGTAATCATTATTGGCGGCGGTGTGGTGGGCAGCGCCATTGCCAGGGAAATGTCCAGATACCGTCTGAAAATAGGCGTTTTGGAAAAGAACCTGGATGTTTGCTATGAGACCAGCGGCCGGAATTCCGGTGTGATCCATGGCGGGTTTGCTTATGACACAGGTTCGCTGAAGGCCAGGCTCTGTGTGGAAGGCAATCAATTCATGGGACAACTGGCAGAGGAGCTGGATTTTAAATTCATCCGCTGCGGTAAGGTGCTGGTAGGCAATACGGCGGAGGATATGGAAACACTGAAACGGACCATCCGGCAGGGGGAGGAAAATGGTGCCGCAGGCCTGGAGCTAATTGGAAAAGAACGGCTCCATCAATTGGTTCCGGCTGTGGTAGGGGAATTTGCCATGTTTTCGGCTAACAGCGGAATTGTGGACCCTTTTAATTATACCATAGCCCTGGCTGAGAATGCCCATGCCAACGGAGCAGCGTATTATTTTGACCATGAAGTGACAGGAATACGGCGGGACAGCGAAGGAAATTATATACTTACGACGCCAAAAGGTGAATTCCACACCCGGTGGGTTGTGAACAGCGCCGGACTGGGCTGCGGCAACATTTCCGATATGCTGGGCATCCGCGGCTATAAGGTGATTGGTTCCAAGGGGGATTACATTATTCTGGACAAGCGTACAGGATATCTTCTTCCCATGCCTGTATATCCGGTTCCCAGCAATACTTACATGGGAATCCACGTGACCAACACTACTGACGGGAATGTCATTATTGGACCCAACGCAGAGATGGTAACAGATTTTACATACTATGGCGTGCCTCAGGAAAATATGGATTATCTGGCTAAGAGTGCTTCGGACCTGTGGCCATGTATCCATAAAAAAGATTATATCCGCAACTATTCCGGTATTCTGCCTAAATGGGTGGATGAGGACGGGGTTATACAGGATTTTAAGATAGAGATAAGGGATGACATTGCGCCCCGCGCCATTAATCTGGTGGGCATCGAGTCCCCCGGGCTTACAGCGGCAGTGCCCATTGCCCGTCATGCAATCAGTCTTATGGAAGAGAGGGAGAAACTTACGCCGAATCCAGGGTTTAATCCTGTGAGAAAAGGAATTCCTCATTTTGCGGAGATGACAAAAGAAGAGCAGGAGCAGATGATACGGCAGAATCCTGATTACGGCCAGGTCATTTGCCGGTGCGAAAAGGTAACCAGGGCTGAAATCCTGGCAGCCATTCATAATCCATTGGGAGTTGACACCATGGCAGGAGTCAAATACAGGACCCGCTCCATGATGGGGCGGTGCCAGGGAGGATACTGCCAGATGCGGATTGCGCAGATGATAGAAGATGAATTGGGAAAAAAGGTAACAGAAGTCAGGTATGCCAGAAAAGATTCACAGATGTTTTTCGGCAGAGTGCGGGAGGAGGCGTAGGAAATGGAGATAGACGTACTCATTGTGGGCGGCGGACCGGCGGGACTGGCTGCGGCTGTCCGGTTATACAGGAAAGGAATCCATAATATATTGATTGTGGAACGGGAAAAACAGCTGGGAGGAATACTCAGACAGTGCATTCATGACGGTTTTGGACTGACCCGTTTTAAAACCACATTAAGCGGGCCGGAATATGCACAGAGATTTATAGAAGAGGTGGAGGAATTAGGGATTCCTTACATCACGGACGCAACTGTTCTGGAGGTGGCAGAGGACAGGACAGTGACGGCAGCAACACGCCGGGGGCTTAAGGTATGGAGGGCCAAGTCCGTGATCCTTACCATGGGATGCAGGGAGCGTACCAGAGGCGCTTTGGGAATCCCCGGTGAGCGCCCGGCCGGTGTGTTTACGGCAGGGGTTGCCCAGGCTTATATTAACCTCTACAATGTAATGCCTGCAAAGGAAGTGGTTATCCTGGGCTCCGGGGACATCGGTATGATTATGGCCCGCAGGCTTACGCTGGAAGGCGCCCATGTCCAGGCTGTGTTTGAGATCCAGCCATATCCCAGCGGCCTGCCCCGCAATGTGGAGCAGTGCCTGAATGATTACGGCATACCGCTGTACCTGAGCCATACGGTAACGGCTGTCAACGGGGACAATCGTTTGACAGGCGTCACGGTGTCCCGTGTGGATGAACACTTAAGACCTGTTCCGGGAACTGAAAAGGAATACAAGTGTGATACCCTGATACTTTCCGTGGGACTGATTCCTGAAAATGAACTTTCACTGGACGCTGGCGTGACCCTGGATGACAGGACAAAGGGCGCTGTGGTGGATGAACATTTCCAGACAGATGTGGCGGGGATTTTTGCTGCGGGAAATGTGCTCCATGTCCATGATTTAGTGGACTTTGTTTCCATGGAAGCAGAGAGCCTGGCGGATTCTGCTGCGGAATTTGTGCAGAAAGGATGTCTGCCTCCCTGTCCCATCGAAATAGGAACGGACAGCCATATTAACCATACCGTTCCCCAGAGAGTGAGCGGCACCAGGGATTTTAAGCTGTCCCTGAGGGTAAACAGTCCTTTGAAGGAATGCCGCATTGAAGTAAGGCAGGACGGCGTGTTGGTGGCATCAAAGAAAATGAAGAAAGCGATACCGGCCGAAATGATTGAACTTACGGTTAAGGCGGATAAACTGGTGTCCATGGGCCGGCTGGAGGTGAGCGCTGAATGTTGAGAGAATATACATGTATCATCTGTCCCAACGGATGCGATATAAGGGCGCAGATTGAAGAGAGGGAAGACGGAAGCAGACGGATTTGTTCTGTGGAGGGCGCCGCTTGCCCAAAGGGGAGGGCGTATGTGGAGCAGGAATTGACGGATCCCCAGAGGAATATTGCCACATCTGTATTGGTAAAGGGCGGCATACTTCCCCTGGCCAGCGTGAGGCTGACAAACCCCATACCCCGGGACCGGATTTTCGATGCAGTGAGTGAGATAAAAAAGTATACCCTGACCGCCCCTGTGAAAGCGGGAACTGTTGTCATACCGCGTCTCATGGGGTATGACACGGATGTGATTGTGACTAAATCAGTGCCTGAAAATAGATGATGGCAAAGCTGGGGCGGATGAAAACACAAAGAAAAGTCTGTTATTGTTGATGTAAGCAGCTATATAGGAAAACCACCCTGATACCTGGCAGTTGAGAGGGTGGTTTTTCTATCTTCATAATTCGTCAGCCCCTTGTGGAAAGTTGTCTTTTGAGCATATTTACAGAGTTTGGTAATTCAACCAAGGCTTTTTGATATTAAGTTTTGGTTTACCCATGGAGGACCCATAATGGTTCTGTCAGAAATGCAGTTTATATCGCTGCTTCTCAAACCTGACGAAAATCTGCCCTGCACAGTAAAGGCCAATATACCCCTTAAAAAGATCCTTGGGCCGGCGGATGTTTTCGCAAAATAAAGTGTTTACTACTAAATTCCGAACTCCTTAAACAATTGTTCCTGATAAGTCCTATCCGATGCTGCCCGGATAATGTCGTCCGCCCTTCCTGCATCTGCCAGCTTCATATTCAGTGCATTTGCGCGCCCCAGCCCCTGCTGGACTCCTTTTTCTATACCTTTTTCAATCCCCTTCTCCACACCATCCTCAAACAGCATTTTGCCTAAAACAGTCATTCCGATCCTCTCCTTTATCATCGCTAATTCATTTCTGTCCAAGAATTTTACTGCCAGCGCATACAGTACTGACTGCATTCTTTTTCGATCCTCATCCCCTGCTTTGAGTTCCTTACACTGAAGAAACTCCATGCCCTGGTAAATCCTTTGGCTCATCTCCATCTTTCCCGACATCAGAGGGGTCAGAAGCAGGGGAAATACATCATGGCGCCCCAGTGTCTTGCCCCGGCTGATTTTCCGCCGCAGCTTTTCAAAGACCTTGCCCGCATTTCTGTCCTTTAGCCGAACCACCTCTACTCTGTATACGTTCATTCCGTTGACCAGCTCCTTTTTCAGGATTTTTACCCGGGATGTACATATTACAGTAGTCGTGACCGGAACATCATATGTAAGCCCTATGTAAGCCTCATATTCCCGGAACCGTCTTAAGTCCTTCTCCTGAATACTGTCGCTCTCAAATTCCAGATGTCTCCACGACCCGTCCTTCATAATAAAATTAAAGTCTTCTTCCAGCCTGCGCATCTCCAGATGGACATGCTCTGTAGGTGCCACGCAGGCAATCCGGCCCTTGATACCCGCATAGGGAAGTAAATCCTTCCCAAAAAACTGTGCCGCTGTCTTCATTACCTTGTCCTCCAGCTGGCTGAACCCTCTGGCCCCTGCTGATTCTGATTCCTGTTCACGCAGATAATCTGCTTCCATACAGCCTCCTGTTCCGGCAAGCCATATAAGAACCTATCCCCATTATAGCGTTTTCCGATAAACCAGACAATAGCCCTTCTGCCTTTTAATAAATAATTGGTGTGATATAAAAGTGGAAATGATTGCCCGATACATAAGGGGCAGAATAATGAGATGAATCGTTCGATTCAGATAATTTGAGATATTGTTAAAGATATAGAATAATGAGCGATAGTTACTTATATTCCGCTATCGTCTGGTTGTTATAATATAGCATTTATCCCGGAAAAAGGCAAGGACCGGAAAAACAGTTATTCACCGGTTATTCCCAGGGGTATTTCCAAGGCGTTCCCAAGATTTATGCAACTTTATTGATTAAATAAGCCCGGAATGTTATAATCCATTCACAGACAGAGGAAAATATAAAATACCAGCAACGATACCAGAAGCAGCCACGCAGCCGTTCCTGAATGTCCAGACAGGAGCTGTATTTATTGGACACTGCGGGGGCAGGCTGCGTGTGTGCAGAGACAGCCAGGCGGCTGCGGAAAGGATAAAAGGAGGAAAAAGAATGACCGGAAAACGTGTGGATTATATAACATGGGACGAATATTTCATGGGGGTGGCCCTGTTGTCGGGAAGACGTTCCAAGGACCCAAGTACCCAGGTGGGCGCGTGTATTGTCAGCCAGGACAATAAGATCCTGTCCATGGGATATAATGGTTTCCCCAAAGGGTGTTCGGATGACGAATTCCCCTGGGGCAAGGAAAATGAGAAGGAGGACCCCTACAATTCCAAATATTTCTACTCCACACACAGCGAGTTAAATGCTATTCTTAATTACAGAGGGGGAAGCCTGGAGGGAAGCAAGCTCTATGTGACTCTGTTCCCCTGTAATGAGTGCGCCAAGGCCATTATACAGTCAGGAATCAAGACCATTGTATACAGAGAAGACAAATATGCGGATACACCGGCGGTAATGGCGTCCAAGCGTATGCTGAATGCTGCGGGAGTGCGTTACTACCAGTACCAGTCCACCGGCCATAAAATCGAGCTAGAGGTATAGTCCCATGAAGATACTGCTGACGGCTGTCAACGCGAAATATATACATTCCAATCTGGGAATTTACAGCCTGAAGGCCTACGCAGACCAGGTATTGGGGCTGGGGGAAGCAGGCGGCAGGAATGCCCGGGCAAAAAAACGTGGAACCGGGACCGGAGCCATGGAACCTGCGAAGCCGTCTATCGAGCTGGCCGAGTATACAATCAACCACCAGCTGGACCAGATTCTTCAGGATATATTCAGAAGAGAACCGGATGTGATTGCCTTTTCCTGTTATATCTGGAATATAGAATATATCAGATATCTAATCGCGGATTTAGGGAAAATACTGCCGGATGTGCCCATATGGCTGGGAGGACCGGAGGTGTCCTTTGATGCAGCTAAAGTGCTTGGGGAGCTGCCGGAGGCAACAGGCGTCATGAAGGGAGAGGGAGAGGAAACATTTGCACAGCTGGCCGGATATTATGTGGATAAGTTGTGTAAAAAAGGGACAGACAGTGGAAAAATCCTGCCGGACGGACAGGCCGGTCCGGAAAATATACCCGGGCTTGCCTTTCGCCTCCCCGATGGTTCGTTGGCAGATACCGGTGTACGCCGGGCCATGGATATGAGCCGGATACCATTTCCATATAAGCATATGGATATAAAGGATTTGGAGCACCGCATCATTTATTACGAGAGCAGCCGGGGCTGCCCCTTTTCGTGCAGCTACTGCCTGTCCTCTATTGATAAGAGCGTACGGTTCAGAAGCCTGGAACTGGTCCTTGATGAGCTGGCTTATTTCCTGGAGGCCGGAGTGCCTCAGGTAAAATTTGTGGACAGGACCTTTAACTGCAATAAAAAACATGCCATGGCCATATGGCGGTTTATCCAGAGTCATGACAACGGAGTCACCAATTTTCACTTTGAGATTGCCGCCGACTTGCTGGACCAGGAGGAGATTGAGCTTTTGGGCCAGATGCGTCCTGGACTGGTCCAGCTGGAGATTGGCGTACAGTCCACTAATCCGGACACGCTTAAGGCCATACACCGCAAGACAGATATAGACGAGATACGCCGTATCACCGGCACAATCAATCAGGCACATAATGTTCACCAGCATCTGGACCTGATCGCAGGTCTGCCCAATGAGAATTTGGAATCTTTCCGTCATTCGTTCAACCAGGTATATTCCATGGAGCCGGAGCAGCTTCAGCTGGGCTTCCTCAAAGTGCTGAAGGGCTCTTATATGGAAGAAATGGCATTGACCTACGGCCTCTGCTATTCCTCACGGCCGCCCTATGAGGTCCTGTCCACCCGGTGGCTGTCCTACAGGGACATCCTGGAACTAAAGGGCGTGGAGGATATGACGGAGGTGTATTATAACAGCAGACAGTTTGTCCATACTCTGTCCGGGCTTGCGGCAGAATACGGTTCGCCCTATGAAATGTTTCTGGATATGGCTGCATATTACCGTGAAAACAATCTCACTGGCATCAGCCACAGCCGCATAGCCAGATATGAGATACTATACAGTATCATAGCCAGACGTAGGGATGCAGGGCTGGATGCCTCTGTTATGGAAAGGTTCAGGGACCTTCTCATGTATGATTTATATCTCAGGGAAAATGTAAAAAGCCGCCCATCCTTTGCCCGGGACCAAAGCCCTTATAAACAGGCTGTCCGGCAGTTCTTTCAGAGGGAGGAGGAATCTCCCCATTACCTTATGGATTATGAAGGGTATGATTCCAGGCAGATGAGTAAGATGGCCCATATTGAAGCCATGGGAGACGGAACCCTGGTGCTGTTTGATTACAGGCACAGGGACCCGCTGACGTATAATGCAAGGGCAGTCAGAATTGGGTGATAAACTTTAGAATGTTGTAAATGCAACAAAAACGTTGTGATGAAAGGACTGGATATATGCTGCAGAAGACCATTTTAAATGAACCTGAGACTGACAGAAAAACTGGCAGAGGGATAAAAAGTGACCGGGATACAAAGGCCGGCAGAGGGAGAAAAGCTGGCGGCGGCACAAAAACTCAGGGAAGGCCGAAAGCTGTCAGGGAGACAAAAGCAGAACTGGCCGCCCGTATTGCCCGTATCCTGGATGTATTGGACCGGGAATACGGTACGGAGTACCGCTGTTACCTGAATCACGAGACACCCTGGCAGCTGCTGATTGCAGTTATCATGAGCGCCCAGTGTACAGACGCCAGGGTGAATATCGTCACAGCTGATTTATTCCAGAAGTATGATACCCTGGAGAAGTTTGCCGCGGCGGATTTAAAGGAATTGGAACAGGATATCCACTCCATTGGGTTTTATCACATGAAAGCTAAGAATATCATTGCCTGCTGCCGGGACCTGGTGGAACGGTTTGGAGGAGAGGTGCCAAGAACCATAGAGGAGCTGACCTCCCTTGCAGGCGTGGGACGTAAGACAGCCAATGTTATACGTGGGAATATATACAATGAACCCAGTATTGTGGTGGATACCCATGTAAAGCGTATTTCCAGGAAGCTGGGCCTTACAAAAGAGGAGGAGCCGGAGAAGATAGAGTATGATCTGATGAAGGTGCTGCCAAAGGACCATTGGATTCTGTGGAACATACATATCATTACCCTGGGCCGTACCATCTGCATTGCCAGGCGCCCGAAATGCTGTGAATGCTTTCTGCGGGAGGAATGTCCGGGCAGGGAGGCGTAGGTTTTTTCAATCCGTTCCCTTCCGCCATGCAGCACTTGCCTCCTTTTTTGCGTTCCTGCCAGCCGCCGGCCGGTCTTCCCTTTTGCCGGCCGCCCCTACTTCCGGCTCTGGAACTCAGAGGGGGATTTTCCATAATATCGTTTGAATGCGGCGCTGAAATAGGCCGCATTTTCATATCCTGCCCTGGATGAGATTTCATACATTTTCATGCTGGTATTCTCAAGCAGTCCCCTGGCTTTTTCCATCCTTACCTTAATCAGATAATCCGTAAATGTAATTCCTGTCTCGCTCTTAAATACAGTGCTGAAATAGGAGGTGCTTAAGCATACGGCTCCCGCTACCTCATCAATGGAAAAGGAGGAGGACATATAGTGGTTCTGGATGTACAGGATGGCCTGGTCTATGAGCTTTCCGTAACGGCTTTTGTTGATGCGTATGCTGTCGCAGATTTTGAACAGGTTCTGCTTCAGGTTTTCGATGCTGGACTCCAGTGTACCGCCGGCTGCCACTTTTTTGAATTCTTCGATGGGATTCTGAAATATATCCTGAAGGTTGATTCCTGATTTCCCCAATTCCTTCATCAGATGGGTATAGAAGCTTCCCAGGGAAAATGTCATATACAGATAGCTCTCGCTTCCCTTCTGATAGAGCCATGTTTTTAATTGCTCCAGCTCTCCTGTAATCCCTTCCTTATTTTGTTCCTTGATAAAAGTAATAAGCCTGGTGTCCGGTATGGGATATCCCTGGCTGTCCTCCGGCTCATTGTAGATATAAGACTCCACCTCCTCGTAAAAGATATCCGCATTGGAACCCTTGATGAAATGAAGCTTGCCTGCTTCATGGCAGGTCTGTACACTTTTGTGGAGCAGGCGGATGCCCTGGACAATGCTGCCCGAGGCAATGCTGACATCGCAGTAGCTTCCCTCATGGGGGAACTGCCTGCGTATCGTGTCCACCAGAATTTTCCGCCGGGCGGCCAGTTCCATCCTGGAGCGGGAGGTGAGGCAGACGCTGTAGCTGTACTGATGGGATTCCAGCAGATAAGAGCTGTCACCAAACAAAATCTGGCTCAGGGCCGAAAACCTGCGCTCTGACGCATAACGGATGTCGTCGGACAGCTTGCTTAAGCTGTGATCGTCCAGCTCCACCTGCAGGAAGCAGCACCATGAATCAGGCTCAAGGTCCAGCTCGTTTAAGGCAATGCCCTCGGGGCCGGCCGCCTCCTGGACCGCCATGTTGCGCAGCAGCTGTGTGGCCATCAGACGCTTGTCGTGGTGGAACTGCCGGCAGTGGGAAACCGCATTCGTCAGTATGCGGTTCATGGCATCCAGATCAATGGGTTTCAGTATATAATCCAGGGCCCGCAGATGCATGGCTGTCCTGGCATATTCAAAGTCATCATACGCGCTGATGATGAGAAGCACGATGTTTGGGTTTAAGTCCTTTGCCAGCCTGGATAGCTCCAGCCCGTCGATATAAGGCATACGGATGTCGGTGATAAGGATGTCAGGCGGATTATCCTTCATCTGGTTCCAGGCATCCTGTCCGTCGGCAGCAGTGCCGGAAAGGCAGATGCCCAGTCCCTCCCAGTCAATCTGCCGGGATAACCCTTCCAGTATGATTTCATTGTCATCACAAAGCATTGCCTGGAACAAAAATATCATCTCCTTTCAGTTTGGGAATCTTTACGGTTACTTCGGTGCCAAAATCCGGCTCTGACGTGAGGGTCAGACCGTAGCTGCTTCCAAAGAGGATATGGATGCGCTCATTGACATTGTAGAGCCCATACCCGGAATCCCTGCGGTCCGGGTGGGCGGCTGTTCCTAGCTGCTGCTGCAGTTTTTCAAGGGTTTCCTGGTCGATTCCCCGGCTGATGTCCTGCACGGACAGTACAAGGCTGTCCTCATCCTCGTAAATGCGCACCTGTATAAAGACCTTCTGCCCAGGCATGGGTATTGCGTGCGCAATGGCATTTTCAGCCAGGGGCTGCAACAGCAGCTTAAGAGTACGGTAGGAATACAGCACAGGGTCGCATTCAATGGCGTATTCAAATTTCTTGCTGTAAATCATGTTGGTGATAAACAGGTAGCTGCTTATGTGACGCAGCTCCTCCTCGATGGTGATGATTTCATTCCCCTTGCTGAGCGAAATCTTAAACAGCGTGGACAGCTCATTGAGCATTTTCTCCGCGTCCCGATTCTTGTCCATTCTCAAAAGCCACATGACGGAATCCAGGGAATTATACAGAAAATGGGGCTGTATCTGGGCCTGGAGGGCCTTCAGCTCCGAGTTCTTAAGCTTTTTCTGCTCCTCATAGATCTGGCTGATAAGCTTTTGGATCCGCTCCAGCATCTGGTTGAAATTCTTGCCCAGCCGTCCGAACTCATCGGAGGAGTGGTACGTGTACCGGACCGAGAAATCTCCATTTTCCACCTCCTCCATCATGCGGTAAAGAATCTGTACTGGTTTGTATACGGACTGGGATATAAGCATGGCCACATACAGGGAGGAGAATGCGATAATCAGCAGGACCAGCATGACAATATGGGTGATGTCCTTGCTGCTCTGGGTCAGAAAGCCCCGGTCTATGATGCCGGCAATCCTCCAGTTGGAATTCATCAGGGTACGGCTTACCACCAGGTACCCGCTGTCAGGCACTACCATGGATTTTCCCACGGCAGTGCCTGTGGATTCCAGAATATGGGATACCAGGCTGGGGGAAATGTCGATGGGATAGTGGAGATCGTTGCCTGCGTTGGAGCGGAACAGGATGCTTCCCTCCTGATCAATGATGCAGATGACCCCGTTGCTGAGACTGTGCTTGATTTTCTGGGTGATAACATCCTCTTTGATGTCGGCTGCCACAATGCCGTTGACCATACCCGAAGCCTTATCCATCACCGGCTGTCCCACTGTGATGAAGTTATCGCTGATAGAGCTGCGGACAATGAAGCTGCCCTCATGGGAAGGAAACCAGGTGGTTTCCCTGCTGCCCGCAATGGCCTTATACCATGTAGTCTCCCTCTGGTCCTCTGATTTGAATGAGTAGTAGTTGGATTTGTAGCGGCCGCCGTTCTGGCCGAACACATATACTCCGAAGATATCCTTGCGGTAGGTGGAGATAGAGGCCAGCTCCATGCTGCCGGCCAGGTCGTTGGAATACTGGTCCCGGACAGAGTCAAAGTCCATGCGCAGGTATTTCTGCATCTTGATATCGCCGGTCAGCATGTCGCAGAGATTCCAGGCATCATTGAGCAGGCTGTCAATGTCATCGCAGACAAGGTCAATGGTCTCGATGGAGGATTTCTCGGTCATGTTGATGATGAAATTGGTATAGAGATGATAGGCGGCAATTCCCACCAGGAGCACAGGGATGCAGGATAGCGTCACAAAGGAAATCAGCAGTTTCCTGCGGAATGAAAGCTGTCGGAAGAAGTTTTTCATGAATTCCGTTTCCTTTCCTGTATTAATAGGCGGTGAGCGCATACTCGGCCGCATTCTCAGCAGTAATAATCTGATAAGGAATCATTACCATGGGGAATGGCTTGCAGTCCCGTTCCATCTGCTGTATCAGGAAAGCCGCGATAAATCCCCAGCGGGGGTTGCTCTCCACCGTGCCCAGATATTCTCCGGCAATGATGGCCTTGCACACGTCCTGGATGCCGTTGATGGACACAATGGCGATTTCACCCGGCGGCAGCCCTGCTACCTTGATGGCCTGGAGGGCCCCCAGCCCGTCTTCATCGCTGTGGGCAAAGACCGCGTCTATGGTCTGTCCCCGGTTGGCGGCCTTGATAAGCGCGTTTTCCATTGCCTTTTGGGCTGTTACCCGGTCAAAATTCCCGTATTCCACATCAATGATTTCCATGTTGGGATACTTCATAAGAGCCTGATGGAATCCTTTTGAGCGTGCCTGGGCTCCGGGTGAGCTCTCGGTGCCGTAGATTTCCACGATCCTGCAGGGCTGATCCCCGAATTTATCCGCCAGCAGGCCGGCGCAAATCTGGCCTTCCTTCAGGTAGTCCGCGGAGATAAGAGACACATAGTAGCTCTGGTCAATGGTCTCGGCCGACTGGTCAATGAGGATGACGGGAATGCCCGCGTCCTTGGCGTCCTGGAGCACCGGAGTCAGGGCAGACAGGTCCGCGGGCACAATGACCAGATAGTCCACGCCCTCCCGAATCAGGCTGCGTATATCTTCTAGCTGCCACTGAACAGAGTGGTCCTCCGGTTCATGGTAGATAAAGTCCATCCCATTGGGAAGCAGGGCTTCGCGGAAACTGTTGATTTGGGCTGTTCTCCATGGATTGTCTGTCTCTATCTGGGAAAAACCCACATGGAGGCTGGAGCTGTCAGCCGGTTCCGGTTCCCAGTTTGCGGCCTGGTTGGAGGTATCATACAGGGTAATGGCCAGGATGACGCACAGGGAGCAGATGATGAGAAGGCACCAGTGTTTCCTAAACAGCAGCTTGAATCGTGTCTTAAATAGTATCTTAAACCATGTCTTGAACCATGTCTTAAACCGCAGCATAAACCGTGACATAGGCATCAGTACTCCGCCCACATGGTGACGGGGGAACTGTCAATGCCCTCTATTATCAGCGGAACGGCGGCTGCGTTTTTCAGAAAGCCGGACGGAAGTCCCTCCATATTAACATCCTCGATGATGCAGATATAACGGTTGTGGTACATGCCAAGCATGATCTGGTGGGCCAGATCCCCATCCTTTGTGTCGCTGTAAGAGGCAAGGGACACAAAATCCAGGGCCAGGGCCTTTAAATGGCTCATATTATCCTGAAGGTACCGGGCCAGCCGGCTGCTGACAGCGGGACCATTGTTTTCATAGAGATCCGGTTTTTCTCTGCGGTATTTGGAGAAACCGGTGCGGATTAAAAGCAGATCAGCGTCTTTTACGTCCTCACGGTGGGGAATCAGATCCTCGGGCATGAGCTTTGCGCCAGGTTCCTTTGGAATATCCAGGAGCAGGGGATTATGAAAGAAAAATTGCCCAAAGGGAACCTGGTCCAGGGGAATGCCCTTTCCGTAAAAATGCATGGGTCCATCCAGGTGGGTTCCGTAATGGTTAAAAAGATGGATGGTGCAGGTGTTGGCTGTGTCGCCTCCGGCAATGGAGGTGTGGGGTTCCAGACTGAATGCAGGGTTGCCGGGCCAGGTGGGCTGCCCTTTTTTTATAGGATACGATAAAATCTGATACATAAAATCCCTCCTTATGATAAAAATATCATCCCAATGTAACAGTTGTTATCATTAAATCACGATTTGCAGGGAGCGTCAATAAGATAGAATGAAATCAAAACATATTCCAATCAAATCATATATACATAAAAATATGGTCATAGTATACTAATGGCATCCGAAAAACAGTGCTGTTAAAGTGCAATATACACAAATGTACAGGTAGGGGGATTTAGATGAACGTAATTGATATTCACGCCCATATATATGAGCGGGTGGCGGGAATTACCAGGGGACAGCCCATGGCCTCCACGGATCTGGGGCGGGTCGCCATAGGAAATGAGGAAGTGCAGTTTCTTCCTCCGTCCTTTGAACAGAGCCGCAGCACAGCAGAAATGCTCATCGCCTATATGGACTGGTGCGGTATCGAAAAGGCGGTTCTTATGCCTAATCCCTATTACGGGTACCATAACCGGTACTTTGCGGACAGCGTAAAACGGTATCCGGACCGGTTACGGGGGGTGGCATTGGTTGACATAATGAAAGGACAGGAGGCGGCCAGAGAGCTGGCGTCCATCTACGACCAGGGAATCCTGTTTGGCTTTAAGGTGGAAGTGGACAGCACCTTCCAGTGTGCTCCCGGAACCCGCCTTTCGGATTCCGGGCTGTCTCCTGTGTGGGACTGCTGCAATCAATACCATCAGCCGGTATTCATCCACATGTTCCGCACAGAGGACATTGAGGACGCGGGCTTCCTGGCCTCAGCGTATCCCAATATCAGCTTCATTCTGTGCCATATGGGGGCGGATGCATGTTTTAAAAAAGGGATGCCTGAATCCAATTACAGGGAAGTGCTGGATTTGGTAAAGAACCGTTCCAATGTATTCATCGACACATCCACCGTACCGGTGTATTTTGGCGAGGAATATCCCTGGCCCTCCTCCGTGGAAATCATCCAGGCATGCTACCGCCATGTGGGACCGGAGAAGATGATGTGGGCGTCGGATTATCCGGGCATGCTGAACCATGGCACCATGCAACAGCTGATTAACCTGGTGGAAAAGCATTGCAGCCATATACCGGAGTCCCACCGGCAGATGATTATGGCGGATAACGCCAGACGGCTGTTTTTCGACGATCAGAGGTAACTTACGTATGACTGTTACTATTAAAAAAAGGAGAAGATGAGTTATGAGAAAAATGTTTACAGTAGGTTTGGCAGCAGTAATGGCAATGGGCCTGTGCGCCTGCGGTTCACAAAAGGCAGCGGAGACAACGGCTGCACCGGCGGCGGCAGAGACAACAGCCGCCCCATCCCAGGATGAAAAGAAAGAAGAAGCAGAAGAGACCACAGAGGCCCAGGCATCCTCTGAGACAGCCGGCGGTGAGGGATATGTGGTGGCCCTGTGCAACTATTCCATCGGAAACTCATGGAGGGCCCAGATGGAACAGGAGTTTGTGGCTGAGGCGGAGAAGCTGAAGGCAGAGGGAGTGGTAAGCGAGTACTACATTACCAATTCCAATGAGGATATCAACAAGCAGATCAGCGATATGCAGGATCTGATTACAAAGAAGGTAGACGCCATCGTTATTACGGCTGCCTCCCCAACAGCCCTTGCGCCAGTGGTAGAAGAGGCTGCTGAAGCGGGGATCAAGGTGGTATCCTTCGACAATGTGGTGGAGACAGATGAGCAGGTGGCTACGGTAGGCATTGACGAGAAGGAATTCGGCCGTATCGGAGCAGAGTGGCTGGTGGACAAGCTGGATGGAAAAGGCAAGATTGTGGTCCTGAACGGTATCGCGGGAACAGCTACTGACTCCCTGCGCTGGGGCGGTGCTGAGGAAGTGTTCAAACAGTATCCCGACATCGAGATTCTGGGATCAGCCAACGCTTCCTGGGACTATGCCCAGGGCAAGGCTGCCATGGAATCCATGCTGTCCGCTTATCCGGAAATCGACGGCGTGTGGTCACAGGGCGGCGCCATGACACAGGGCGCAATCGACGCATTTATAGCAGCCGGCCGGGATCTGGTTCCCATGACAAGCGAAGGCAACAACGGCGCTATCCGCGCATGGATTGAAAATAAGGATAAAGGGCTGTCCTGCATAGCACCTTCCAATCCTACCTACACCAGCGCAGAGGCTCTGCGGGTTGTCATCAAAGCCTTAAACGGCGAGGATATTCCAGGGAACGTGGTCATGGATATTGAGACCGTTACAGAAGAAAATGTGGACCAGTATTACCGTTCAGATATGCCGGACAGCTTCTGGGTTCTTACAGAGCTGGATGACGCGACTCTTCAGAAGCTTTACAAGTAGTCAGCACGCTTTGGGGATGATGGACAGGCCGATGAATATCGGCCTGTTTTGCACATAAGGACCATGTCTGTTCCGGAGAGAGAAGGAGGTTAACAGTGGCTGAAGAGATTTTAAAAATGGTCAATATAACAAAACGGTTTGCCGGCATCACGGCCCTGGACCGGGTACAATTTTCCTGCAGTAAGGGGGAAGTACATGTGCTGGCCGGGGAAAACGGGGCCGGAAAGAGTACCATACTTAAGATTCTGGCGGGAATCCATCAGGCGGATGAAGGGGAAATATATTTCCATGGTAAAAAGGTGGTAATCCGGAATCCTGAGCAGTCCCAGAAACTGGGGATTGCCATGGTGTTCCAGGAGCTGACTCTGGTGGGGGAAATGACGGTCTGGGAAAATATTTATTTAAACCAGGAACCGGTTACCCGTCTGGGAAGAATCAACCGAAAGGAAATTAAAAAGCGCATTCTGGACGTCATGGACCGCTATGGAATCCATATTGACCCGGATGCCCCTGTGGGCAGTCTGCCGGTGGCGGAACAGCAGATGGCGGAAATCCTAAAGATTCTGGTCAGGGACCCGGAACTGATTATTCTGGACGAGCCAACTTCTGCATTGGCCAAAAAGGAGGTAGAGCAGCTGTATCAGATTATCCACAATCTGATTGCGGATGGCAAGACGATTATTTTCATTTCCCACCGTTTGGAGGAATTGTTTGAGCTGGGAGACCGGATCACCGTATTCAAGGACGGATGCTATATTGGGACCAGGAACATGAATGAGATAAATGAGGATGATTTAATACGGATGATGGTGGGACGCTCCCTGAATCATGTATTCCCTCCGCCTGTTTGCGAAGTGGATGACAGCCAGGTAATATTTGAGGTAAAGAATCTGGCGGATGCAAACCATAAGCTGAACCAGGTCAGCTTCCAGGTACATAAAGGAGAGATATTGGGAGTTGCCGGACTGCAGGGCCATGGACAGACAGAGCTGCTTAATGCTGTCAGCGGTCTCTATCCCCTGTCCGGGGGATCTATTATTGTCAATGGAAAGCAGGTGGGCATAAAGAACGCGGGGCAGGCCATTGCAAACGGAATTGCCCTGGTGCCCTCCGACCGGAAGAACCAGGGGCTGATGCTGGAGCTTTCCAACCGCCACAACCTGGCCATTTCCAGTATGAAAAAGCGCATGAAAGGATGTTTCATAGACAAAAAGGCGGAACAGGCATTCAGCGAGTCCATGGCGTCAAAGCTTTCCATTAAAATGGGAGGGCTGGACCTGCCTGTATCCAGTCTGTCGGGGGGAAACCAGCAAAAGGTGGTTCTGGGCAAGGAGCTGGCCACGGAGCCCAGGGTTATTCTCTTTGACGAGCCAACACGCGGTATTGACGTGGAGGCAAAACGGGAATTCTACCAAATCATGCATGACCTGGCGGCCCGGGGCGTGGCGGTGGTCATGAACTCCAGTGACATGCTGGAGGTAATCGGCATGAGCAGCCGGGTGATTGTTATGTACGAGGGCAGGATATCCGGTGTCCTGGAAAAAGAAGAGCTGACAGAAGAACGGATTATGCAGCTGGGCATGGGACTGGGAAAGAACAGGAAGGAAGGTGAGAAAGGGTGAAGGGCAGATTGAATCGAAACTTCTGGCATAAACACGGGCATACGGTTATCATATACGTGTTTCTGGCAGCTCTCATGGTTTTTGTAAGCATATTTAATAAGGACTTTTTTACGCTGGGGAATTTCAAGAATCTTCTGCGTTCCTCTTTTCCGCTGCTCATGGCAGCCCTGGGGCAGACGCTGATCATTCTCACAGGAGGAATTGACTTGTCCCTGGGAGGAATTGTGGCTCTGTGCAATGTGGTCTGCGTCATGTCCATGAACCCGGACTCTGCCTGGGGATTTGTCCCTGCCCTGGGGGCAGCGGCTGCGGTGGGCCTGGCCTGCGGGGCTGTAAACGGTGTCCTGGTCACAAAAGGGCGCCTGGCTCCCATCATTGTAACCATAGCAACCACAGCCGTATTTGACGGAATGGCTTTACTGCTCATGCCGAATCCGGGGGGGAGTGTGCACAAGGCGTTTGCCAAGTTCCTGACACGGGGATATTCCGGTGCGGTACCCTTTCTTCTGTTCATCCTCATCCTCTGTCTGGTGAGAAGTCTCGCCAACAGCACTCCCTACGGAAAGGCCCTGAGGGCCATTGGAGGCAGTGAAAATGCGGCCTACTCCACCGGCATACGGGTGGGAAAGATAAAATTCTGCGCCTACTGTCTGGCCGGGCTCCTGTGCGCTGTGGCCGGAATATTCTTAAGCGCCCAGATGAATTCGGCTGACGCCACCATAGGAAAAAATTACGCCATGAACGCCATCACTGCCACAGTGGTGGGTGGAACTGCCATGACAGGCGCGGTGGGAGACCCTCTGGGTACCATAGCAGGCGTGTTCATCATTTCCATCATCAACAATATGCTGAACCTGTTTGGCGTTTCTTCATTTTACCAGTTCATATGCCAGGGCCTGATACTGATTGCAGCCCTGTCGCTCAGCGCGCTGCATAAGAGGCATTAGGGCCTGTGGGGACTTATTATTAAGGATAGAAAGGTAAGGTGAAAGAAAGTGGGAGAAGAAAAGAACAGACAGGCTTCCAATCTACAGTTTATTAAGAAAAATGCAGGCAGCTCCCAGGTTATGGTCTATGTTATACTGGTGGTATTATTGCTGGCGGCCCAGCTCATGTCACCGGGCTATTTAAAGCCCACCCATGTGGCCGGAATCCTGAGGCTGGCCTCCTTTATGGGAATCGCCGCAATCGGCCAGAACCTGACCATACTGACAGGAGGAATTGATTTATCCATCGCCAATACCATCACCTTTGCCAACGTGATTGCGGCGCAGATCATGATGGGCCGAAATGAGAATCTGCCCGCTGCGCTTTTTGCAGTCATTGTCATGGGTGTGATGGTGGGATTTATCAACGGAGTGGGAATCCATTGGCTTAAGATACCGCCCTTTATCATGACGCTTGGTGTGGGAACGGTTATCCAGGGCGTGTTTCTGATTTACACAAAGGGCGCCCCCAAGGGCAATGCATCTCCCCTTCTGAAGGCCATCTGCGGACAGAGCTTCATAGGCATCCTGTCCGGCATTGTGGTCATATGGGCTGTTATGGCGGCTGTGACCATTGTGCTTCTGCGGAATACTCCCTACGGGAGGAAGATATATTCCGTGGGCACCAACGAGCAGGCGGCCAGGTTTTCGGGAATACACACAGGAAGGGTGACATTTTCCGTGTATCTGATATCCGCGGTCATAGCAGCTGTCTCCGGTTTCTTCCTGGTGGGATACACGGGTACCAGCTTCCTGGATGTGGGCACCAGCTACAATACAAAGACCATAGCGGCCGTCATTATCGGAGGAACCGCCATTACCGGAGGAAAGGGCGGATATATCGGAACCATAGCAGGGGCAATCATCATGACCATACTGGATGATTTTCTGACCATTGTCAATATTCCGGAGGCAGGGCGTCAGATCATGCAGGGAGTTATCATCGTACTGCTGGTACTCATATACAGCAGGGAAAAGCGTAAGAAGTAGGCCGGAACACAGTTCATGGAATCACTCATGAAGCAGTACAGGAAGCAGTCAGGAAACAATACAGGAAGCAGGGGGAATCATAC
The DNA here is from genome assembly GCF_002234575.2 of Enterocloster bolteae. Lineage (NCBI taxonomy): Bacteria > Bacillati > Bacillota > Clostridia > Lachnospirales > Lachnospiraceae > Enterocloster > Enterocloster bolteae. Next base: position 5,825,667 of record NZ_CP022464.2, on the reverse strand, counting down.
ATGTTGAAAAATATAGCTGAGTTCAGCGCACAGACAGAGTCAGGGGAGCTGTCTTCGCATCAGGCGGTGGCAGTGATGGATTGTATGCTGGAGGGACTTCCGAAGGCCGGGCGTATCCTCTTAGTGCCGCCGGATATCACACGCTGTTATTCCTACGGGGGTGTCATCACATCCTATCTGTATCACCGTCTGAGCAGGGAGGCAAAGGTGCGCATCATGCCTGCGGTGGGGACCCACAGGGCCATGAGCCGTGAGGAACAGATCCGGTTTTTCGGGGAGGACGTGCCGGAGGAGGTTTTTCTGTACCATGACTGGAGAAAGGACACAGTCCCTGTCGGCACGGTGCCGGGCGCCTATTGCGGCCAGGTGTCCGGGGGCAGGTACACGTCGGATATCGGTGCGGAGGTGAACCGCTGTGTGGTGGATGGAAGCTTTGACCTGATTCTGTCCATCGGCCAGGTGGTTCCCCATGAGGTCATCGGCATGTCCAATTACACCAAGAACATACTGGTGGGGCTGGGAGGAAGGCCCATGATTAACGGTACCCATATGCTGGGCGCTCTCTGTAATCTGGAGACAATTATGGGAAATACGGACACGCCGGTGCGGGCGGTGTTTGACTACGGGGAGGAACATTTTCTCCGGGATGTGCCTCTGGCATACATACTGACCGTTGCGTCGGAGCAGGAGGGAAGGACCGCCCTTCACGGCATCTTTACCGGGGCGTCCAGGCAGGTCTATGAACATGCGGCTGCGCTGGCAAAAAGACGCTGCATCACACAGGTGGAACGCCGGGCAAAAAAGGTGGTGGCTTATCTGGAGCCGGAGGAGTTTTCCACCACCTGGGTGGGAAACAAGGCCATTTACCGCACCCGTATGATGATTGAAGACGGCGGGGAATTACTTGTCATTGCGCCGGGAATCAAGGGGTTTGGCGAGAACCCGGAGGTGGACGGTCTCATACGCCGTTACGGCTATAAGGGGACGCCCTATACCATGGAACTGATGGAAAATGGGGCATTTCCCGGCTCCGCCATGGTGCCGGCCCATATGATACACAGCTCCTCTGAGGGCAGGTTTACCATTACCTATGCCGTAAATCCGGAATATGTGTCCCAGGACGAGATAGGCCGGATAGGGTATGAATTCATGGATGTGAAGGACGCGCTTGCCAGATATCCTGTTTTGGAGATGGAGGATGGATGGCAGGAGATGGAGGATGGGGAGGAGATATATGTAGTAAAGGCCCCGGCTCTTGGATTGTGGAGAGTGATGGGCGTGTAGGGTACCTCCGCGAAGCGGGGCAGGGCAGGCAGCCACGGGATCGGCTGCCCGCCCTGCCCCGCTTTGCGGACTGTATCCTCAGGCCATGAAGGAGGAGGGGATGCTTTTCTTTGCAATGAATATTCAGTTCCTGTTCATGAAAATGTTCTGTGCCATGTTGATTTCTTTATTATTCTATTATTTCCAGTTCCATTTCCTCCATAAGTGTAGTAGAATGGGTCATAAATATAAGGATTGTCTTTAACTATGATTTCATAATGGTTTTACGGTGTTTATTGGAAAGAGGAAGATATGACGAATTCGTACATAGCCCTGGACCTGGAGACGACGGGACTTGAGGCCAGGCTGGATAAGATAACGGAAATTGCTGCCCTGAGAGTGGAGGACGGCCGGGTGGAGGAAAGGTTTGTAACCCTGGTGAATCCTGGGCGGCAGCTGGGGGAGAGGATTACGGCTCTTACGGGGATTACGGATGATATGGTGAAGGACGCCCCTGTGATTGAGGATACGATTGGAGATGTGGTCCGGTTCTGCGGGAATCTGCCTTTACTGGGGCATAATATATTGTTTGATTACGCTTTCCTGAAACGGGCCGCTGTGAACAGCGGGCTGGATTTTGAACGGGAGGGCATTGATACCCTTGGCATCTGCCGGCTGTTTATGCCTGAGGATGTAAAACGGAATTTAACCTGCGCCTGCTCTTTTTATGAGGTTTCTCAGTCTGCGGCCCACCGGGCGCAGGCGGATGCGGAGGCGGCTCATGGGCTGTATCAGGTGATGATGGCCCGCCACGGGGAGGAGCATCCGGAAGCTTTTGCGGCGAAACCCTTGATTTATAAGGCAAAAAGAGAACAGCCGGCCACAAAAAGACAAAAAGAATACTTGCACGATTTGTTAAAATGTCATAGAATAGACGTAACTGTGCAGATAGATGCCATGAGCCGCAGTGAGGTGTCGCGGATGATTGACAATATTATCTCCCAGTACGGACGGATGACCAGCAGAATATCCGGGGAACAGAAAGACTAAAGAAGAGATTCTGAGGCATATTATTAAAAGAGGTGAATGTACAATGCTTAATATGAGAGATCCAAAGACCAAGAAGATCATTTCCACCATCATTGTTGTTGTATTAGTGTTGGCTATGATTGTTCCTATGGCCTTAAGCGCACTTATGTATTAATTGCATTACAGTTTGGAAGAGGAGAATTTATGAGGAATCGTATAGGAAATGCCGGCCTGACAGCGGCCATCAGTATGGCGCTGCTTGCGGCATTTCCAGTGATTGCCTGGGCGGCGCCTGTGCTGCCGGCCGGGATAACCGCAGGCAGCCAGAGCCTGGCCGGAATGACGGCTGAGGAGGCGAAGGCAGCGGTCCAGGAATATGTGGACGGCCTGGCGGCCCAGTCAGTGACCCTCAGCGTGGATGGACAGGATGTGGCCACCACAGCAGGGGAATTGGGCTTTCACTGGATTAACACAGACGTAATTGATGAGGCGGTCAGCCAGTATGCCGGCGGCAGCCTGATTAAACAGTACATGATTGAAAAAGATCTGGCGGCAGCGCCCGTGGAGGTTGAACTGGAGACAGAGGTGGATTCCGCGAAGGTGAAGAACTTTGTGGATACACAGTGCCAGGGAATCACGGCAGAGCCCCAGAATGCATCTATAACCAGAGAAAACGGACAGTTTGTCATTACGGACTCTGTACCCGGCCGGGTGGTTGACGTGGCGGGAACCGAGGCGGCCCTTAACGAGGCCCTGGAAGGCGGACTGGACCAGCCGATAGAGGTAACAGCCCAGGTAACAGAAGAACAGCCGGTCATTACCAGTGAGGCCCTGGCTACCATTCAGGATGTGCTGGGCACATATACAACTGATTTCAGCAGCAGCGGCGCAGCCCGCTCCACCAACCTGGCAGTAGGCGCGGCCAAGATTAACGGTCACGTTCTTATGCCCGGGGATGTCCTGTCAGGCTATGAATGCCTGCAGCCTTTTACCACAGCCAATGGGTATAAGACAGCGGCGGCTTATGAGAACGGCCAGGTCGTGGACAGCATCGGCGGAGGCGTGTGCCAGCTGGCTACCACTCTGTATAACGCTTCCCTGGAAGCGGAGGTGGAGATTGTCCAGAGACAGAACCACTCCATGATTGTCACCTATGTGAAACCATCCAGGGACGCGGCCATTGCAGGCACTTATAAGGATATTAAGATAAAGAACAATTACAGTACCCCTATTTATGTGGAGGGTTATACCTCCGGCAGGAAGCTTACCTTCACCATATACGGCAAGGAGACCAGACCGGCTAACCGCAAGGTGGAATACGTGTCTGAAACCCTGGGAAGCACCAGTCCGGGAGAGCCGCAGCTCATTGTAGACAACACCCTGGCTCCGGGAGCAAGGGTCAAGGTCCAGTCCTCCCACACAGGACTTAGATCCAGATTATGGAAGGTAGTGACGGTGGACGGCGTGGAGCAGGAGAGAACCCTGCTTAACAAGGACACCTACAATGCATCCAAGGCCATTTACCGGGTAGGTCCTGATCTGCCGGTAGCATTGCCGGTTGTGCCGGATGTGACGGCGCCTGTGGATACAGCTCCGGCAGAGACAGCGCCGGTAACCGGCGTGGAGGGAGGCCCGGGCGTGACGCAGCCGGCGCCTGAGCCGGCCCCGGCCCCGGAGGCGAACCCGGCGCCCGCGGCGAATCCGGCCCCGGAAGCGAATCCGGCGCCCGCAGCAAACCCTGCCCCGGCCCAGGGAGGCCCCACGGTCACCCCGGTGGAGGGACCATAATGCGTACGGCAGGACAGGGACCGGGCGGGTTTGAGAAGCGCGACGGCTTTATGAGACCGGGTCAGGATTTGGTGATGGCCGGTTATGCGGGATTTGCAGGGACTGTAAAGATAGGAGCAGAAAAGCGGGATTTCCTTAAAACGCGCTTTTCGTCTATGTTCTTAAGGTGTCTGGATGAAACGGAGCCATATTCCGTGGAACAATGGATAAAACGTGAACAGAAGGAGGAGCACTGCTCCTTCACTGTTTACGAGTATGCAGGAGAGGGCGGCGTATTAGCTGCCCTTTGGAATTTATCAGGTATATTTAACGCGGGAATTGATGCGGACCTCAGGTGTATGCCCGTGAGGCAGGTAACGGTAGAGGTGTGTGAGTTATTTGAGCTGAATCCCTACCGGCTGTACAGCGGAAACTGCGCCGTCCTGGTGTCAGACAGGGGCGGACAGCTGGTGAGAAGGCTCAGGGAAGAAGGAATTCCTGCGGGCGTTATCGGAAGTGTGGCGGAGGGAAGTGCCAGGCAGATACGCCACGGACAGGTGGGCGCAGGTTTTTTAGAGCGGCCCCGGCCCGACGAACTGACAAAGATAATATGAGACGGTTTGGAAGTTATGTAAATTAATAAATTGTGCAATTTAATAAGTTATGTAAACAATGGAAGGATGGAGGATGATATATTATGAGGGAAAAGATACTTGCAGTCATTGAGAAAAACAGCAGAATCGACCTTAAGGACCTGGCCGTGCTGCTGGGAGAAAGCGAAATAGCGGTGGCCAACGAGATAGCGGAAATGGAGAAGGAACACATTATCTGCGGATACCACACACTGATTAACTGGGATAACACCAGTGAGGAAAAAGTAGTGGCGTTAATCGAGGTAAAGGTGACTCCGCAGAGGGGCATGGGCTTTGACAAGATAGCAGAGCGCATTTACCAGTACAGCGAGGTGGAGGCCGTGTATCTCATGAGCGGCGCCTATGATTTCACTGTGTTCATCGAGGGCAGGACCATGCGCCAGATTGCCCAGTTCGTATCCGACAAGCTGGGACCGATGGAATCCGTATTAAGCACTGCAACCCATTTCGTATTGAAAAAATACAAAGACCACGGCACCATTATAAGTGAGCAGGTGCAGGATGAAAGGATGCTGATTACTCCATGAGAAACCCATTATCAGATAAAATCGTAAAGATACCGCCGTCCGGTATCCGTAAATTTTTTGATATTGTAAGCGAGATGAAGGACGCCATCTCCCTGGGCGTGGGCGAGCCTGACTTTGAGACGCCCTGGCATATCCGCGAGGAGGGTATCTACTCCCTGGAAAAGGGGCGTACCTTCTACACCTCCAATGCCGGCTTAAAGCCCCTTAAAGTGGAGATATGCGAATATTTAAAACGCAGATGCGGCGTTACATATGACCCGGACCAGGAGATACTGGTAACGGTAGGCGGAAGTGAGGCCATCGACATTGCGCTGAGGGCTATGTTAAACGAGGGGGACGAGGTACTGATTCCCCAGCCCAGTTATGTATCCTATATGCCCTGCGTTACACTGGCAGACGGTGTGCCCGTAACCATTGAGCTGGAGGAAAAGGACCAGTTCAAGCTGACCCCGGAAAAGCTTCTGGAGAAGATTACAGACAAGACCAAGATTCTCGTCCTTCCCTTCCCCAACAACCCGACAGGCGCCATTATGGAAAAGGAAGAACTGGAAGAAATTGTAAAAATCGTCCTGGAAAAAGACCTGTTTGTGATTTCCGATGAGATTTATTCAGAACTGACATACAATGGAAAGCGCCATGTGACCATTGCCTCCTTCCCGGGCATGAAAGAGAGGACCGTGCTTATCAATGGCTTCTCCAAGGCCTATGCCATGACGGGCTGGCGTCTGGGCTATGCCGCAGCGCCCCATATCATTCTGGAACAGATGTTAAAGATTCACCAGTACGCTATCATGTGCGCCCCTACCACCAGCCAGTACGCTGCTGTATCAGCCATGAAGAACGGGGACCCGGATGTATCCATGATGCGGGAATCCTACAATCAGCGCAGGCGTTTCCTTCTCCACGCTTATGAGGAGATGGGCCTTACCTGCTTTGAGCCAATGGGCGCGTTTTACACCTTCCCCAACATCAGCCGCTTTGGGATGACATCAGAGGAATTTGCCACCCGGTTCCTGGAAGAGGAAAAGGTAGCTGTGGTGCCGGGTACTGCGTTTGGAGACTGCGGGGAGGGATTCGTAAGGGTATCCTACGCCTACTCCCTGGATAACCTGAAAGAGGCTCTGGGACGCATGGAACGGTTCGTAAAAAGACTGGACGGCAGGGAATAACAGAAAGGCGCGGCATACCATGATGAATATCGTACTATTAGAACCGGAAATGCCATCCAACACAGGCAATATCGGCCGGACCTGCGTTGCCACCCAGACCAGGCTCCACCTCATCGAGCCTTTGGGGTTTAAGCTCAATGAAAAGGCCTTAAAGAGGGCAGGGCTGGACTATTGGGACAAACTGGACGTGACTGTGTACAGCGATTATAAAGATTTCCTGGAGCGCAATCCCCAGGCCTCAGGCAACATGTACTTTGCCACCACCAAAGCCCGCAAGGTGTATTCCGACGTGACCTACGGTCCGGACTGCTATCTCATGTTCGGCAGGGAAAGCGCCGGCATCCCGGAGGAGATTCTGGTGCACAATGAGGACCACTGTATCCGGATTCCCATGTGGGGCGACATCCGTTCCCTGAACCTGTCCAATTCCGCGGCAATTGTACTGTACGAGGCGCTGCGGCAGAATGGGTTTGAGAAACTGGAGCTGAGGGGCCAGCTTCACCATCTGCACTGGAAGGATGAATAGGCAGGCCAATATAGGCAGGTAAATAGAAAAAAAGACAAAAAACAGGCAGAATAACAAACAGAATAACAAACAAATAAATGAAACACCCCCGGAGCAAGGAAATCATATATGATGATTCGCCGCTTTGGGGGTGTTTTCGGATGGGCATGATAGCGCCTGAATTGCGCAAACAGTTTGTACATTATATACAAAGTGGGAAATAGGGACGGTACGCCATTTCTCCTGTCATAAACAACCAAATCTTTACATACCCTAGAAGTAGCTGAAACGGCAGCTTCCCGTTTCGACTAAATGTGATGGGATAAGAGTGTGGAGGGGTTGTGGATGAACGAGAAGTACGTGGAAGCCTTAGAACAATATGATATGGAAGTAAGAGCCGTGAGAAAAGGCCGCGGTTCCTGGATCTGCGAGACAGACCAGGGCTGCAGGCTTTTAAAGGAATACCGTGGGACAGCCAGGCGTCTGGAGTTTGAGGACGAGGTCTTAGGACGGCTGGATACCAGAGGAAGCCTGAGGGCTGACCGGTACCTGCGGAACAGGGAAGGCGGCCTGATGACCGTGACCGGCGACGGCACCAGATACATATTAAAGGACTGGTTTTTGGACCGGGAATGCAATATAAAAGACGGATATGAAATACGCCAGGCCCTGTCCAGGCTGGCCATGCTGCACAGCCAGCTGCGAAAGATTGAGTTTAAGGAAGAGTGGAACATGGGTTCCATCCTGTCCGGCCCTCTGGAAGAGGAGCTGGAGCGCCATAACCGGGAAATGCAGCGGGCCAGGAATTATATCAGGTCCAAGCGCAAAAAAACAGAATTTGAGCTGTGCGTCATCGGCAGCTATCAGATGTTTTACGACCAGGCCCTGGAAGCGGTACAGGGCATACGGGAGCTGTGGCCCGGAGCGGATGAACTGCCGTCAGAGGGCACCGGACCGTATAATACCGGGAAATGCCTGAAGCTGGGGCCATACCAGGAGGACCAGGATGCCCTGGAGGCAGCGGAGGTCCAGCCTCCCGTCAAAAAGGACAGGAAGCCCCTGTACCTGTGCCATGGGGATCTGGATCAGCACCATGTGCTCATGGGAGGCAATTACACAGCCATCATCGAGTACAACCGGATGCATCTTGGAATACAGATATCGGACCTGTACCGTTTCATGCGCAAGGTCATGGAAAAGCACGGATGGAACCTGGATCTGGGACTGTCGATGCTGGATTCCTATGAGAGGGTGCTGCCCATGGAGCCGAAGGAGAGGGGATGCCTGTACTACCTGTTCCTTTATCCTGAAAAATACTGGAAACAGCTTAACTTTTACTACAACGCCAACAAGGCCTGGATACCGGCCCGGAATACTGATAAACTGCGGGGCCTGGAGGAACAGCAGCAGGCCAGGAACAGCTTTTTAAAACGCCTGAAAGCGGACTGTAAGGGCTGTGTCTGACGAAAAATAATAGAGGGTTGTACTTCCTTTTTCTGGTTTGATATAGTATAATCTTAATCAGAAAATACGCTGCGGACCGGCCTTTCCGGCTGTGCTGCAGCAGAATGCCGGCAGGTCATGCGGGGAATATCACATTCAGGAGGGAGTATAAAATGAAAGATTACATGAAGATATACCAGGAATGGTTATCAAACCCCTATTTTGATGAGGACACAAAAGCAGAGCTTCGCGCCATTGAAGGTGACGAAAATGAGATTAAAGAGCGTTTTTATATGGACCTGGAGTTCGGAACAGCAGGACTGCGAGGTGTTATCGGCGCCGGCATTAACCGGATGAATATTTATGTGGTGAGACGTGCCACCCAGGGCCTTGCCAACTACATTATAAAGCAGGGCGGAGCAGATAAGGGCGTGGCGATTGCATATGACTCCCGCCATATGTCCCCGGAATTTGCCATGGAGGCGGCCATGACTCTGGCAGCCAACGGAATCAAGGCATACAAGTTCGAGTCCCTGCGTCCCACACCTGAGCTGTCCTTTGCAGTGAGGGAACTGGGATGTATAGCCGGCATCAATATTACAGCCAGCCATAACCCGCCTGAGTACAACGGATACAAGGTATACTGGGAGGACGGCGCCCAGTTTACACCGCCTCATGACAAAGGTGTGACAGAGGAAGTGCTGGCCATAGAGGACCTGTCCACGGTAAAGACCACGGACGAGGCATCTGCCGCAGCAGCAGGCAAGTATGAGGTTATCGGCAGGGAAATCGACGATAAGTACATTGCCCAGGTCAAGGCCCAGGTTGTGAACCAGAAGGCCATTGATGAGATGCAGGACCAGATCAGCATTGTGTACACGCCGCTTCACGGCACAGGAAATATTCCGGCCAGAAGAGTGATGAAGGAACTGGGATTCACCCATGTATATGTAGTGCCTGAGCAGGAACTGCCGGACGGCGGCTTCCCTACGGTAAGCTATCCAAATCCGGAAGCAGCAGAAGCATTTTCACTGGGCCTTAAGCTGGCCGCGGAAAAGAATGCGGACCTGGTTCTGGCTACGGATCCGGATGCAGACCGTCTGGGCGTATATGTTAAGGACGCCGGGTCAGGAGAGTACATCCCGCTGACAGGCAACATGTCCGGTTCCCTTCTGTGTGAGTACGTGCTGAGCCAGAAAAAGGCAGCAGGCAAGATTCCGGATGACGGGCAGGTCATCAAATCCATTGTTTCCACCAATCTGATTGACGCAGTGGCAAAGGAATACGGCTGTGAACTGATTGAAGTGCTCACCGGTTTCAAGTGGATTGGGCAGCAGGTATTAAAGAATGAGAAGACAGGCCGCGGCACATACCTCTTTGGTATGGAGGAGAGCTATGGATGTCTGATTGGCACCTATGCCCGTGACAAGGACGCCATTTCCGCTACCGCAGCCCTTTGCGAGGCAGCTGCTTACTATAAGCAGAAGGGAATGACCCTGTGGGATGCCATGGTTGCCATGTATGAGAAGTACGGCTATTACAAGGATGCGGTTAAGTCTATCGGCTTATCCGGTATTGAGGGCCTGGCTAAGATTCAGTCCATCATGGAGACTTTGAGGAACAATACACCAAAAGAGGTGGGCGGTTATAAGGTGGTTTCCGCCAGGGATTACAAGCTGGATACCATAAAGGATATGGCTTCCGGGGAAGTAAAGCCTACAGGCCTTCCTTCCTCCAACGTGCTGTACTATGATTTAAACGACGGCGCATGGATCTGTGTGAGACCGTCCGGAACAGAGCCTAAGATTAAGTTCTACTATGGTATCAAGGGCAGCTCCATGGAGGATGCCGACGCCAAGTCTGAAGCGCTGGGCGCGGCTGTGATGGCCATGGTGGATAAGATGATGTAATGTGTCATCGGATGTGAAAGAACCATAAAAGTATAATTGAATCATAAATACCCTGGCAGCAGGACACAGAAAAAGCAGATGTGTAAAGCTGTCAGGGTATTTTTTGCGTAAAAGAAAACAGGACATTAGTTTGCATCATGTTCATCCGGATTCTTCCTGTCCGCAATTTCGCGCAGTTCCTTCAACGCTTCAGCGAACCGGGAAGAGGAGGCAGTGGGATTGCCCTTTAGTATGCCTCTCTGGTAGAAGTCCATATGGGTGGAAAGCATATGGCGTTTTTCGGTAATGGATACAAGGCGCTGGGACAGGGCGGCCAGTTTATCCTTTCGATCCTGGACAGCACTTTTGTTAAGCTCGTCACGCTGTATTGCCTGCCGGGAGCCCTCTGCCCGCTGTGCCAGCGTACCGGATACCCTGGCAGCCGCGTCCTCTGTAAGCTCTGACAGCCGTTCCGCTGTCCGGGCCACCTTTTCGGCTGTGTTTTCCACCAGCCCGCCCATCTTTTCAGCGGTACCCTCCACGAATCCGCTCATTTTCTCCATGGTGTTCTCCACCAGTTCATTCAGGCGTTCAGCCGTGTCATCCTTCAATGCAGCCGCATGGACGGCAGCTCCTGACTTCATCCGGCTGAGCCTGGCAGCCGCTTCCTCTCTGGCCTCTGCAACGCGCTCGCTGGTCTCTGCCTTTAACAGGGCCATCTGTACCTGTATATCGTCCAGCTCGGCCCGCATGTCGGTCATGGCATCCAGCACCTTGGCCAAATCCAGGGCGGTTTTTACGGACTCAGCCGTATCCGCTGCAAACAGCAGGGAGGTAATCAGCACAAAGATAATGTTCACCATAACAGGTAGCCCCAGGACATAGTGCTCAATGGGGCGGTGCACCACCTCTGTGAGGAAAATGGTCAGAAAACCCCAGGCAATGGAGGAGCTGAGGCAGATATACCCCTTCACGTTGAATCTCTGGTTGCTGTAATCCCAGTATTTCATTTTAAACAGCTTTTCCATGCCCCAGCCGGTGACGTATTCCAGAATGGTGGCGGCAATAACGCCTGCCAGGTACACCAGAAACAGGTTGTCCTTGACCGGGAGGGATACCCACAGCATCATCACGGCGCCTGTTCCATACAGGGGAAGCAGGGGAAGGCGCAGAAAACCGCGGTTCACAAAGTGACCTGTTTTCGCAGAAACATAGGTGGATTCAAAAATCCACCCGAAAAAGCAGTATATAAAAAAGAATGTAAGCCATTGATACCACGTATATTCGTACATATAAACCATCCTTTGCGAGTTTCTTTTATGATACTGTTTTTTTTGAGAAAATGCAATCTACCAAGTGACAATTCTGTCAATAAGCTCTCTCTGCTCGTCGGAGGAACGGGTCAGATAGATTCGTGTGGTCTCAATGCTCTCATGGCCCATAAGGTCGGCCAGAAGCGAAATATCATTGAATTTAGTCAGAAAGTTTTTGGCAAAACGGTGCCGGAATGAGTGGGGGTAGACGGTATCCGGGCATATCCGGTACTTTTTTGCCAGCACCTTCAGCTGGCTGCTTATGCCCCTGGGAGTAATGGGATTGCCCCGTCGGTTGGTGAATATAAAACCGGTCTGTATCTGACGGCTGTCCAGCCAGGACAGCATTTCCCCGCAGAGTTTTTCGGGAAAATAGATGCGGCGCACCTTTCCGCCCTTGGAATACAAATCCATGCAGCCAATCTGCATATGCTCCGCCTTAATCTGGATCAGCTCGCTGACCCTGGCACCCGTGGCACCCAGAAAGCGGACCACAAAATACCAGAACATATTATTATCCCGTTTCAGGCCACGTTTCAGACGCTCATAATCCCTTTTGGATATAACATTGTTAAGAAAGGGCTTTTGCTGATGCCGGACAGAGGGAAGTTTATAAGGTTCCAGAAAATCAATGGAGGCAGCAGGGGTATATGGTCCGGTGTCACTTATGTCCCCGCCGGACTGGAGGGCCGCCACATACTGGTTGATTCCATATATTCGCGTGTTCACTGTGCTGGGTTTGTAGCGTTCCATAAGCCATGCTTTGTAAGACTGGAGATTCTCCACGGTAACATCACGGTACAGACTGTGAAAATGCCGGACAGAGGTGAGATAGGAGTCGATGGTATTTGCAGAGGAGCCCCGCCGTTGCAGGAAATCATGGAAATACTGTAAGTTTGCCTGATAATTGTCAGGATTATACATAGAGGGGTCTGCCTGGGGAGGACAGATGCCGCCATAAATAACGCTAATCTTAAGTTCCTTCATGACGCGCCCCCTACCAGTCCACTACTTTGTTGACTATACGGTATTGTTCACTGCTGCTGCGCCGGAGGTAAATACGGGTGGTTTCAATGCTCTCATGTCCCAGCAGGTCGGATAAAAGGGATATATCCCCGCATTTTTCAATAAAATTCTTGGCAAAACGATGCCGGAAGCTATGGGGATACACCACCTCGGGGTCCAGACCGTACCGGGCTGCAAATACCTTGAACTGGGCCCGTATGCCTGACGGGGAGATGGGGGAGTGAAAGCGGTTGAGGAACAGGGGGCCGGTGCTCCGGTGTGTGGCAGCCAGCCATTCCTGCAGCTCGCGGACCAGTCCGCGGGGGATATAGACACGCCGCATCTTATTGCCTTTGGAATAGATATCCTTGTGTCCGGTGTGCACGTCCTCAATCTGAAAGGTAATCAGCTCACTGATACGCACTCCTGTGGCGGTTATGAGGCGCACAATAAAATAGTAGGTATATTCTTCGCTCTCCGCCAGGCACCGCTTCAGATATTCATAATCAGCCTGGCTGATAATCTTATCCAGATATGTTTTCTGCTGTATCTTTATCATGGAAACAGGGGTGATGGAGGCCTGCCTGTATTCCATGTAGCAGTTCAGCGCCCGTATGCGCAGATTCACGGTCTGGGGCCTGTAATGTTCCAAAAGATATACCTTATAAAGCTGAAGGTTGCGGGGGGTCAGCTGAGGATACAGATGATAGAACTGTTCTACCGCATAGCGGTACACGCAGATGGTATTTGGAGATTTGTTATGGGTCATGAGATATTTCTGAAACTGGTCCAATGCATGATTGGACATTAATCTTGGTGTGGCTGTCATGATGTAATACCTCCTCTTGTGTGGTTAATTTTTCCAATAAATAATATAGTAATGGATAACTTCGGAAAATGTAAGAGGTGGGGGTCTATAATATTTGTGTTCCGGGTAAGGGCGGGAGATATCCGGCGGCCGGTCGGGACCGCCGGAATTTCCGTATATCTATAGCACAATAACGGTGCAAAATATTACCAGGTAACTATTTTGTCAATCAGCTCCCGCTGCTCCTGTGTTGATTTTGTTAGGTAGATGCGGGTTGTTTCAATGCTTTCGTGGCCCATTAAATCAGCAAGCAGGGAGATATCATTAAACTTTTCATAATAAAAACTCTGATTATTTCAAAAAAGCCCGGAAATACGGGCAAATCACGGGATAAGGACACCGAATTTACTACCCATTTACTACATTCGGAGGGAGCCTTGACACGCTGTCCTTTCCCATGAAGCCCACTATCCCAAACAGCGCACATCGAAAAATCGAATACGACACCGCAGACGGCGGCGTTCTCTTTTCCCTTTGGGGAGATCAGGACGCCGCTTTTTTGCGCCCAAATAGAGGAAGGAGCGACCGCCTATGTACTTTACGTCCGGCAGCGACCGGGCCTTTGAACAGCTCATGCAGACAAGGCCAGGCGCAGATCATTTTGACAGCGGCGAGGCCGGAGCGCCGGAGGACTGCGGCACTTGCCGATTTTACCGCCCACACTGGAAGTATCAGTTTTGCATCTACGCAGAATGTCCTTACCAGCCGGGCAAGCTCACCGTCTTTGACACGGTGAAATTTCAAGTGAAAGGAGTGTGCGACAAGATGGCAGTTTTTCGAGTGGAGAAAAACCGAGGATACACGGTGATGTCCAACCACCACCTGCGGAATAAGGACTTGTCCCTGAAAGCCAAGGGCCTGTTATCGCAAATGCTCTCTCTGCCGGAGGGCTGGGACTACACGCTAAAGGGCCTGTCTTTGATAAATCGGGAAAGCATCGACGCCATACGGACGGCGGTGTGGGAGCTGGAACGGGCCGGATATATCACCCGACAGCAGAACCGGGACGGCAAGGGAAAGATGGCAGATATGCTCTATACCATCTACGAGCAGCCGCAGACCGAAGCATCGGTGTTGGAACAGCCGATATTGGAAAACCCGGTGTTGGAAAATCCAACATCGGATAACCCGACACCGGAAAATCCAACGCAAATAAATAAAGATAGATCAAGTAAAGAGAAATCAAATACAGATGGACGAATTACCGATTCCATTCCTATCCTTTCCCCTCCCTCTCCTTTGGAGAAAGCAGCGGCTGCGCCGCCGGAACGGAAAGGAACGGGAGCGAAGTCACAGAGCGCCGTAGCGGTTTATCGGGAAATCATCAAGGATAACATCGAGTATGAACACCTTTGCCAGCACACCAAGGGGATTGACCGGGAACTGCTGGACGAGATCGTGGACTTGCTGGTGGAAACCGTATGCAGCGCCCGAACGACCATCCGCATTGCCGGGGACGATTACCCCGCTGAGCTGGTGAAATCCAAGTTGATGAAGCTGAACAGCTCCCACATGGAGTTTGTCTTTGACTGTATCAGCAAAAACACCACGGAAATCCGAAATATCAAGAAATACCTGCTGGCGGTTCTGTTCAACGCCCCAAGCACCATCAACGGCTATTACACGGCACTGGTGGCCCACGATATGAACACCGGCAAAATCTGAAAAAGGAGGACAGCCCTATGAAACAGGGAACTTTGATTTTTGACGAGCAGGCAGACCGCTATGACATCCGTTTTGACCTAGCGGACTACTACGGCGGCCTGCACTGCGGAGAAACCTTCGATGTACTGGTAGGCGGCAGATGGAGGCCCACCCGCATAGAAATGGCTGAAAACTGGTATCTGGTGGGTATCCGCACCGACGACCTCTCCGGCCTGCGGGTGCGGATCTAAGCCGTGCCGCCTGCCTGCTTTGACTTCCAAGGAGGGATAGCAGTTGCAGGAAGAAATCGAACAGAAAACCATCGCGTTAGCGGTTAAGACGGGCAAGCTCACCGGCCAGGTATTGCAGGCGGCCATGAAGAAATTTCTGGCCGCCCGGCAGAAAGGGACAGGAAAGGCACATCACGGAAAACAGAGCTTGCGGCAGCTCAAAAAGGACGGTTCCGCCCTGTCCAACATTGAAATCACCGATGCCAACATCGGCCTGTTTCGGCCCTGCGCCAAGAAATACGGAATTGATTTCACCCTGCGGAAAGACCGCACCACCCATCCGCCCCGGTATATCGTGATTTTCAAATCCAAGCAGGCGGACAATCTGGAACAGGCGTTTAAGGAGTTTACGGCCAAGAAGCTCAAACAGCAGGAACGCCCCTCCATCCGAAAGGCCCTGTCGGCTATGAAGCAAAAGACGGCGGCCAGAAACCGCCAGCAGGCCAAGGAGAAAATCAAGGAAAGGGGGCTGTCTCTATGAGGCCGGAAGTGAAAAAGCTGATAATCGCAAACCTGCCCTATCTGCTGTTCGTTTACCTGTTTGGCAAGCTGGGACAGACCTACCGGCTGGCGGCTGGGGCGGATGTCTCAGAAAAGCTGCTGCACCTTGCGGACGGCTTTTCCCTTGCCTTTGAAAACGCCGCCCCCAGCTTCCACCTGTTCGATCTGGCGGTGGGTGTGGCCGGTGCGGTGGCATTGCGTCTGATGGTGTACTGCAAGAGCAAGAACGCCAAGAAATACCGCCGAGGCGTAGAATACGGCAGTGCCCGGTGGGGCGGCCCCAAAGATATAGCCCCGTACATCGACCCGGTGTTTGATAACAACATTCTCCTGACCCAGACGGAACGCCTCACCATGAACAACCGCCCCAAAGACCCCAAGACCGCCCGGAACAAAAACGTACTGGTCATCGGCGGTTCCGGCAGCGGCAAGACGCGATTTTTTGTGAAGCCGAACCTGATGCAGTGCGTGTCCAAGGACTATCCGGCCTCTTTCATTATCACCGATCCCAAAGGGGGCCTGATCGGGGAGGTGGGCCAGCTCCTTGTGCGAAGCGGCTACCGGGTCAAAGTGCTGAATACCATCAACTTTTCCAAGAGCATGCGGTACAACCCATTCCGCTACATTCATTCGGAAAAAGACATCTTAAAGCTGGTCAACACCCTGATCTGCAACACCAAGGGGGAGGGCGAAAAAAGCGCCGAGGATTTTTGGATCAAGTCGGAACGTCTGTTGTATTCGGCTCTCATTGGCTACATCTGGTACGAAGCGCCGGACGATGAAATGAATTTCACGACGCTGCTTGAAATGATCAATGCGTCGGAGGCCCGCGAGGACGACCCGGAATTTCAATCCCCGGTGGATGCCATGTTTGAACGGCTGGAAGAAAAAGACCCGGAACACTTTGCGGTGCGCCAGTACAAAAAATTCCTTCTGTCGGCAGGCAAAACCCGCAGTTCCATTTTGATTAGCTGCGGAGCCAGATTAGCGCCATTTGACATCCGGGAAGTGCGGGAGCTGATGGAGGACGACGAGCTGGAGCTTGACACCATCGGGGATGAAAAAACGGCCCTGTTCCTCATTATGAGCGACACGGACACGACGTTTAACTTCATTCTTACCATGGTGCAGAGCCAGCTTATCAACCTTTTGTGCGACCGGGCCGATGACAAATACGGCGGGCGGCTGCCCGTCCATGTGCGGATGATTCTGGACGAGTTTGCCAACATCGGTCAGATTCCCAACTTTGACAAGCTGATCGCCACCATCCGAAGCCGGGAAATCTCGGCTTCTATCATTTTGCAGAGCCAGTCACAGTTAAAGGCCATCTACAAGGATGCAGCGGAAATCATTTCCGACAACTGCGACTGTACGCTTTTCCTGAGTGGAAGAGGTAAAAACGCCAAGGAAATCGCTGACGTGCTGGGCAAGGAAACGATTGACAGCTACAACCAAAGCGAAAACCGGGGCGCGCAGACCTCCCACGGACTGAACTACCAAAAACTCGGAAAGGAGCTGATGAGCCAGGACGAAATTGCAACCATGGACGGAGGCAAGTGTATTTTGCAGGTGCGCGGGGTGAGGCCGTTTTTCAGTGAGAAATACGACATTACCCGCCACCCCCGCTATCAATACCTCTCGGATGCCGACAAACAGAACACCTTTGATGTGGACAGGTACTTGTCGTCCCTGCGCCGGAAAAAACGGCGCGTGGTATCGGAGGATGAAACCTTTGACCTTTACGACATTGACCTGTCGGACGAAGATTTAGCCGCCCAGTGAAGCGGCTTTTTTCCTGTAATCAATCAAATTTGGTCGCCGGAAACCGGCAGAAAGTGAGGCATATATGGAATTTTTCAATAGTGCAGTGGATACGTTACAGACCATCGTTGTGGGCCTGGGCGGGGCGCTCTGTGTATGGGGCGGCGTCAATCTGTTGGAGGGATACGGGGCCGACAACCCCGCCAGCAAGAGCCAGGGGATCAAGCAGCTTGTCGCGGGCGGAGGCGTGGCCCTCATTGGCATGACCCTTGTTCCGCTGCTGTCCGGGCTGCTGGGATAATCGTTTGGTCCATCTGCAAGCAATACGCCGCGCCCTCCTGCTGCTGGGAGGGCGCGGGAAAGGAGGGATACACACATGATTGATGATTTAATCGGGGAATGGATCAAAGGCATCCTGATTGACGGGATCAAGGGAAACCTGTCCGGCCTTTTCAGTACCGTGAATACCAAGGTCGGGGAAATCGCATCGGATGTGGGCAGCACTCCGCAGGACTGGAACGGCGGCATTTTTTCCATGCTGCAAACCCTGTCCGAAACGGTCATTGTCCCCATTGCGGCGGCGATTCTCGCCCTGGTGATGTGCTATGAGCTGATTGAAATGATTGTGGAAAAGAACAACATGCACGACTTTGATACGTCCCTGTTCTTCCGCTGGATGTTTAAGAGCGCATTTGCCATCCTCATTGTGACGAACACATGGAATATCGTCATGGGCGTCTTTGACGCCACCCAGGCCGTCGTGAACCAAAGCGCCGGGGTCATCATCGGGGAAACCAGCATTGACTTTGATACCCTGATTCCGGATCTGGAAACCCGGCTGGAAGCCATGGACATCGGCCCTCTGTTGGGCCTGTGGTTTCAGACCCTGGTTGTTGGGCTGACGATGCACGCGTTATCCATCTGCATTTTCCTTGTCACCTACGGGAGAATGATTGAAATATACGCCGTGACTGCGCTGGGGCCGATTCCCCTTGCTACGCTGGGAAACTCGGAGTGGCGCGGCATGGGCCAGAACTACTTAAAATCCCTGCTGGCACTGGGCTTCCAAGCCTTTTTAATCATGGTGGTGGTGGGGATTTACGCGGTGCTGATTCAGGACATCGGCACGATGGAGGATATTTCCGGCGCGATCTGGGGCTGTATGGGCTATACGGTGCTGCTATGCTATGGCTTGTTCAAAACCGGCAGCTTGTCCAAAGCCGTATTCACAGCCCATTGACGCGACACTATTTGCACAGGAGGAAACAGGCTTATCGAGAAATCACAGAAGAAAACCTATCACATTATTTACGCTGACCCGCCGTGGAGATATGACCAGAAAACGGTACAGGGAGCAGCGGAAAACCACTATCCCACCATGGGAATCGACGCGCTGTGCGCTCTGCCGGTGGAAACCCTGGCCGCCAAGGACTGCCTGATGTTTTTGTGGGCCACGTTCCCTATGCTGCCGGAAGCCCTGCGGCTGATCCAGGCATGGGGCTTCACCTTCAAGACCGTGGCCTTTGTATGGCTGAAACGGAACAAGAAAAGCCCCACCTGGTTTTACGGGCTGGGGCACTGGACAAGGGGCAATGCGGAAATCTGCCTGCTTGCCAAGCGGGGACACCCCAAACGCTATTCCCGCAGCGTCCATCAGTTTATCATTTCCCCCATTGAGGAACACAGCAAGAAACCCGACATCACCCGCGAGAAAATCATCGAGCTTGCGGGTGACCTGCCCCGCGCAGAACTGTTTGCCAGACAGAAAACCCCTGGCTGGGATGTTTGGGGCAACGAAGTGGACAGCGATTTTTCCCTGTCCGCACCAGAAACGAGGTGATTTTATTTGGCTTATGTCACTGTCCCCAAGGATTTTACCAAGGTGAAATCCAAGGTGGTATTCGGGCTGACGAAACGCCAGCTCATTTGTTTTGGCGGTGCGCTGCTGGTCGGTGTCCCGCTTTTTTTGTTGATCCGGGGCCGCATCCCCACCAGTGCGGCGGCGCTCCTTATGGTGTTTGCCATGCTTCCGGGCTTTCTGCTGGCGCTGTATGAGCGCCACGGCCAGCCCCTGGAAGTGGTGGTACACCAAATCCTGGAGTGTTGCTTTTTTCAGCCCAAGGAACGGCCCTACCAGACCAACAACGCTTACACCGCCCTTGTGCGGCAATTCCAGATGGAACAGGAGGTAAATGCCATTGTTCAAAAAGCAAAGAAACGAAACGAGCGCAAAAGCGCCGGTCAGGCTCACCCGTGCCGAGCAAAAAGAAATTCAGGCCGTCATCCGCAGGTATAAGGGCGACGGAAAGCCCCACTCCGCCCAGGAGAGTATCCCCTACGAGGCCATGTATCCAGATGGGGTTTGCCGTCTGACGCCCCGCAGGTTTTCCAAGTGCATCGAGTTTTCAGACATCAGCTATCAGCTTGCCCAGGCGGACACCAAGGCGGCCATCTTTGAAAGCCTGTGCGACCTTTACAACTATCTGGATGCCTCCATCCACATCCAGTTTTCCTTTCTCAACCACAAGATCGACCCCAGGCAGTACGCCAAGAGCCTTGAAATCCGGGCGCAGGGCGATGCCTTTGACGACATCCGCACGGAGTATTCCGCCATCCTAAAAGACCAGCTCGTCAGCGGGAACAACGGACTGGTAAAGCGGAAGTTTCTCACCTACACCATTGAGGCTGACAGCCTGAAACTGGCCCGTGCCAGACTGCACCGCATTGAAACCGACCTGTTGGGCTATTTCAAGAGCATGGGGGCCGTGGCGTGGGGGCTGGACGCAACGGCCCGGCTGGAAGTCATGCACCGCATGTTCCACCCGGACGGGGAGCCGTTTTCCTTCGATTGGAAGTGGCTGGCTTCCTCCGGCCTCTCCACCAAGGATTTTATCGCCCCGTCGTCGTTCCGTTTCGGGAACGCCCGGATGTTCGGGCTGGGAGGCAAGTACGGGGCTGTCAGCTTCTTAAACATCCTGTCCCCGGAGCTGTCGGATGAAATGCTGGCCGACTTTCTCAATACGGAAAACGGCATTGTGGTGAACCTCCATGTGCAGGCCATCGACCAGAGCAAGGCCATCAAGACGGTGAAGCGCAAGATTACCGACCTGGACGCCATGAAGATTCAGGAGCAAAAGAGGGCTGTCCGCAGCGGCTACGATATGGACATCCTTCCCAGCGACCTTGCCACCTACGGGCAGGACGCCAAGGAGCTGCTAAAGACCCTGCAAAGCCGGAATGAACGGATGTTTCAGCTCACCTTTCTTGTCCTCAATACCGCCGACACCCGGCAGGCGCTGGAAAACGATGTGTTTTGGGCCGCAGGCGTGGCACAGAAATACAACTGTTCCCTTGTACGGCTGGACTACCAGCAGGAGCAGGGCCTTATGAGCAGCCTCCCATTAGGGGCCAGCCACATCCAGATTGAGCGTTCTCTGACCACTTCCAGCGTGGCCGTGTTCGTCCCCTTTGTAACGCAGGAGCTGTTTCAGGATGGAGAGGCCATGTATTACGGCGTCAATGCCAAGACCGGCAACATGATTATGCTTGACCGGAAGCGGGCGCGCTGTCCCAACGGTTTAAAGCTGGGTACGCCAGGAAGCGGCAAGTCCATGAGCTGCAAATCCGAAATTTTGAGTGTGTTCCTCTGTACGCCGGATGACGTGTATGTATGTGACCCGGAGGCCGAGTATTATCCCCTTGTAAAACGGCTGCATGGACAGGTGGTGAAGCTGTCGCCCACCAGCAAATCCTATGTGAACCCGCTGGACATCAACTTAAATTACAGCGAGGATGAAAGCCCGCTGGCCCTAAAATCCGACTTTGTTTTGTCGTTTTGTGAACTGGTGATGGGCGGCAAGAACAGGCTGGACGCCATCGAAAAGACGGTCATTGACCGGGCGGTGCAGGTGATCTACCGGCCCTATCTGGCAGACCCACGCCCGGAGAACATGCCCATCCTCTCCGACCTGCACAAAGCCTTGTTAGACCAGCACATCCCGGAGGCCGACCGGGTGGCCCAGGCCCTTGACCTGTATGTGAACGGCAGCTTAAACGTGTTTAACCACCGCACCAATGTGGACATTGAAAGCCGCATTGTGGCCTTTGACATCAAGGAGCTGGGCAAGCAGCTAAAGAAAATCGGGATGCTGATCGTCCAAGACCAAATTTGGGGCCGGGTGACGCAAAATCGCAGCCAGGGCAAGGCCACCTGGTTCTTTTGTGATGAATTTCATCTGCTGTTGCGGGAGGAACAGACAGCGGCCTTTTCCTGCGAGATTTGGAAGCGTTTTCGTAAGTGGGGCGGCATCCCCACAGGTGCCACGCAGAACGTCAAGGATCTGCTTTTATCGCCGGAGATTGAAAATATTTTGGAAAATTCGGACTTCATCTGCCTGCTCAACCAGGCGTCCGGCGACCGGCACATCCTTGCGGAGCGATTGAACCTATCCCCCCAGCAATTACGGTATGTGGAAAATTCCGAACCCGGCGAGGGGCTTTTGATTTACGAGAATGTAGTTTTGCCCTTTAAGAATCCTATCCCAAAGCACACCCAGCTTTACCAGATCATGACCACCCGCTTAGGCGAGAGGGCCACGGTATGAGGTGCGGGGCCGCAAAAGGAGGTGGCGCACCATGAAGCCCTTAAAACCCCGTGATAAGGTGACGCAGCGCATGACCCGCGCTGGGCTTACACTGGACAACCAGACCACCGGCGAGAGCATGAACATTTCCAGCCGGGAGGCCGAACCGGAATACACGGCCAAGCCGGATGGTACAGCGGAAAAGGCGCTGGAACGGGCTGTGGACATCCGCGACCGGCATAAGGCAAAGCAGGCGGCCCGGCATGGAGAGCGTATGGCAAAGGAAGCCAGCGGCCCGGCCTCCCGACTGCAATTTACCGCCGAGGAACGGGCCTCCCCGGAACTGGCCCCGTATATCAAACAGGCGGAGAAACGGGCCGACCGGCTGGATACAGCAAAAAGCGCCCTCCCGAACAGGCGCGTGATTACCAAGGAAACCGTCTACAACGAAGCCAAGGGAAAGGCCAGAAGCAAACTTCACTTTGAGAAAGTGGAGAAACATCCGCCAAAGCTCAAACCCAATCCGGCCAGCCGCCCGGTGCAGGAGGCGGGGCTATACCTCCACGGAAAAATCCATGAGGTGGAGCAGGAAAATGTGGGTGTGGAGAGCGGCCATAAGGCGGAAGAACTGGCCGAGCGCCAAGCGGGCAAGGCCCTGAGAAACGCCAGACGGCGGAATAAGCTGAAACCCTACCGGGCCGCAGCCAAGGCGGAACGAAAATCCATGGCCGCCAATGCCGAGTTTGTGTATCAAAAATCCCTGCGGGACAACCCGGAACTGGCGCAGGCGGTCACGAATCCCATTTCCCGCCTCTGGCAGAAACAGCACATCAAACGGGAATACGCCAAGGCCGCACGGGCGGCGGGCCGGGGCGCGGCAGGCAGTGCCAAGACCACCGCATCAGCCGCCAGGAAAGCCGCAGAGAAAGGTAAACAGGCCGCGTCCCTTGTGGCCCGTCACTGGAAAGGGGCGCTGCTGATTGGCGGCGTGGGCCTCATGCTCCTGTTTCTGATGGGGGGCCTGCAATCCTGCACCGCCATGTTTGGCAGTGCCGGGACGGGACTTGCGGCCACCTCCTATCTCTCGGAGGACAGCGATATGCTGGGAGCCGAGGCTGCCTACGCCGGGATGGAAGCTGATTTACAGTACGAATTGGACCACTACGAAACCCTGCATCCCGGCTACGACGAGTACCGTTTTGAGCTGGACGAGATCGGCCATGACCCCTATGTACTGACCTCTATCCTCTCCGCGCTGCATAACGGCGTGTTCACCTTGGAGGAAGTACAGGGCGACCTTGCCATGCTCTTTGAGCAGCAATATATCCTGACCCAGACGGTTGAGACGGAAATCCGCTACCGCACCGAAACGAGTACGGACAGCGAGGGGAACGAGTACGAGGAAGAAGTTCCCTACACCTATTACATCTGCAACGTGACGCTGGAAAACAGGGATTTATCCCACCTGCCCGTCTCCCTCATGGACGAGGAAGCATTAAGCCTGTACGCCGCCTATATGCAGACGCTGGGCAACCGGCCAGACCTCTTTCCAAGCGGCAGCTATCCCAATGCCTCCACCATTAAAGAGCCGACCTACTATGAAATCCCACCGGAGGCGCTAAAGGATGAAGCCTTTGCGGCCATGATCGCGGAGGCGGAAAAGTATGTTGGCTTTCCCTATGTCTGGGGCGGCAGCTCCCCCAGCACCAGCTTTGATTGTTCCGGCTTTATTAGCTGGGTGGTCAATCATTCCGGCTGGAATGTGGGACGGCAGACGGCGCAGGGGCTTTACAGTCTCTGCACCCCCGTTTCACCGGAACAGGCAAGGCCCGGCGACCTGGTATTTTTCGTCGGCACCTACGACACCGCCGGGATGTCCCATGTGGGGCTGTATGTGGGCAATTCGGTGATGCTGCACTGCGGCGATCCAATCAGTTACACGAACCTAAATTCAAGCTACTGGCAACAGCATTTTTATTGTTACGGGCGTTTACCTTAAACGCCAGAAAGGAGTGTTTGACTATGGCAATGAACAAATTGGAACGCATTGAAAAGGACATTGAGAAAACCAAGGACAAGATCGCGGCGCTGCAAAAGCAGCTTCGGGATCTGGAAGCGGCCAAGACGGAACAGGAAAACTTGCAGATTGTCCAGCTTGTGCGGGACCTGCACATGACGCCCCAGGAATTTGCCGCCTTTGTCCGGGATGGCGCGTTGCAGGCACCCCCAGCCCCGCAGCCGGATTTTGAGCAGGACGAACAGGAGGAAACCGCCGATGAAGAATAAAGCCATTCGCATGTTCACCGCAACACTGGCCGCTGTGCTTTGCATGGCGGCTGTTTCCGTCACCGCCTACGCCGGAGGTGTTGACCCTCACCCGCAGCCATTGCCGGAGGAAACGGAAAAACCCACCACCGGGGGGATCGAGATGGAGCCGGAGGACGTACCCGTCACACCCAAGGGCAATGCGGCGCTGGTGGATGATTTTTTCGGGGATAAGCAGTTGATCACCGTCACCACCAAGGCCGGGAATTACTTCTATATCTTGATCGACCGGGCCAACGAGGACAAGGAAACGGCGGTGCATTTCTTAAACCAAGTGGACGATGCCGACCTGCAAGCACTGTTGAAGGACGGCGAGACCAAGCCGGAACACTGTACCTGCACAACCAAGTGTGAGGCCGGGGCTGTCAATACGAATTGCCCGGTGTGTAAAAACAACATGAACGCCTGCACCGGGCCGGAGCCGGAAGAACACAAGCCGGAGGAAGCCAAGCCGCAGGAGGAAAAGCCAAACGGCATAGGCGGCCTTGTGGTGTTCCTGGCGGTCGTTCTGGCAGGCGGCGGCGCGGCTCTTTACTTCTTCAAGTTCCGCAAGCCAAAAGCGGACATCAAGGGCGGCGACGATCTGGACGAGTACGACTTTGGGGAGGACGAGGACGACGAGGAAGAAGCCCCGGAGCCAGATGACACCCAAGAGCCGGGGGAAGATTGGTTGATCGAGAAAGAAGCACCTGAACCAAACAAGGAGGATGAGGAATGAGTATTCAGTTAGTGATTGCAGAGAAACCGAGCGTGGCCCGCAGCATTGCGGCAGTGATTGGAGCGGAGAAAAAACAGGACGGCTACTTAGAGGGAAACGGCTATCTGGTGAGCTGGTGTATCGGCCACCTGGTTTCCCTTGCCGACGCCGGGGCCTATGACGAGCGGTTCAAAAAATGGCGCTATGACGACCTGCCGATTATCCCGCAGCAGTGGCAGTACATCATCCCGGACGAGAAGAAAAAGCAGTTTGAAATCTTACGTTCCCTGATAGAGCGCACCGACGTGGAGAGCCTTGTGTGCGCCACAGACGCCGGGCGAGAGGGAGAACTCATTTTCCGTTTCGTCTACCAGATGGCGGGCTGCAAAAAGCCGTTCAAACGTCTTTGGATTTCCAGCATGGAGGACGGGGCCATCAAGGACGGCTTTGCCCATCTAAAACCGGGGGCAGACTACGACAGCCTGTATCAGTCGGCTCTTTGCCGGGCGCAGGCGGATTGGCTGGTGGGGATCAACGCCACACGGCTTTTCTCCATCCTCTACCACAAGACCCTGACCGTGGGCCGGGTGCAGACACCCACCCTCAAAATGCTGGTTGACCGGGAAAGCCAAATCGGCAATTTCAAGAAAGAGAAATACCACGTTGTCCATATCGCGGCGGGCGGCATGGAGGCGGCCAGCGACCGCTTTACAAGTCCTGACGATGCGGAGGCGGCTAAGGCGGCTTGCGCTGGGGCACAGGCTGTTTGTGTTTCCGTCAAGCGGGAGCAAAAAACGGAGAAACCGCCCCGCCTCTATGACCTTACCACCTTGCAGCGGGAGGCTAACCGGCTCTTTGGCTTTACCGCCAAGCAGACCCTAGACTATGCCCAGCAGCTTTATGAAAAGAAGCGGCTGACCTATCCGAGAACAGACAGCCAGCACCTTACCGACGATATGCAGCCCACAGCGGAAAGCCTTGTGTCCGGCCTCTGGCCGTTGCTCCCCTTTGCAAAGGGGCTTGACCTCTCCCCGCAGTTGGGCCGGGTGCTGAACAGCAAAAAGGTGAGCGACCACCACGCCATCATCCCCACGATGGAGTTTGTGCAGAAAGGCTTTGACGGGCTGACCGAGGGGGAGAAAAAACTTCTCTCCCTTGTGTGCTGCAAGCTCCTGTGCGCCGTGGCCGCGCCTCATGTGTTTGAGGCCGTCACCGCCACTTTCACCTGTGCCGGGAAAGAGTTTACCGCCAAGGGCAAAACCATCCTGACGCCGGGCTGGAAAGAGATTGACCTCCGTTTCCGTACTTGCTTTAAGGCCGATGCCAACGAGAACGCGCCGGAGCTGGCGCGGGTACTGCCTGAGATCACCGAGGGCCAGACCTTTGACAAGGCGGAGGCCAGCATCACCGAGCATTACACCGCGCCCCCGAAGCCCTACACCGAGGACACGCTACTTTCGGCTATGGAACGGGCCGGGGCCAAGGATATGCCGGAGGACGCCGAACGCCAAGGTTTGGGAACCCCGGCCACCCGCGCCTCCATTCTGGAAAAGCTGGTGCAGATGGGCTTTGTGGAACGAAAAGGCAAGCAGCTTCTTCCCACCAGGGACGGCCATAACCTTGCCTGCGTCCTTCCGGATGTGCTGACCTCTCCCCAGCTTACGTCTGAATGGGAAACGAAGCTGACGGCCATTGCCAAAGGTCAGGCCGACCCGGAGGACTTCATGCATGACATTGCAGAAATGACAAGGAGCCTGATTGTGGGCTATTCGCAGATCAGCGAGGACGCACAGAAGTTGTTTCAGGATGAGCGTGTGGCTATCGGCAAATGCCCCCGTTGTGGGGAGAGCGTCTACGAGGGCAAGAAAAACTATTCCTGCGGAAACCGGGCCTGCCAGTTTGTCATGTGGAAGAATGACCGATTTTTTGAGGAACGGGGCAAAGCGTTCACCTCGAAAATCGCCGCCGCTCTGCTGGGAGACGGAAAGGCAAAGGTAAAGGGACTGCTCTCTCTGAAAACCGGCAAGACCTACGACGGCACGGTGCTTTTGGCCGATACCGGCGGCAAGTATGTGAACTACCGCGTGGAACAGAGGGGCAAAAACTAAAAAACAGCAAGCATAGGGAGTGTAGCCACACTCCCGGTAAACTCCCTGTCCCGGCCATTCTGCCGGGCGGGAATTTTCACTTTGGGAAGGCTTCAATCCCCCTGTCTCATGAACCCCCGTTTGTGCGCAATGGATTCAGATTTGCTTTTCAACATCGGGTATCCCTGCTATAATATGCGCAAGGAGTATGTCATGCAAAAGAGGAACCGATGAAACAACCGGATAAAAAATCACGTTTGAATGGTATGGCTGCGATTGGGATGGGGCTTGGCCTGATTTTTGGAATTTTGTTGAAGGACCTCCCGCTGGGCCTTTTGATGGGAGCGGCACTGGCTGGCTTTGGAAATATGACAACGAAAAGGTAGGCGGATGGTTATGAAAAAATGGATACTTATTTTTAGCGCAATCGCATTGCTTTTGTTTTCACTGACCTTTGTTCTATGTAGCCGGGAAAATAATCTGGCAGCACTGTCCAGACAATGCGGGATTGACTTAACGATAGGGAAAGTTGTTTCCCACAAGGATACGCATGGTGGATTTCATGGAGATGGTGTTTCCTACACAGTGGTACAGTATCCCGATGATTCCATCGGTGAACAAATGGAAGAAAGTGAAACCTGGCATACACTTCCACTTCCCGAAAACTTAGATACTTTCCTATACCAGCCATACGATGATGAAGTATCTATACCGGAAATACAGGACGGATACTATTATTTTTATGACCGCCATTCGGAAAGTAGGAATCCATATGATGATTCCGAGTTGTTCCAACGTTTTTCCTTTAATTTTACCTTTGCAATTTATGATCAAAGCTCCAATCAAATATATCTCATTGAATATGACACATAAAGGTAGTCGATCTGTTTGATTTTAAGAACGGCTTAGACCAGGAGGAACAATGTATACGAACAGCCGGGAGAACGAAGTCCGTTTGCTGAAACGGTTATGGGCAGAGCTTCCAACCATATGCCCCAAATGCCACCAAGCGGAATTAGAGCATCTTCATAAGAAAGCGAAAAAGAGTAATCTGGACTGGAAGTGCCCTGCCTGCGGAGAAATTTACCGCACCATAAACATGCTGAGTGAGCTGCCGGATTCTTAAATTTCTGTATGGCCTGGCTCTTGCAACCTACGGTTGCGTTTTAGTTGGTAGCCTGCAACCGGAATGTTGATGTATGATGAAATCTGAAAGGAGGGCGTGAACATGGCACTGAGCGAAAACATTAAAGCCAGGCGTACACAAATAAAAATGTCCCAAGAGTATGTTGCCGATCAGTTGGGCATCAGCCGTCAAGCCGTTGCAAAGTGGGAAGCAGGAACCAGTGAACCGACATCTAAAAACTTATCGGAACTGGCTTCTCTCTTTGAAATGAGCATTTCTGAATTGGTTGATCCTCAAACCTATGCCGAGGAACAAGAGACGCAGGAACAAAAATTAAGTACTAAGCAGCGAAATGCCAAGATGCTTTTTGGCAGGTGGGGGGCTGTCATACTGATGAATGCTGGCTGGGACGGCTATTCTTCCGGTCTGTATGGTACAGACTTCCCGTACTATTGGTTAGCCATTTTGGCGGTTGGTCTTGTATTGCTGTTTATCACATCAAAGGATATGGGGAAAAAGCATAGGCTTGAAGCATTGCAGATTATACTTGGTCTTTCCATGATTTTCTCTGTTTTCTTTTTGCCGCGCATCATTCCTTTGGAGCAGGTTGGAGTGACGTATCTTCTGGCAGATGTGATTACTGCAATCTGCGCGATTCTATTAAGTTTGAAATATTGGCGGCATATTTGGAAGGTTAAATAAAACAAAGGCCGTGTAGGCCCCTCTTATTCACAACTAAATACCAGCCGCCCACCGGCGGCACAACCCAGCAGGAAATCTTTGAAACGGTTTCCTGCTTTTCTTATGCCATTTTTTAGGAAGGATGTGACACCAAATGTCTTATAGCTCTTATGACCATGACGATTTAGAACCGGCCAGCACGATGCGGATCGAGCGCCGGATTTACTTTGAAAGCGGCAAGGCCGATCTCTCCGAAGCGGTAAAGTTGCCCCTTGCGGAGCTTCTTTCTCTGCGGGCGGAAAGCGCCGCCGCAGAACAGGAAGTGTTTGACCGTTTGAAAGCGCAGGCCGCCGCATGGGAGAAACAGGCCGGAAGAACCCTGTTTCTGGACAAAGTCCTGGAATATGCCCGGACGCTTCCCGTCACGCACACTTCCAACCAGTGGGAGCAGCCGGACAACTACCGGCATATCCGCAGCAACATGGTTTACCAGATGTATTACTCCATTTCAGAGAACACCCGGTACGACAGCGCCGCCCAAACCTCCGTCCCTTACTCCTGGACATTAAGCTGGAGCCTGCGCACCAACGCGCCGGGCAGCTACCGGCAGGCCAAGATTGCCGGACAGGATCGGAAAGTCTTTGCCAGCCGGGAAGCACTGGACAAGTACCTGAATGGCCGTATCAAGGCACACGCCCATTACTTTACGGAAATTTCCCCGGCTATCCCTAAGGAATACGCCGACTATTTCAAGGTCAACGGCTGTCTGCTCCCCGGCTACACCATCGAAGGGGAGGAACCGGCAAAAGCCGCAGAGCTTCCCACACAGGAGGAACCCATGCAGCCGCCAACGTTCAACACCACCCCGGAACGGAGAGCCTCCGTGAACGAAGTATGTTCCATTTTTCTTGATAACCACGCCGAAGCACAATCCGACGAACCACATGGCTGCTGGCTTTCCCTGCCAACGACCGCCGAACAGGTGCAGGCCGCCTTAAACGAAATCCATATCACCGCCGACAACCAGCAGGATTGTTTCATTGCCGGTGTTTCTGCCCCGGAGGGGCATCCGCTGGAACTGCCGGAGGACTTGATACAATCCGCCAGTGTGGACGAACTGAACTTCCTTGCCGTGCAGCTTCAAAAGTTGGATGCTGTGGAACGGTCGCAGTTAAACGCCGTCATGCAGTCCCTGGAGAAATTTCAGACCATCGGGCAGGTCATCGACTATTCCGAAAATACCGATTGCTTTGTTCTCATTGACGCCAAAGACTACCGCACCTTAGGGGATTACTACCTGAATCATTCGGGCCTGATGGTGATTCCCGATGAATGGAAACCGGCCATTGACACGGAACGGCTGGGCCAGTTTATTGCCCAGGGGGAACAAGGCACATTCACCGAGTACGGGTATCTTCTGCGAACCGGGGACAAATGGCAGCGCGTCCATGAGGGCCAGCCAGTGCCGGAAGAATACCGGGTGATGGCCTATCCTGCGCCGGAAATTATGCGGGAGGAAAGCAAGGTGCAGCCGGAGACGGCAGCTCCCGCAAAGGCCCCGCAGCCTGTCACCCCCATTCTATTAAACAGCCAGAACAGTACCGACCGTATGAAAGAAATCACCGACCGGCTGGAAATCGGCATACAGGAGCTGTTTGAGAGTGAACGCTACAAAGCCTATCTCACCTCCATAGCGAAGTTCCACAGTTACAGCTTCAATAACACCCTCTTGATTGCTATGCAGGGGGGCCAGCTGGTAGCGGGCTACAATAAGTGGCGGGACGAGTTTCACCGCAATGTGAAGAAAGGCGAAAAAGCCATCAAGATCCTGGCCCCGGCCCCGTTCAAAGCAAAGAAGGAAGTGCCGAAGCTGGACGCCCAGGGCAAGGTGGTGATAGGCCAGGATGGAAAGCCAGTCACCGAGGTACAGGAAATCCAAGTTCCGGCCTTCAAAATCGTGTCCGTCTTTGATGTAAGCCAGACCGAGGGCGAGCCGCTGCCCTCTATCGGCATGGAAGAACTGACCGGCAGCGTGGAACGGTACGAGGAATTTTTCAAGGCGCTGGAACAGACCTCCCCCGTCCCGATGTCCTTTGAGGACATCCCCGGCGGCTCCCACGGCTACTACCACTTGGCAGAACAGCGGATCGCCATTCAGGAGGGCATGAGCGAATTACAGACCCTAAAGACGGCCATCCATGAGATCGCCCATTCCAAGCTCCACGCCATCGACCCGGAAGCCCTGGCCATAGAGCAGGCCGACCGCCCCGACAGCCGCACCCGCGAAGTGCAGGCCGAAAGCGTGGCTTATGCCGTTTGCCAGTACTACGGGCTGGATACCTCCGATTATTCCTTTGGCTATGTGGCCGGTTGGAGTTCCGGCAAGGACTTGAAAGAGCTGAAAGCCTCCCTTGAAACCATCCGGGCCACCGCCCATGAACTGATTACCACCATTGACGGCCACCTTGCCCAGCTTCAGAAAGAACGGCAGGCCCAGCAGGAACAGCCGCAAACCGCACCGCTGGAACAGGCCGCTGAGCAGCCAGACCCAGGCAGTGCATTTTCCAAGTTGCCCCCCAAGCAACAGCAGGAAATGACCGACAGCGTAAAAGCCATGCTGCAAACCCTCATTGAAGCGGATTTAAAATCCACCGGCGAGGTATCACAGGGAACCAAGGAGGCGGCGCAGGAACAGGGCTTTACCATTGCCGGGGACGGTTCACTGGAAAAGGCCGAGGCCCCGCAGGAAGCCGCCTACCGTCTGGAAAGCGGCGATTACCTGTATATCCAGACATCGGAAAACGGTTATGACTACACGCTATATGGCCCTGACTACAAGGAGCTGGACGGAGGCCAGCTTGACAATCCCGACCTGTCCCTTATGGAAGCTGGAAAGGAAATCCTTGCTGCCCATGAGCTACCGGCTGGGACGATGGAACCCCTGACCGGCGACGCGCTGGACGGTTTTCTGGAAGCCGCCAAGCAGGCCAACGCCATTCCCCAGCCGCAGGCATGGAACGGAATCGACGGTATTTTGAACGGCAATCCCTTGATGCCGGATGTATCCCCGGCTGACCGGGCGGCCGCCCTGATCGCGCTGGCCGAACAAAGCGCCCCGCGTTTGGGAAGGGAAGAACGGAAGTTGATTATGGACTATGCCGACGCCGTGAACGACCCGCAAAAAATCATAGGGCTGATCAACCACCTATGTGAACAGGGGTATGAACTTCAACACGGCAAGATGGATGACGTTGTAAAAAGCCAGATTGTAAGTGAGATGGCCGTTGCCAGGGCGGAACAGACCATCGCCTGTGACCCGGAAGCCGAGCCGATTGTCACGATTCTTTGGAGTGAAAGCCCCCACTTAAAAGATGGCCAGCAAATGCCATTACATGAGGCCGACGCTGTTTTTCAGTCACTGGACGAGGCCCAACGCCGCGGCCGAGAACAGCCGGGCTATACGGGAAGCTGGTACGACAAGACCAGGTTCCGCATTGACTTTACCATGCAGGGCCAGCCGGACAACTACGAGGGGCGGCAGGACTTTGGCGATGGGGACGGTTCCCTGATTCAGCATATCCGGGGCTGCCACGAATACTACGAACAGGATGAAAGCTGGAAAAACCATGTGCTGCACCATGAGGGGCCGGAGGCATGGGAAGCGGACAAGGCCCAGCGGGATATGCTGCTGCATACCTTTGTCCCATATCTCAAACAGCACTGCAACCTTTCCCGTATGGAACAGGAGGCCCAACACCTTTTACGATCCGGCGATCCCCTGTTGCCAGAGCAGACCGCCTATTTGGACGCCTTGGTGGAGTATGTAAGAGAGTGCCGTCCGCTTCTCAATCAGGGAGAATCGTTACCGGAGCCGCCGCAGCTTTTCGACTTTGATAAGAGCTTGCAGGACTATAAGGCGCAGGTCAAGACCGAGCTGGAACAGGAAGCCGCCACTGCCGGGCTGACGGTGGAGGAATATATTGACTCTGGTTCCTATGCCCCGGCGCAGCCTAACTTTTCCATCTACCAAGTGCCGCCCGGCCCGGAGGGGCGCGACTTCCGCTACCGTTCCTATGAGGACTTGCAGGCGGACGGGCTTTTGGTGGACAGGAAGAATTACCAGCTTGTCTACACCGCGCCGCTGGATAAGGACACCACACTGGACGAGATTTACCGCCGCTTCAATATGGAACATCCCGCCGATTACAAGGGACGTTCCCTCTCTATGGGGGATATTGTGGTGTTCCGGCAGGACGGGGAACAGACGGCCTACTATGTGGACGAGGGGGCCGACTACCGGCAGGTGCCGGAGTTCTTCTCCCAGCCGGAAAAGCAGCTCACGCCGGACGAGTGCATGACCGGCGAACAAATCCAGACGCCGAGGGGACGTTTCTATCTGACCGACAGGAGCCGGGAACAGATGGAGGCTGCCGGGTATGGATTCCACCACCAGTCGGAGGACGGCAAGTATCTTATTATGGCAAACGGCACAAGGGCCTTTGCCATCCCGGCCCAGCAGGACAGCCACATCAAAACCGCTGAAATGTCCACCGAGCAGAACTACAACATGATCGACGGCATGATGAACAACGCCCCGTCTATGGAGGAACTGGAAGCAAAGGCAAAAGCAGGGGAACAGATTTCCCTTTTGGATGTGGCCGAGGCAGCCAAGGCGGAGGCCAAAAAGCCCAAGCAAACGCGCAGGACAACACAAAAACCAAAGAAACCGTCCATCCGGGCGCAGCTTGCCGCCGCCAAGGAGGAACAGAAAAAGAAGTCCCCGGCGTGGGAAAAATCAAAAGAAATGGAGGTATGAGGAATGTATTTCACCGTGGAAGAAGAAAACCTGCTCTGTCTGTATCATAATGCCAAACGCCGCAGGACAGCAGCAAATCTCCGGACAGTTCTGCCGGATATGGACAAGGAAATGGCTACGCTGGCCTGCCAGACCGCCGATAAGCTGGACGCCATGAGCGACGCCGACTTTGCGGCGCAGCGGTTCCACTTCACAGACGAGTAAGCAAAACGCCGGGCGCGAGGGCTATATGGCCCTTGCGTCCGGCATTTTTATATGGTCTTAAACGCTGAAATCATATCGCGAATATTTTGAAATCTTTTGGTTTTATCCGGGTTCAATCCTCTCTCAACAAAATTTCGTAAATTCTGATTCGTAATTTTTTCAGTATTAGTTTTACCTGTCATTACAAAATAAATAACTCTGGTGAGAGCATAAGTTTCGTGAACTATGCCATAAGTGTTAAACCCCTCGACAACCAGTGCAGGATCATTAAAATAACCCTTGAACTCCGTATTAACCGTTGTTAGCGTACTATCAGGAATTTTTACAAGTCCAAAATCTGAAAGTTTAACTACAAGGGTATCGTCGTACTCTTTTATCAAAATATTTTTAGGGCTTATATCACGATGCAGATGTCCTTTTGAATGAAGATAATCAAAAGCGCGTAATATTTGTTGGGCAATTCCTTTTCGCTGTATAATTGTTAAGGTGGAGTTATGAGCAGCGATATATCCGTCCAGTGTATAATCCATATATTCCATAATATACTCATTTTTATCTGGATTGTAGCAGTAAACTTCAAGTATGTATGGAGAAGATAGATCATTCATTACATCAAATTCTCTTTTGAAACGGGCCATTTCTTTATCTGTAAGTTCCTTTTTTGCACGCTTTAAAATAAAAGGCCGATTATAAAAAGTGTCCTTATATTTATAAACATTAGCATAAGAACCGCTTCCGATCAGCTTCAAATCAAATGTAAAATCTTGTTGCTTATGTGAAATGGTTATGCTACTAAGAGGTAAAAAAATAGGAAGTGTATAATATAATTCGACCTTTGCCATATTGGGCGGTAATGAACTGCCTCCACTTGAACTAAGGAAATCTCGACAGCGTGTAAGTAACTCTAAATAGTATGGGTCTATTTGAAAGGCTAAAGGCGTTGCTTTTAGTGAACTTACTAAGCTGAATATAATTTCGATTCTCTTAATTAAATCTCTGCTCGGTTCTGCCCAAAAGTGTGCTTCATGTTCCCCAGTTGGTAGCCTTTCGTTCATTGTTCTAAAAAGTCCAACCAGATCATGATGTAAGGTCATAAGTATTTCCCGAAGTTTTTGATTTCTAAATGATTTATATAAATCGGAGTATTCCACATTTATTTGACTACATGATAATAATTCTCTGTACTGTGATTCAATATAGTTTTCAATATTCATACAAGTTCCACCGTTTCCCGCTTTGTTTTACTGTATTATATCATGCAATTACATAATCGGCAATTATCCAAAACGCCGGGCGCGGGGCTGTATTGCCTCTGCGTCCGGCATTTCTTGTTTGTCCATTTTCCCGCATTTAGAACCCCGTTTTGCGGGGAACAGGATAACTTTATCCATCTGCCTGCTGTCCATGCGGAAAAGCCCTTGATTTCCGTGTATTTTTACCGTCCTAAATGCGTAGACAGGAGGTATCTTTTCCGCTGGCGTTCCGCCTCTTTCTTTCGGCGTACCTGCACCGCACAATCCGGGCAGTATTTGGCCCGGTTGGAGTTGGGCGTAAAGGCCGCCCCGCAGACGGTGCAGCGTTTGATATCATCCCGGCCTTTGGTGATTTCGGCGCACAGGGCCGCGTCCAGCGGCAGGACGGCCACCTTGAACCACCGGCACAGCAGCGAATAGGAAATACTCTGCACACAGACACATTCCTCCCCATCGTCCAGCAGGAGGCAGTTTCCGTTACAGTAGTTGCAGCACTCATGGGTGAGCCTGCGGGCCTTGCGGTATTGGGGGTAACTCATTCTCGGTATATTCATCGTTCCTGCGTAAGCTCCTTTCCCGGCGCTGTCCGCAAAATGCTGTCCACATTCTGTTTGACAATGCCGTATTCTTTCAATTTTTGTTTCGCTTCGCTGTATTGTGCGGACAGCCGTTCCCGTTCTGCGTCCAGCTTTTTATACTCGGTTTTGAGGGCGTACAGGTTGGGGAGCTTTGTGATCCCAGCCTCTTTGAGCGCCTTTGCCGCCGCCTCATACAATATCAGTTGGCTTTCATGCTGCCGCTGGAACGCGGCCTTGTCTTTGACATTTCGCAGTTCCAGCACCACAGGCCGGAGCTGCTTGTAGGCGGAGAGGTTTTTTATCAGCAGCGCCATATCCCCAAGGCGGCGTTCTGCGTCTTTCAGGGCGGAGGCCGCCGCGTCGCCCACCGCGCTGATCTCGGCCAGCCTGCTTTCCAAGCCCTCGTAGCTGTCAATCTGGTGTTCCGTGATGAAGTTTAAGGAGTTGGCGGCCTGTTTCAAGTTGTGCAGCTTCGCCCACCGCGCATAGCCCGCCGACTGCTGGGCCTTGATACTGTCCTCCAAGGCGATCCGCAGGGAGATTTCCCCGGCGCTTCTTCTGCGCGGCCCTCGGTCGATGGCAATGCCCTTGATTCGCTGGGTGATCCGTTCCTCGGTGTAATCCTCCCCCAAGGTCTTGCAGCGGGTGAAGCGTTCCTGTCCGGGGGCGCGGAATGAAATAAACTTGCCCTGTTTGACTTCATAGCCCTGCGCCTCCATGAGCTGCAAAAAGCTGTCAAAATCTTTGGACTGCGGGATGGCCGCGTCGATAGCAATTTTTAGTTTTGCTTTCCAGCTCTTGCCCTTTTTCTGTGCGTCCCACTCGGCATAGGTCTTGCCCTTGTCCTTGCCGGGCTTTACCACAGACAGGCCGTGTTCCTTGCACAGCCGGTCGCTGGTGCGCCGGATAAAGGCGTAGCTCTGACGGTTGGAAATGTACTTGCGCTGGTTCGCCATATCCACGGCGCAGATAATGATGTGGTTATGCAGGTGGCCCTTGTCAATGTGGGTGGTAATCACATAGGGGTATTTGCCTTGCAGCACTTCATCGGCAAGCTGCCGCCCGATCTCGTGGGCCTGCTCCGCCGTGGTTTCCCCCGGTTCAAAGGCTTGTATCAGGTGATGTGCCAGATTGTTTCCCTTTTGGTACGCCTGATCCAGCAGCATTTGAAATTCTATATCCGCCGTTTCATAGGAACAGCCATAGGAAGAAACGAACAGCTTTTCATCGGTCTTGTCCGGGTTCTCGATGTAGTCCAGCGCCTTTTTCAGCGTTGACTTGATAGGATGGATCTTTGTAACTGCCATATCTGTGCCAGCGCCCCCTTGATGTCCTCCAAGTCCTGCGCGTACACAGTCCCGGTACTGTTGATACGCCTTGCAATCTGGTTGATGTTGACGCCGATTTTTTGCAGCTCTGCGGTCTGCGCCCGGACGGGGCCGGTGTCGATATGGACGATATAGCCGTCGATCAACATTTTCCGGGCGTAGGCAGAAAAGTTCTTTGTGCCAAGCTGGGCCATCTTCTGTTGGATCAGCGCCCGTTCCTCCGGCGTCACTGGGACGCGCAGCACAAATTTCCGTTTTCGGTTTGCCATTGGTTCACCTCCGTTCATTCAGGGGTTTGGGGACTTCCCCAAGATACAAACGGGAAGCCGTTTGCCGGGAGTGTGGCTACACTCCCTATGCTTGCTGTTTTTCTTTTCCTCCACTCCTAATACTCTGAGAAGCCATCAAACTACCCGCAAAATAGCGCTTTGGAAAGAAAAATTTGCAAAAAAATAAGAGGCCCTTGGCCTCCATACAACAAATGATAAACAAATGCCGAATCCGTTTGACGCGTTCGCTTGACGGTCCGTGTCTACAGCACATCGTTAAACTTACCCGTTCTTTTGTTTTACCTTTGCAGAGAATACGGTATAAAAGATTCTGTCATACTACTTTCATACTATCAATTTAGAAGAGGTAAAACACGATGAAACAAAATTACAATGAAATCTTGCGGGAGTACCGCATCTACTTGACCGAACATGAAAAATCTCACGCAACCATACAAAAGTATGTTCGTGAGTTGGTTTGGTTTCTTTCATTTTTACAGGGGGAAGAACCTACAAAAGCAAAGGTGCTGGAATATCGAGAGCAACTGCAACAGAGCCACCAAGCCCGCACCGTAAATGCCAAGCTGTCCGCCATTCATTCCTATCTGGACTACCTGGGGCTGGCGGCCTGCAAGGTGAGGTTTTTGAAAATCCAGCATACGGTATTTGTGGATGACAGCCGAGATTTGACCGAAGCGGAATACCACCGCTTGTTAGACGCTGCCAAAAGGAAAAAGGACAGCCGCCTGTATCATGTGATGCTTGCCATTTGCACCACCGGAATCCGGGTCAGTGAGCTTTCCTTTCTGACTGTGGAGGCATTGCACAAAGGAAAAGCGGAAATCCGCATGAAAGGCAAAATCCGCACCATTCTCTTGACAAAAGAGCTGTGCCGGAAATTGAACGCCTATGCCAAAGAAAAAGGCATCCGAACGGGGTATCTGTTCTGCACCCGTACCGGAAAGCCCTTAGATCGAAGCAATATCTGTCATGATATGAAAAAGCTGTGCCGG
Organism: Enterocloster bolteae; assembly: GCF_002234575.2. Taxonomy (NCBI): domain Bacteria; kingdom Bacillati; phylum Bacillota; class Clostridia; order Lachnospirales; family Lachnospiraceae; genus Enterocloster; species Enterocloster bolteae. The sequence goes on along the minus strand of NZ_CP022464.2, from coordinate 5,787,080 downwards.
GCGGCGCGGGTAAATCCTGAAAAGGTCTTTCCCCACAATTTGCGGCACTTGTTTGCAAAATGCTATTATGCCATCAAAAAGAATCTGGCATATCTTGCGGATATTTTAGGACACGCCTCCGTGGACACCACGCGTATCTATGTAGCTATGGGCACACGGGAACATGAGCGAACCTTACAGCGGATGCATCTGATCTCATAGCACCACGGAATAATGATTCTGTGGTTCCATGGCCCCCTTGCTCAGTTACAAGTAGAACTGATTAGCTCTATTATAAGTGTATCAGAGCAGATTTTCAACCATTTATTACATATAGAACAGCAAAATAAATACGAAAAATAGACCTGCACCGCGAAATATGTGCGCAGGTCTGCTTTTTATGCCTGTCAGAACGCCCTTAGTTGATTAAAATAATAATTTTCTTCCTAGAAGCAGTAACGATTACCCCAGAATCATTATTCTGCGGTAATTGAATCGTTCAGAAAAGGAAAGTTTGTGGTTAGGATATTCCCTTTGAAATGGCAGGAGGTGAATAAAGTGGAAGAAAGATGGTCGGTAGAATTGTTGGAGTGCTTGGCCCAGAAGGCCGGATGTGGGTATCTGTCGGATTTGCGGTATCTCAGCCCATGGGAGCAATTCCATCTGTCCAGGGAGCTTTTACATGTTCCTTCGGAAGCCTTTTCGCTAAAAACGTGGAATGACGCCTTGGCTTATCTGACGGGTCTTTCCCAGCAAGCGGATGCATCCGCCGCGAAAGAAACGTTGATGAAGCATCTATCGGAACACTGCAGCGGTTTGCAACGTCATCCGAGCCGAGAATGAATTTGAATAGAAAGGTGGTTAGAATGCTATGCAAATTACTGTTGTAGGCGCAGGTTATGTGGGGTTATCTCTTGCCACTCTGTTAGGCCAAAAGCATGAAGTAATAGTGCTTGATATTGATGAAGAAAAGGTTGCGAAAGTTAATTCCCGTATTTCTCCCGTTCAGGACGTATATCTCGAAAAGTTTTTTGCCGAAAGAAAACTAAATTTGACAGCCACTGTAGATACGGCAATAGCATATAAAGACGCCGAGTATGTAATTATTACAACACCTACTAATTATGAGGATGAAACCAATAGCTTTGATACTCATGCGGTTGATTCCACCATAGAAATTTGTATGGCAAATAATGATCATTGCATTATGATCATCAAAAGTACGGTTCCTGTTGGGTATACAAGGAGTGTGCGAAAAAAATATAACACCAGCCACATTCTATTTTCCCCTGAATTTTTAAGAGAAACGAAAGCCCTATACGACAATTTGTACCCTTCCAGAATTGTTGTTGGTACAGATATTGCAGACCCTGCTATGGTTATCCATGCACAGGTTTTTTCAACCATCTTGCAAGAGTGCGCAAATAAAGAAGATATTCCCGTCTTGATTATAGGGCTTGATGAAGCAGAAGCCGCTAAACTTTTCGCTAATACTTATTTAGCCATGCGTGTTGCGTTCTTTAACGAATTGGATACCTTTGCAGAAATGAATGGGTTAAGTACAAAGAACATCATAGATGCAATTTGTCATGATCCTCGAATTGGTAAGCATTATAACAATCCATCTTTTGGCTATGGCGGATATTGCCTCCCGAAAGATACAAAGCAGTTGAAATCAAGTTTTCATGATATTCCTGAAAATTTGATTACCGCTGTGTGTCAGGCAAACCACACCAAAAAAGGCCATGTCATAAAGGGAATTCTGAATAAACATCCTGGCACAGTTGGTATTTACCGCTTAACGGCAAAGTCTAATTCTGACAATTTCCGTTCAAGTGCTGTTTGGGGTGTTATGGAGGGGCTTTCCAAAGAAAAACAAGAAATTGTAATATATGAACCCTTATTAGGCGATGCCGCAGAGTTTATGGGTTATAAGGTTGTACATTCTTTTGCGGAGTTTAAGCGTTCATGTGATGTTATTGTTGCTAATAGAGTTTCCAGTGAACTCTCGGAAGTTATGTATAAGGTTTATACAAGAGACATCTTTGGAAGAGATTGACCCGGCGAGGCGGTGATTGTAATGTACACATTTTTCTTGATGGTCGAGGATTATATCAAAACTCATAACCTTCACCTCTTTATGTTTTTCTTCGCATTCATTTTCATTCGATGGGGAATAGTATTTTTCCATGCTATTCGATATAAGCCATATGATTATGAAGATAAAGAAATAAATTATTTTACATCGGTGCTGCTCCCAGTCGTTGACGAACCATTAGATCTATTTTATAGTGTTCTGATGAAAATAGCACGCCAGAATCCGTCTGAGATTATAGTTGTCATTAATGGGCCAAAAAACGAGGGGCTTGAAAACCTGTGTGTAGATTTCAACAGGAATTTACCAATTTGCTTTACTCCTGTTCAGCATTATTATACACCTGTTGCCGGTAAGAGAAATGGGATCCGTGTGGCAATGGAGCACATTAATCCGAATTCCGATATAACAGTGCTTGTGGATAGTGATACGGTATGGACAGAGGATACTTTGTCCGAGTTGCTGAAGCCTTTTGCTTGTGATCAAAAAATTGGCGGTGTTACAACCAGACAGAAAATACTTGATCCTGACCGCAAACTCGTAACCATGTTTGCAAATTTGCTTGAAGAGATCAGAGCTGAAGGAACGATGAAAGCAATGAGCGTTACAGGCAAAGTGGGCTGCCTTCCCGGCAGGACAATTGCTTTCCGTACTCAGATTTTGATAGATGTGATGTATGACTTTATGAATGAGACATTCATGGGATTTCACAAAGAAGTATCCGATGACAGAAGCCTCACAAACCTGACGCTCCGAAAGGGGTACAAAACAGTTATGCAAGACACCTCAGTAATTTATACAGATGCGCCCACCGAATGGAAAAAATTTATCAGGCAGCAGTTAAGATGGTCGGAAGGTTCACAGTATAACAATCTGAGAATGACTCCTTGGATGTTAAAAAACGCCAAGCTGATGTGCTTTATTTACTGGTCAGATATGATTAGTCCGATGATGCTGGTTAGCGTTTATGCCAATACTATAATTTGCAAGGTGTTAAATATACTTGGCTGCGCGATTCCAACATTGGCATATACCGCTCCATGGTGGCAGATCATTCTCTTTATTCTTCTTGGTTGTATCATTAGTTTTGGTTCACGAAATATTAAGGTTATGAGAAGTGTGAAGTGGTATTATACATTACTGCTTCCAGTATTCATCCTTGTTTTAACTGTTGTCATGGTTCCTATCCGATTGCTAGGCCTTATGCTCTGCTCTGACGATATGGAATGGGGCACCCGGAAATTGGAGGAGGACAATGATAAAGTGGAAGTTCCTTAATTGCATTTGTATATTCGCGGCTGCTATATTTATATTATGGGTTGGTTGCAACGAACAGCCTGTCGATACCGAGAAGGCCGATGGCTCTGACAGCATTGCGTCTATTGAGGCTCCGAGTAATAGTCAAGCTACACTGGAAGAACCAACTACGGAATCTATTGTAACAGAATCCTCAGTTGTCGAGTCTGAATATTATCCTATTACAGAGGGACAAAGATATTTGGGCGTTTATGTTCAAGGCCCCGAAGAGACTGATGTTTTAGCTGACAGCATCAATACTTTAGCTTGGTTTGATCGTTTTGATCAGACAAGTGATTACAAGATTTCTTTATGTTTAGACGACAATAAATATATAGCGTTTATCACTTTGCAGCCTACCGACTGGGACTTAAAATTGGTTTCTGACGGGTATTATGATGATTTAATTATTGAATATTTTAAGAAACTCTCTTCGGATAACAGAGCCAATACAGAACTTTTTGTTCGATTAGCGCATGAAATGGAAATGAGGCCCTCTTACAAATCTGGTTGGTACAGTTGGCAAACAGATGATGCTCACGCATATGTAAACGCTTGGGTTCACATTGTGAACTTGGGTAGGGAATATGCTCCCAATGTTAAGTGGGTATGGTCTCCCAACAGGGCAGACGAATACACAACGAAATATTATCCAGGTGATGAGTATGTTGATTATGTCGGATTGACATTGAATAACACATTGGATTCCCGTGAGAGTTTTCAGCAATTCTATGAAAATGAAGGTCAAAGAGACTATTTGGAAGCATATAATAAGCCAATTATTTTTGGAGAGATCGCGGAGCATAGCACCAGTGATGAAGTTCGCAATGAATACATACAATCTGTTTTTGATTATCTTGGAACCTACGATAAATGCATCGGTTTTATTTTCTTAAATCAAGATATAGAAAGTGCAAGACAATACAAGTTTACAGATTGCGAATTGATATTAGATACATTTATTGAGAATGCGAGGGATTACATTTGTGCGAAATAAGAAGTTTACAAAGTATCAGATCATGACGAGAGTTGGAACGATTATCAGCATTTTACTGTTTGTTGTCCTTGGATTTTGTATCGAAGTTATTTTCTAAAAAAATGGAGAAAGTGAAAGATGGAACATCAAACCAAAGGAACGTTGCGCAATCAGGCCGTCATTACATCAGCCGGATCGCCCCGAGCAACCACACCGCGGTTCGTAAGGTATTGGATGGGAGCAATTCCCCCTAACGCTGATCCCATTGGCGGTTTCAGGAGGGAGCCGTCATGTGTAGAACGGGATATCGACCAACGGAAATGGGAGTAACACCGTTAAAAAAAACATCCCCCGGCCCGTGGGAAATGTGGCCGGAACCATGAATTTGCGTATGCAATAAAATATCATACTATTTTTTTGTTCGCCCGGAGGGTTTATGCCCTTCCGGGCGAATTTTGTTATTTCCTTCGGCCCGCTCTATCGGTCAAACACTTTTTCAAAATTTTTTTAAAAAAGTGGTGTTTGGCGGGTAGCTGGAGGCCTTTCAACAGTAACTTTGGCGGAAAGGGAGAAAACCACCGAAATCCCCCACAGAAAGGGGGTGAAAAGATGGAAACGATCCCCCGCAATGATTTTATCCTGCGGCACCGCTATGATGCTTTCTGCAAAGCGGTACTCCGCAATGAGGCTAAAAGCTACTGGTCGGAGATGGCGCATCGCCGCGAACGTGAAAAGTCGCTGGATGCTCTGACACAAGAGGAAATGGACAAGCTCTCAGTCGTGGATGATTACCCCAGCGACAGCTACGTTTTTTCGTCGTATGGGTATGACCTGCTGATCGACAACGAGCTTGTAGCCGAGGCGTTCGCCAGCCTGCCGGAACAGGAACAAAGCATTTTGATTTTGCACTGTGTTCTGGATTTGGCAGACGGAGAAATCGGCAGCCTCATGGGAATGTCCCGCAGCGCCGTACAGCGTCACAGGACAAGGACCCTGAAACAGTTGCGTATGAAATTGATGGCGTTCATGCCAGAGGGAGGTAAACGCGGATGAAGGAACCTACATTCAACGGCAGAGAGCTTCTTCCCCTTTCGGTGATGGAAGCTGCCCACGCTGGGGATGCAATGGCTATGGAGCAAGTGCTGCGGTACTATGAGGACTACATAAACAAGCTCTGCATCCGCACCTTGTATGACAGCAACGGCATCCCCTATGTGTGCGTGGACGAGTATATGAAGCACCGTTTGGAAATCAAGCTCATTCATTCCATCATCGTTGCCTTGAAGTAACGACCCGGCCACGGTAACGGAAATGTCTTATTACTCTCTTTCCGCATTTCCGCCGGCTCGGTGGCTGATGTATGTACCTTGACAAATACGCCCGCAGGACAATGGCGGCGCGTCATAGGGCATACGGACACATTCTGTCTACACCGAGCCGGACGGCGGGTGCGCCATGATGCTGGTTTCTACGAAAACAGCGGAGCGACAACCACCCAGCCGCAAAATAAGCGTAGCTGCTTATGGGCGATGACGTGCAGGCAGGACAATGATACTCCCTTACAGCCACAGTCCGAGCGTTAAAAGCGTCACAGGCAATGGGTAGGGCCGTGTGAGAACCACACGGGGGTGAAAAGCCCGTGGAGCTGGGCCGCCAGCCGTCCGTGTTTTGCCCACATTTACAAGGAACCTTTGCTTTGAACAGAAGGAGGCCATATTATGAGTAATAACGATGTGCCTATTTGGGAAAAGTATACGCTTACCATTGAGGAAGCGTCGAAATATTTTCGCATTGGAGAAAACAAACTGCGTCGGCTTGCCGAGGAAAACCCATCCGCTGGCTGGGTGATTTTGAACGGCAACCGCATCCAGATCAAACGGCAAAAATTTGAAAAAATCATTGATTCTCTTGACACAATCTAGTGAAAAAGAGCCTTGACTATGCTATAATACTCTTAAAGCGTGTCAAGGCTCTTTCCGTCATGGAAAGGAGCATGACGAAATGTCAAAAAAAGAACGAGATGAAAAAAGGCGGGACAGCAAAGGCCGCCTTTTGAAATCTGGAGAGAGCCAGCGAACAGACGGAAGATACGCCTACAAATATACGGATACCTTTGGAGAACCGAAGTTTGTGTACTCATGGAAGTTAGTCCCTACGGACAAAATCCCTGCCGGAAAACGCCCGGATATTTCTCTGCGTGAGAAAATCAAGCAGATACAAAAAGACCTTGACGATGGGATTGACACCATCGGTAAGAAAATGACCGTGTGCCAGCTATATGAAAAGTATATCCGGCAGCGGGGCAATGTGAAACGGGGAACCCATAAGAGCCGCCAGCAGTTAATGAAACTTCTGTCCGAGGATAAAATCGGAGGGGCCAGCATCGACAGCGTGAAGCTGTCTGACGCCAAAGAATGGGCCTTGCGTATGCAGGAAAAGGGCGTGGCCTATCATACCATCTGCAACGGCAAGCGTTCCCTGAAAGCCATTTTTCACATGGCCGTACAGGACGATTGCCTCCGCAAGAATCCCTTTGACTTCCAGATCAATGAGGTTATCAACGACGATACCGTACCAAAGGTGCCGCTTACCCCTGCACAGGAAAAGGAGCTTTTGGGCTTCATGCAGAGTGACCCCGTTTATGCCAAGTATTATGACGAGGTATTGATTCTGCTGGAAACCGGACTTCGCGTTTCCGAACTCTGCGGCCTGACGCCTGCCGACCTGAATTTTGACAAGCGGTTTGTGAATGTAGACCACCAGCTTTTGAGAAGCACCGAGGACGGCTACTACATCGAAGCGCCAAAGACAGACAGCGGTTATCGCCAGGTGCCTATGAGCGCAGCGGCCTACAAAGCATTTCAGCGTGTGTTGCACAGGCGAAAGGACGGCAAAGGCGTTGTGGTGGACGGGTATAAGGGATTCCTGTTCTTAAATCGGGACGGACTGCCGAAAGCGGCTGTCAACTATGATTCCATGTTTCAGGGCCTTGCCAAGAAGTTCAACAAGTTCCATGCGGAACCGCTGCCGGAGGTCATGACGCCACACACCATGCGGCATACATTCTGTACCAGAATGGCAAATGCGGGCATGAACCCCAAGGCATTGCAGTACATTATGGGGCATTCCAATATCGTTATGACGCTGAACTATTACGCCCACGCCACGTTCCATTCCGCACAGGAGGAAATGGAACGGCTGCAAGCCAAGTCACAGACCGCCGCCGCAGTCAACGCGCAGCCTGCGTCAGAGAGCGCCCAGGAATCCAAGGCCGCATAAGATACGCAGAATGTACTACTGTTTGTACTACGTTTGAGAACGAAAACATGAGGGGTAATAAGAATGTTTGTGAGGTTCTTCCGATAGGAAAAATGCCGGAAAAGCCCGAAGTTAAGGGCTATACCGGCATATAAGAACATCTAACGAGATAATTGGAAATCTATTAAATGATTCAAGAAAATTTTTAGCAAATCTGTGGCGGAAGGAGTGAGGGTATACTGTTTCAGGCGGAATGTTACAGCGTATGGCCAGTGTCTTGAGCTGGCTGCTGATTCCGCGGGCAGTAATTTGGTTTCCTCCGCGGTTGACAAACAAAAAACCGGAAACCTGGCCCTTTGCAGACAGCCATTCCAGGGCTTCCTGACACAAAGCATCAGGAAAATGCAGACGGCGGACTTTACCACCCTTTGTATAGAGATCAATATAGCCCAGATGCAGATGCTCCGCTTTAATCTGAATCAATTCACTGACCCTGGCTCCTGTACAGGCCAGGAACCGCACAACAAAATACCACAGCATATTTCCGCTGTCCTTAAGTCTTTTCTTAAATGTTTCATAGTCTTCCTGGGAAATGATATTGTCCAGGAAGGCTGCCTGCTGGGTACGGATAACAGTCAGCCGGAAGTGGATCATTTGGCTGCCGTAAATCTCTTCAAGGAAGTCCAGATAACGGTTGATTCCGTATATCCGGTTATTCACTGTGGATGCTTTGTAGTGCCTGATAAGATAGTCCTTAAAGCAGAGCAGATGATTGACTGCCAGGTCATTGTACAGGGAATGATAAAGTCTGTAGGCAGCCAGGCAGCTGCGAATCGTATTAGGAGAGGACTGGGCTTTTTTCAGATAGGCATGAAAGGCCGGTCCATTTATTTCCTGCATATTTGTTTTCATGCTGAGCACACCTTTCATTCCATTACCAGTCTACAATCTGATTTACAATAAGTGACTGTTCCGTACTGCTCCGCCTCAGATAGATGCGGGTAGTCTCGATACTGGTATGCCCCAGGAGATTGGACAGGAAAGCAATATCTCCGCCATTTTCTATAAAATTTTTAGCGAAACGATGCCGGAAAGAATGGGGATATACTACTTTGGGGTCAAGGTGATACCGGTATGCAAATGTTTTTAACTGAGAGCGGATGCCAGAGACAGAAATGCCCCGTTTGAGGTGACTCAGAAACAGAGGCCCGTTTTTTCTGAATTCAGATTCCAGCCATCGGAGTGTATCCTCCTGCAGAGCAGTGGGGATATAAACGCGTCTCATCTTATTTCCCTTTGAATAGATGTCTTTATATCCGTTTATGACATCTTGTATTTGAAAAGAGATCAATTCACTGACACGGACCCCGGTAGCAGTGATGAACCGTATGATAAAATAGAAGGTATATTGTTCATCCTCGCGGAGTCTGCGCTTCAGGTATTCGTAATCGGCCTGGCTTATGATGTAGTCCGTATATTTTTTCTGCTGAAGCCGGAGGGCGCGTATTCTGTAATCACTGATGCCCTGGAATTTTAAGAAACAGTTCAGAGCGCGGATGCGCATGTTGACTGTCTGGGGCTGATAATGGTCTAAGAGGTATACTTTGTATAGGCTGACATTATTGGAATTAAGCTGTCCAAAGTATGTAAAAAAGTGCCTTACGCTATAGATATAGGCAGTGATTGTGTTAGGGGACATGTTATGCTGGATTAGATATTTGTGAAATGCATTGAGATAATGAGGGGTATTTTCATCCAGAAGTTCAGCATGTTCCAAGAAATTCGGGGACTCCATGGGTTCCATTATAAGTTTGCTCCTTTCATTTTTTAACAAATATATTAGCTCAGGATTCCTCAAAAATAAATATACAGTTTCATTTATTTGTCTATTGATGAACAAATTTCGATAGATTATTCATAAAAACCAGACGATAAACACAAAAGTATAGACAAATAGAAGGAAAATGTCTAACTTCCGGATAAAATGATAAGCGGCAGAGGAGTACCAAAATGGTACCCCGGTTGCCGCTTATCAGTGCCGCAGTAGAAAAGGCAGGATTATTCTTCAGTATGAGCAGCTGTGTCCACTCCTGGACCGGGATTTTCGCCGTTTATGACAGCAGAGGCGGGCTGGCCATCCCATACACCGCTGGCATCCACATAATAGCCGTCAGGAGTAGTGGTATCCGCCAGCATGACAGCCGCCATGTCAAAATAGTACCACTTTCCATCCGTGTCCTGAATCCATTGATTGGCTGCATAATATCCGTTTTTCCTCACATATTTCCAGCTTGCGCCGTCCTGGAGCCAGCCGGGTATGTAACCTGTTTTCTCGCCCTTTGCATTTACATAATAGCCGTCGGGGGTAATGGTGTCGGCCAGCATGATGCCCTGTTCGTTCATGTAGTATTGTTTGTCATCCAGTTTAAGCCATGTGTTTGAGACATAGGTATTATCTGATTTCCGGTAGCGCCATAAACCGTTTTCCTCTTCCCATCCGGCTGTGGTGGTGCCGTCATAGGCACCGGCGTCAGAACCGTCCACATTGATTAAATATTTCCGTACTTCGGCCGGCAGGTCCCTGGAATTAATATTCCGCGGCAGGCTGACTACATCAATGTATCGTTCCTTGGTGGGGAGTATATTATTATTTGTAACAAGCGTGATGCGAAGTGTGGGCTGGCTTCCTTCCGGAAGGATGGCCCAGTTTTCAGGGATACCCCAGATACCATCTATATTAACTAACTGGGGAACCTCGCCCCATGGACGCGGAACCGTATAGTCAAAGGTATAAGGGTAATCATATCCTCTGTTTAAGATGACATCACTTTCACTTATAGTATTTCCGCCTACTAATATGGCAAAATAATGACCGTCGCCGCAGTCCACGGGCCTCCATTCAAAAAGAAAAGCCCCGCAGTTCTCCATAGTTGTGGTTGATGTCTCTGTCTGGTCTGCAAAGGCAGCAGTGGAAGAAGAGAGGCCTAACATCAGGGCCATTCCCAATATTGCAATTTTTTTAAACAAAATAGAGTCCTCCTGTTGTCATTATGAATTTGGATAATAAAAGAAAGCGTTATGACAATCAACTAAATCAGTCATAACGCTTCCCCCTTATATTACTAATTAATCTGCAGCATCAGCTTACCGCAGTTTGGATTAATCCTCTACATAGATACCGGCGATCTTACCGCTGCCGGTCAGAGCGTAGTAGTAATCACTGCCGTCTTTATGTCTGCCCTTGCTGTCAAGTACCTTACCGGATGTATTTACCAGGAAGTAATCCTTGGTATTCAGCTCAGATGCCTTAAAGTTGCTATTTTCGTCCTTGGTACCGAAGATGTAAACCTCTCTCAGGTCTTCCAAATCCTTATTAATGTTTGCTGCCTTCAGAATAGAATCAGCCTTACCTGAGTAAGCAGATGAATTAAGGTCGTCAATGGTTAAGATTTCAATACCTGCATCTTTAGTTACGGACAATAATTCATCAACATCATCCAGCATATTGTAAACTTCAGTGGTAGTGCTGTCTTTAGTGGTAACTACCTCAAGCTCGCTGTTTATGGTTCCATCTGTTTTCTTCACTAACTGTCTCTGGACAACAGAGTACTTATCATCACTGTCAGCCTTCAGCAGCTTGCCTGACTGATAGAACTTATCATCCTTCTCGCCTGTTAAGCCGGCACCCTTCTTGCCGCCGGATTTCTCAAAGTAGAAGTTGAAGTTTTCTCCATCAATCTCAACTGTGCTCTTATTAGTCCTCATGGCACCGTCATCGCCGTCGCCGAAGTAGTAGCAGTAGTATCCGGCAGCCTCATAGAGAGGAGCATTATCATCAAAGTCGTCCTCGGAGTCAAATCTGTAAGGATCATCGTCATCAGCCCATACAGTCAGGCTCTGGGCATCCTTGTCTTCATAGATGAACTTCAGTCCGTCAATCATACGGCCGTCATTGCGGAACGCATACTTCTTGCCTTTGATGGTCTTGAACTCACCGGCGTACAGATTGCCGCTGCCGTCTGCGTAGTACCAGTAGTCCTCATCATCATTGTATTTCTCGTCGTTCAGATATTCAGCAGGAACTACCTTGAACCAGCCCTTGCTTACGCGGGCGCCGTCGTCAACGCTGTTGAAGTATTTCCATGCCTCGCTGTACTTGGCATTAAAGGCCTTACCGGTTATGATATTGGAAGCGCTGGCTGTTCCGGCATTAACGTCGCCGGATTCTACAGCATCAGAGTAGGAGGCAAGGCTCTTGCCAGGCAGATCTTCCTCGTCCAGAGACCACTCAGCTACCATTGCGCCGTATTCGTCAAAGGCATATTTCTTGCCGTTGATGGTCTTATCCTTTGTGCGGTCTCCGTCTTCAGCATAAATTTTCTTACCATTGGACTTGAAGTAGAACCAACGTGTCTGGTCCTCATCATCATTAAACACAGGAGCGGTATACTTATAATCGTCGTTGGTGGCCTCATCATAGGTAACATCGAGCTGTAACCAGCCAACGGTCATTGCGCCGTCATCTTCGCCGCCGAAATAGTAGGTGCCTTCTTTAAAGCCGTCGCCGTCCGTATCGTCAACGCGCTCAGCGCTGTCTTCATCTACCCAGCCGAACAGCATCCTGCCTTCATCGTCAAAAGCATACTTTTTGCCGTTGACTGTTTTCAGGGAAACCTTGTCATTATCGCCCTGAGTCAATGCCTTGCCGTTGGCCTGGAAATAATACCAGTAATGATCCGGTTCATCGTCCTGTCCTGCATCCTCGTTGTCGATAGCTACCCACTGGTTAGCTGCCATAACACCGTTGATGTCTACATAATAATAGTTGTCGCCGTCTTCAATCAGCTGATCGATAGCCATTTCGCCGTCGCTGTCTAACCAGTACCAGTTGTTACCGGATTTCTTCCACTGATCAGTTGCTCTCTCGCCGTCTCTGTTGTAATATACCCAAGTACCGTCTTCCTCAGCCCATCCTGTAGCTGCGAAAGAAGTCATGGATGCACCAATAGCGAGCAGTGCTGCTGTTGATAATACAGCAACTAACTTTGTCTGCTTTCTCATAATTAATGCACTCTCCTTTTTCTTTTTGAAATACTTTTTGAAATTCCTTTTTTGCATTACGAGTTGATTATACTTCGGATAAGGAAAAGTATAGACGGTCTTTGACCATGGACACATACGGCAAAAAAGAACCGGCATCCGCAAATACGGTGCCGGTTCTTTTTCTGCTTTTTTCTGCATGGCTTATCGCCTGCGTGGGAATGGTAGGTATATAAAAAAAGAAAATGTTATAGGGGGGCCGGACGGATTACTCCGTCCGGTATGAGTATGAAAAAGCTTTGTGATTTCAAGTAATCACTTGAAACAAAGGCCTCGTCCACCTCTCGGTGAACTTGTTATTATAATAAGCAATAATTGTGACGAAAATATGTCCTTGGCATGAAAAAAACATAAAGAAAATAAAAAAGAAAAAAACCCTTTGAAAACTTTACAATATTGTATATAATAGAAGCAATGCATAGAAGTAATGCAATGCAACCATTTATATTTTAAGCGATTGATGCGGTCTGTTCCGGCGTTTGGTCCCCACAGGGGACAAGCATGGAGGCCACCAGTGTGTGCTTCCGGTCCGGCTCAGTTAGCGAGGAGGAACTATCTATATGTTTTCGATGATGTCCAATGATATTGGAATTGACTTAGGAACTGCCAGTATCCTTGTATATATCAAGGGTAAAGGCGTTGTGTTAAAAGAACCGTCCGTTGTGGCCATTGACCGCGATACCAACAAAATCATGGCCATCGGTGAGGAAGCCCGTCTTATGATTGGACGTACCCCGGGCAACATTGTTGCTGTCCGTCCTCTGCGCCAGGGCGTTATTTCAGATTATACCATTACAGAGAAGATGCTTAAATATTTCATCAGCAAGGCAGTGGGCAAGAAAACACTGCGCAAGCCCAGAATCAGCGTATGTATCCCCAGCGGAGCCACTGAGGTTGAGAAAAAGGCAGTGGAGGACGCCACCTACCAGGCAGGCGCCAGGGAAGTGGCTATTATCGAAGAGCCGGTTGCTGCGGCCATTGGCGCCGGTATTGATATCGGAAAGGCCTGCGGTAATATGATTGTGGATATCGGAGGCGGTACAGCCGACATTGCGGTCATTTCCCTGGGGGGCCCGGTTGTCAGCACATCCATCAAGATTGCAGGCGATGACTTTGACGAGGCACTGGTGCGCTATATGAGGAAGAAGCACAACCTTCTGATTGGCGAGCGCACGGCTGAGGAGATAAAGATTAACATCGGAGCAGCATACCGCAGGCCGGAAGTCCTGACCATGGAAGTCAGAGGACGCAACCTGGTGACTGGTCTTCCAAAGACCATCGTGGTTACCTCAGACGAGACGCTGGAGGCACTCAGGGAGCCTGCTCTGCAGATTGTGGATGCTGTCCACAATGTATTGGAGCGCACCCCGCCGGAGCTGGCAGCCGATATTTTTGACAGAGGCATCGTGATGACAGGAGGAGGTTCCCTGCTCAGCGGCCTGGATGCCCTGATTGAGGAAAAGACGGGCATTACGACCATGATTGCAGAGGACCCACTGACTGCAGTGGCCATCGGTACCGGCAAGTTTATAGAGTTTGCCCATGGCATGAACATGGCTATGGAGGCATCCATGGGAGTAGGCGGCGGAAGAGAAGATTACTAAAAATCAGAACCCGGCACAGCGTGATGGACTGGAGTATTCCGGACATGCCCTGGCACCGGGTTCTTTTAACCTTTTGATGAAACGATGGCGACAATAACAGGATTTATAGAGCGGATTAAGTTCCGCAACGAAGAAAACGGCTATACAGTAATGAGCGTCACGGATCAGAGCGACGGGGAAGAAGTCATCATGGTAGGCAATCTGGCTTATGCGGCAGAAGGCGACATGATAGAAGCCAGCGGCCATATGACCCAGCACCCGGTGTATGGAGAGCAGCTTCAGATAGAAAGCTATGAGATGAAAACACCCCAGGATGAACTGTCCATGGAACGCTATCTTGGCTCCGGTGCCATCAAAGGCATCGGGGCCGCTTTGGCTGCCCGAATCGTGCGCCATTTCAAGGCAGACACCTTCCGGATCATGGAGGAGGAGCCGGAGCGCCTGTCCGAGGTAAAGGGTGTCAGTGAGAAAATGGCCATGGCCATAGCTGAGCAGGTGGAGGACAAAAAGGATATGCGCCAGGCCATGATGTTCCTTCAGAATTACGGCATTACCATGAACCTGGCGGCCAAGATATACCAGGAGTACGGTCCCACGTTATACGGGATTATCCGGGAAAATCCCTACCGTCTGGCAGATGATATTCCGGGGGTGGGCTTTAAGATGGCTGACGAGATAGCGGAGCGGGTGGGAATCTTTACGGATTCCGATTACCGCATTAAGGCCGGTATTCTGTACACCCTTCTCCAGGCTACTGCCAACGGCCATACCTATCTTCCCCAGACCGAACTGTTTGCCCAGGCATCTGAGCTTTTAAAGGTAGAGCCGTCTGCCATGGAGAAGCATCTGATGGATATGCAGATAGACCGCAAGGTGGTGGTAAAGCCGTCTGCCCAGGGCCCACTGGTCTACTCCTCCCATTACTATTATCTGGAGCTCAATGCAGCCCGTATGCTGCATGACCTGAACATTAAGGGAGACATTCCACAGGTCGAAATCAAGGCCAATCTCCTAAAGATACAGCAGCAGGAGTCCATACACCTGGATGAACTGCAGGAAAAGGCAGTATACGAAGCCGTAAACAGCGGACTGTTAGTTATCACCGGAGGCCCCGGTACCGGTAAGACAACCACCATCAATACAATCATCCGGTACTTTGAGATGGAGGGGATGGAAATACTTCTGGCAGCGCCCACGGGCCGGGCGGCCAAGCGGATGACGGAGGCAACAGGATATGAGGCCAGGACCATCCACCGCATGCTGGAACTGGTCCCGGTGGGAATGCCCGGCAATGACGCCCCTGTGATCCCCGGCGCGCCAAGGTCTGGAAAGGGAGCCCAGAGCATGGGAATGCATTTTGACAGAAATGAAGAAAATCCTCTGGATGCCGATGTCATCATTATAGATGAAATGTCCATGGTGGACATCAGCCTTATGCATTCCCTGCTGCGGGCAGTAAACGTGGGCACCCGGCTTATCCTGGTGGGGGATGTGGACCAGCTCCCCAGCGTGGGTCCGGGGAATGTACTGCGGGATATTATCGAGTCCGGCAGCTTTAATGTGGTAAAGCTGACCCACATCTTCCGCCAGGCCGCCCAAAGCGATATAGTAGTCAATGCCCACAAAATCAATGCCGGAGAGCCGGTTGACCTGGCAAAACGCAGCCAGGATTTCCTCTTTATCCGAAGGGACAATCCGGATGCGGTCATAAGCGCGGCCATCACCCTGATCCAGAAGAAGCTGCCAGACTATGTACACGCCAATGCCTTTGATATCCAGGTCATGACGCCCATGCGAAAAGGCGCCCTGGGCGTGGAGCGTTTGAACCAGATCATGCAGAACTACCTGAATCCGCCGGATAAGTCCAAGAAGGAAAAAGAGTCAGGCGGAACCATTTACCGGGTAGGTGATAAAGTCATGCAGATAAAGAACAACTACCAGATGGAGTGGGAGGTCCGCAACAAGTACGGCATACCTGTGGACAAGGGAGCAGGAATCTTTAACGGCGACGTTGGAATCATCCGGGAGATCAATGATTTTGCGGAACTGCTCACCGTTGAATTCGATGAGGGCAAGATGATAGAGTACAGCTTCAAGCAGCTGGAGGAGCTGGAATTGGCCTATGCCATCACCATCCACAAGTCCCAGGGAAGCGAATACCCGGCAGTCATCATCCCCATGTACAATGGTCCCCGCATGCTTATGACCCGCAATCTCATATACACGGCCGTGACCCGCGCCCGCTCATGCGTGTGTCTGGTGGGACAGCCGGACGCATTTTACACCATGGCGTCAAACTGTGTGGAGCAGAAACGGTATTCCGGGCTTAAAAGCAGAATCGGGGAGATATATGCGCAGCCGGATTCCATTGGCTGAGAAGGTACAGGAGAAAAAGCTGATGAAGATAATTCCACAAGGCATTGATTTTATGACAGATATTCTGTTTCCGCGCCGCTGTCCTGTATGCGGCGGTATTGTCCTGCCCAAAGGAGACCTCATATGTCCGGGCTGCATGACAAAGCTGTCATGGGTACGCCGCCCTGTCTGCAAGAAGTGCGGAAAGGAAGTTCTGGATGAGACTATTGAATACTGCTATGACTGTACCAGACATAAGCGCAGCTTTGATTATGGACTGAGCCTTATCAATTACGATGACACAGCCAGCCGTTCCATGGCCCGGATTAAGTATAATAATAGAAGGGAATATCTGGATTTCTACAGCGAGGCCATGGTCAGGAAAATGGGAAAACGCATCCGCTTCATGGACGGAGATGCCCTTATCCCTGTGCCGGTCCATCCGTCCCGGCGCCGGGAAAGAGGATTTAACCAGGCAGAGGAA
This sequence comes from Enterocloster bolteae, assembly GCF_002234575.2. Lineage (NCBI taxonomy): Bacteria > Bacillati > Bacillota > Clostridia > Lachnospirales > Lachnospiraceae > Enterocloster > Enterocloster bolteae. The sequence continues at coordinate 5,769,933 of NZ_CP022464.2, read as the reverse complement.
TTAGCCCGGCGCCTTTCCGGTCCCCTGGGAATTCCGGTAAATACTTCTATTCTGAAACGAACACGAAAGACAGCTCCCCAGAAATCCCTGGACTCCGGCGGCCGGTTAAAGAACCTGGAGCAGGCTTTCACGGCATCTGTCCTGCCCTCCGGTATGAAAAATATTATATTGGTGGACGATATCTATACCACGGGCAGTACCATTGAAGCGTGTACACGGGCTCTCAGAAAGGCCGGGGCAGAGCATGTATATTTTGTAACCGTATTCATTGGCCATGGACAATGATGATTTTATGATATATGGGGTGTACGGCAGGATTTCAAACCAGCAGACGGAACCAACATACCCCGGTCTACACCCCATAAATCCACAAAAATCCCTTGACGTACGGACATTTCTATGGTATAGTAAACGGGCGAATGGAAGAGCTTAGGTCTTTTTTTTATGCTCAAAATTAAGTACCTGAGCGGCAAATGTTAACTACGATAATATAAGTGGAGGTGGAAGTCGTGCGCACAAAGATTACACTGGCATGTACAGAATGCAAACAACGCAATTACAACATGACTAAGGACAAGAAAACTCATCCGGACCGTATGGAAACAAAGAAGTACTGCAGATTCTGCAAGAAGCATACCATGCATAAGGAAACAAAGTAATCCTGCTCAGTAAAGGACGTGAAATTATGGAAGAGAATACAGTTAACGCTGTAGAAACCACAGAGAAAACGGCCAAGGCTGACAAGGTTGAGAAGAAGGCAGCTAAGAAGGACAAAAAGCCTAGCTTTTTTCACGGGCTGAAGAAAGAGTACAAGAAAATCGTCTTTGCTGACAAGGAAACCGTGGCAAAACAGACTGTGGCAGTGCTTTTCATGTCGATTGCGATTGGCGTGATGATTGCTGTCCTGGACTTCGTTATGAAGTTTGGTTTGAGCTTTATTCTTTAATTTAAGCAGACAAAAAGCAAACGAAAACGGATTGAAACAAAGGCGAGGGTGATTGTATGTCAGAAGCACATTGGTATGTAGTCCATACCTACTCAGGATATGAGAACAAAGTCAAGGTCGACATTGAGAAAACAATTGAAAACAGGAACCTTCAGGACCAGATCTTAGAGGTGTCCGTTCCTATGCTCCCTGTGGTTGAACTTAAAAACGGTGTGGAGAAAAAGGCGGACAAGAAGATGTTCCCGGGGTATGTACTCATCAACATGGTCATGAACGATGATACATGGTATGTAGTGCGGAATACCCGCGGTGTCACGGGCTTTGTAGGTCCGGGCTCCAAACCGGTTCCTCTGACAGAAGAAGAGATGGCCAGCCTGGGATTCCATAGAGAAGAAGATGTCTTAGTCGACTTTGAAGTAGGAGATATGGTAGTTGTTATCTCCGGTGCATGGAAGGATACTGTGGGGGCCATCAAGGCCATCAACGACAGTAAAAAGACCATTACCATGCACGTTGAGATGTTCGGCCGTGAAACACCGGTTGAACTTGGATTTGCCGAAGTCAAGAAGATGTAGGCGTCCGTTTGTAACACAAGGAATCAGCTTCTGCAGGGCAGGGGCTGGTGGGAGGGACATTCCCGACAATACCACATAATTTTAGGAGGTGCCTAAGATGGCAAAGAAAGTAACAGGATATATTAAATTACAGATTCCAGCTGGCAAAGCAACACCAGCACCACCAGTTGGACCAGCACTTGGTCAGCACGGTGTCAACATCGTTCAGTTTACCAAGGAATTCAACGCAAGGACAGCAGATCAGGGCGACATGATCATCCCTGTTGTCATTACCGTATATGCGGACAGAAGCTTCAGCTTCATCACCAAAACCCCGCCTGCAGCTGTTCTGATTAAGAAGGCCTGCAACATCAAGAGCGGTTCCGGTGTTCCTAACAAGACAAAGGTAGCTGTTCTTAAGAAGGCTGATCTTCAGAAGATTGCAGAGACTAAGATGCCAGACTTAAATGCTGCCAGCTTAGAGGCTGCCATGAGCATGGTTGCCGGCACTGCAAGAAGCATGGGCGTTACCATCGAGGAATAATTCCAAAGAATCATATCTGGGAATTATACCAAGGAATAATACAATTGGTGCATGAATCCGGAGACACCCGAGCAAGGTTTCCGGGTTGCTAAGGCATTTACCCGTTATATGAACGTGGGAGGGAGATTCCCCGTCAATACCACTAGGAGGTTATTTAGAATGAAATCAGGAAAAAGATATGCAGAGGCTATGAAAAACGTAGACCGTGCTGCACTTTATGACATTGCTGATGCTATCACATTAGTGAAGAAGAATGCATCCGCAAAATTTGATGAGACTGTAGAGCTTCATATCAGAACAGGATGTGACGGACGTCATGCTGACCAGCAGATTCGTGGCGCTGTTGTTCTTCCTCACGGAACAGGCAAGACTGTACGTATCTTAGTATTTGCAAAGGGACCAAAGGCCGATGAGGCTCAGGCAGCAGGTGCTGATTACGTAGGAGCAGAGGAACTGATCCCGAGGATTCAGAACGACGGCTGGCTGGATTTCGACGTTGTGGTAGCTACCCCTGATATGATGGGCGTTGTAGGCCGTCTGGGCCGTGTACTGGGACCCAAGGGCTTAATGCCAAACCCAAAGGCCGGAACCGTAACCATGGATGTTACCAAGGCTATCAACGACATCAAAGCTGGTAAGATTGAATACAGACTCGACAAGACAAACATTATTCACGTGCCAGTAGGAAAAGCTTCTTTTACAGAGGAGCAGTTAGCGGACAACTTCCAGACGCTTATTGATGCGATCATGAAGGCTAAGCCAAGCACCGTTAAGGGCGCATACCTTAAGAGCGTTGCCCTGACCTCTACCATGGGTCCTGGCGTTAAGCTGAACGTTGCAAAGCTTGTAAACTAATTGATTGCTATAATATAGTGCTATAAGCACAAATCCCCATTCACCAGAAGGTTTAGAGCCTTGATTTGAAGTTTTAAATCGAATGTTTTATTCTTGAGGTTTTAATTCTGAGTGGGGCTTGACATCATTCATACAATATGATATGATACCACAGTATTGAATGCCCTGAGACAGCAGGTACCGTAAGGTGTAAGGCGAAAACGCCTGCCGAGGAACATACAAAACTCTGATTATTTATGATGAGATTTTGCGAACCTCTCTGTCTTTACGGCGGAGAGGTTTTTTGTCCGGTCTTTGCAGCTGTTGTACCCGGTATATCTGCCGCTGTTGGCATATCCGCATACCCGGCACGTCCGGTATGTCCGGTGCGCCCAACATGCGTCGCCTGCCCGGTACAGTAGTGTGCAGTCCCGGATTATGAATCGTTCCCGTGCTATGACGGTTTTCAATGCGAAAATATATAAGGAGGTAAACCATTCATGGCAAAAGTTGAATTAAAACAGCCAGTCGTAGATGAGATCAAGGCTATGCTGGAAGGCGCTGCCGGTGCAGTCATTGTTGACTACCGCGGTCTGACAGTAGAGCAGGACACTCAGCTGCGTAAGCAGTTAAGGGAAGCTGGGGTTGCTTACAAGGTATACAAGAATACTTTGATTAAGCGTGCAGCAGAAGGAACAGATTTTGCAGCACTTGCACCACAGCTGGAAGGACCTACCGCATTAGCAGTTTCCAAAGAAGACGCTACTGCTCCGGCACGTATCTTAGCTAATTTCGCTAAGACAGCTCCAAAGCTGGAACTGAAGGCATCTGTAGTTGAAGGAACCTACTATGACCAGGCAGGAACCCAGGTTATCGCAACCATTCCTTCCAGAGAGGAACTTCTTGGCAAGCTGCTTGGAAGCATCCAGTCACCAATCACCAACCTGGCACGCGTACTCAATCAGATCGCAGAGCAGCAGGGTGGAGCCGCAGAGGCATAATTTTGTTGACAGAAAAAGGCTTATCTGCCCGGCAGCATACAGGGGCCGGACAATATTGAAAAACACAATTATTAAATATTAAACAGGAGGAACATAAAATGGCAAAGTTAACAACCGCTGAGTTTATCGAAGCTATCAAGGAATTATCCGTATTAGAACTGAACGAATTAGTAAAAGCATGTGAGGAAGAGTTTGGCGTATCCGCAGCAGCAGGTGTTGTAGTTGCAGCAGCAGGCGCTGGCGCAGCAGCAGCTGAAGAGAAGACCGAATTTGACGTAGAGCTGACCGAGGTTGGTCCTAACAAGGTTAAGGTTATCAAGGTTGTACGTGAAGTTACCGGCTTAGGCCTGAAGGAAGCTAAGGACGTAGTTGACGGAGCTCCTAAGGTAGTTAAGCAGGGCGCTTCCAAGGAAGAGGCTGAGGATGTTAAGGCTAAATTAGAGGCTGAGGGCGCTAAGGTTACATTGAAGTAATTTTAGACCAGGGCTGATAGAATCGTTTAATCGGAATTCATCGGAATTCAGTTGATAAAGCTGAGGATGACTTGGATGGAAAGACCGTTGCGCTAAGACGTGTGAGACATGTTGAGGCGGGGCGGTTTTTTTGCGGGGAAGTTTCTGAAATATATATTAAAAGAGCTATGTGCCGCCTAATCAACACATAGCTCTTCGTCCTTTTCCCCTAAATCCTATTGGTACATAAACTGGTTCTATACTGAATGTTGGGGTGTGCTGAAAAGCACACTTCCAACATTCTTTTCGTTGTAATAAAATACATCTATAAGAAGCCTCCTAAACACATTATCCCGACCAAAGTTTAATGTTACGGAGGTGACCCCTTATAGATGTACCCTAATTATACCAAGGCCTTCCTTAACTTGGAAGGTGTTTTTATTAAAAAAGTGGTTCAGGCAGACTCTTTCATTAAAATTTTCATCCAGTCCCAACCGGTAGAACAGACTTGTCCCTGCTGTGGGGCTAAAACTAAACGGATTCATGATTACCGTTTACAAGAAGTCCAGGACATTCCCTTACTGGGAAAACAAGTAATCCTGCTCCTTCGCAAACGCCGCTACCTCTGCCCATACTGCCGCAAACGGTTCACGGAATCCTATTCGTTCCTCCCCAGCTACCACCGCAGGACCCGCAGACTGGCATTTTACATTGTCTCCCTGCTCCGGCAGACCTTTTCCTTAAAACAGATCGCAGAGCTTACCGGTGTTTCCGTCCAGACGGTCTGCCGCCTTCTGGACACGATTTGCTATCCTCCGCCTGACCAGCTTCCACAAGCGCTTTCCATTGACGAATTCAAAGGCAATGCTTCTACCGGTAAATATCAGTGCATTCTGGTTGATCCGAAAAAGCGCCGGATCCTCGACATTCTCCCGGATCGGACACAGAGCCATCTGGCTGATTATTGGCGGAACATTCCCAGGAAAGAACGCCTGAAGGTAAAGTTCTTCGTCTGCGATATGTGGCGCCCCTACACCGAACTTGCACAGACCTTCTTTCCAAACGCTACAATCATCGTGGATAAATATCATTTCATCCGGCAGGTGACATGGGCGATTGAAAATGTACGCAAACGGCTGCAGCGGTCCATGCCGGTTTCTCTGCGTAAGTATTATAAACGCAGCCGGAAACTCATTCTGACCCGCTATAAAAAGCTGAAGGATGAGAACAAACAGGCCTGTGATTTAATGCTTCACTATAGCGAGGATCTGCGTCTGGCACACCGCATGAAAGAGTGGTTTTATGATATCTGCCAGATGGAAGCGTATCGTCAGCAGCAGAGGGAATTTGATGACTGGATTGCGAATGCACAGAGCTGTGGGATCAAGGAATTTGAGGACTGTGCTAAGACCTACAGGGCCTGGCGAAAAGAAATCCTGAATGCCTTTAAATACGGATTGACAAATGGTCCCACAGAAGGATTTAACAACAAGATAAAGGTATTAAAACGGAGCAGCTACGGAATCCGGAATTTCAAACGGTTCCGAACCCGGATACTTCACTGTACATCATAGGATAAAAAGGTCGGTAATGCGGAGGCTTATTTGGCATGCCCAAAATCAGTAAAACCTGGAACTAAACATAAAAAGGGCCCTTTTCATAGAATTGGGGCGGGATTTTAACAAATCCCACCCCAACTATTGACAAAGAGCCCATAAACTAAAACATATCCTGGTTATATCAGGAATACATCCAATTCGTGAAACTATTTAACATAAACACCGTCTTCATTGACAGTATAGCCGTCAATGGTAGTGCCTCTCTTCATATCTCCATTATTTCTGTCGAAATAATACCACTTGCCATCCAGCTCTACCCAGCCTTTTGCTGCTGCGCCGCTCTCGGTAAGGTAGTATGTGCGATGATTATACTCAAACCAGGTATCAGCTAACATCTTGCCGTCCTGGCCAACATAATACCAGTTGTTTGTAATCGGAATCCAGCTGTCAGTTACCATTGCACCCTGAGCGTTAACCCAGTACCAGCTGTTATCATAGTTTACCCATGACTGAATGGCCATCTCACCGTTATCTTTGAGCCAGAACAGATCCTTGTCATTCTCTACCCACTGATTGCGAACAGAATTGCCGGCTTCATCATAATAATACCATTTGCTCTGTACATTAAGCCAACCGGTATTGGCTAAACTGGTAACTGCGGATGCCATTGCTAATGTAGCTGCTGCCATAATTGTTGCAAGTGCTTTTGTGTGCTTTCTCATACGTATTTCTCCTTTTGGTTCATAATTTTGTAAGAAAAAATATACTTTATATTTAATATAATAGTATGTTTTTGTAAGAAAGTCAATGTTATTAGGAAGATATTTACAAAATAAATTACAAGAACTAGTTTTATATAAGGGAAAATTGCAATATAAAACAGAACACAGAATTTGAAAATGAAAAATGCGATAAGATTGCAGAAGAGGCCAAAGTATATGCAGTAATAAAAAATAGATTACCTTAAATGTAAATACTTACAAAAAAGTCATTACACTATTGCAAATTATGAATTTATGTTGTATATTAGTCTCAGAAATAAAAGATAATTGTTGCAACTAAAAATGTAAGCACTTACAAAAAATATAGCTATGGAGGTAAAAAATGAGTACAGGTGTAAAAGAAACTGTGATTCAGTTTGGAGAAGGAGGATTTTTGCGTGGATTTGTAGACTATTTCTTTCACAAACTCCAGGAAAAAGGTTTATATGATGGTAAGATTGTAGTGGTTCAGCCGATTGAAAAAGGCATGTGTCAAATGCTCTCTGACCAGAACTGTGAATATAATCTGTTTCTCCGGGGAATTGATAATGGACAGGTGGTAAATGAGCATACACATGTAACTTCCATATCCAGAGCTTTGAATCCATACACTCAGTATGAAGAATATATAGCATTGGCGGAGAATCCAGACTTAAGAGTTCTTGTATCTAATACTACCGAGGCAGGAATTGAATATCTGGGAACAGAAAATCTGACTGATATGCCGCCCAAGTCATATCCGGCTAAACTTACTCAGTTCTTATATAAACGCTATAAAGCTGGTTTAAGGGGACTTATTCTGCTGCCCTGCGAATTGATTGATGATAACGGGGACAATCTTAAAAAGTGTGTTCTTCAGTATGCAAAATTATGGGAGCTGGAGGATGGATTTACAACCTGGCTGGAAGATGAAAATGATTTCTGCAGCACACTGGTAGACCGCATTGTAACTGGTTACCCAAGGGATGAGGTCGAGGAACTGACTAAGCAGATTGGCTATGAGGATAAGCTTATAGACACAGCAGAAATTTTTCACCTGTGGGTTATCGGCGGTCACCATGAAGATGAACTTCCATTCCAGAAAGCCGGCTACAATATTGTCTGGACCGATGACGTTCATCCATATAAAAAGAGAAAGGTACGTATTCTCAATGGAGGACACACTTCCATGGTATTGGGTGCGTATCTGTATGGACTTGAAACAGTTGGCGAATGTATGAAGGATGAGAAGGTTTCCGCATTCCTTAAAAAGTGTATATTTGAAGAAATCATTCCTACAATTGGAGATACAGAAGATAACCGTAAATTTGGAGCGGCTGTTCTGGAACGATTCTCTAATCCATTTATCAAGCACCAGCTGTTAAGCATTGCATTAAATTCCGTAAGCAAGTTCCAGGTAAGAGTTCTTCCTACTATTTTAGAGTACAAAGAAAAGTTCGGGAATTATCCAAAGGCCCTTACATTTTCTATGGCAGCACTAATCTCCTTCTACCGTACGGATAAAGCAAATGATGGGGATGAAATAATGCAGTTTATGAAAACTGCTTCTGTGGAAGAAATCATGAAGAGGGAGGATTATTGGCACGCTGATCTCTGTGAGATGATTCCCATGGTGAAGGAATACTATGAATTGATTCAGAGTAAGGGAATGGCCGAAGCTTATGGCGTTATATTAGGAATGTAAATTAAAATCAATTGCAGATATGGATTGATTGAATAAATAATTTAGAGTTATATAAGCGGGCATCACATCCAGACTAGTTCATGGAGGTGGTGCCCGTTCTTGATTTAAGCCGCAGAGATGAGCAAATTACAGAAGGTAGATTTTGCATGTATCGTAAAAATCCGCATCATGCATAGATATAAATACAATATTCAGGAGACATAACATCTTTGTAATAATTATGTAAGAAAATGCACAGGTAAAAGTTATGGTATTTTTCCGGAATTTATAATATACTAAGTGCGTGTGATGGAGCTGGTTAGCTTTTAACGGAATTGTCGATATTACATAATTTTAGTAGAATTTGCAAAAAATGCAAAAAAACTATTGATAATTTTCCTTATCCGAAGTATAATCAACTCGTAATGCAAAAAAGGAATTTCAAAAAGTATTTCAAAAAGAAAAAGGAGAGTGCATTAATTATGAGAAAGCAGACAAAGTTAGTTGCTGTATTATCAACAGCAGCACTGCTCGCTATTGGTGCATCCATGACTTCTTTCGCAGCTACAGGATGGGCTGAGGAAGACGGTACTTGGGTATATTACAACAGAGACGGCGAGAGAGCAACCGATCAGTGGAAAAAATCCGGTAACAACTGGTATTGGTTAGATAGCAACGGCGAAATGGCTATCGATCAGCTGATTGAAGACGGCGACAACTATTATTATGTAGACATCAACGGTGTTATGGCAGCTAACCAGTGGGTAGCTATCGACAACGAGGATGCTGGTGAAGACAATGAGCCAGATCATTACTGGTATTATTTCCAGGCTAATGGTAAAGCTTTAAAGAATGGTGACAATGATAAGGTTGCTCTGAAGACTGTTAATGGCAAGAAATATGCTTTTGACGATGAAGGTAAAATGTTGTATGGTTGGGTTGCTGCTGATAATGCAGAGCGCCTTGATGATACAGATGGTGATGGCTTCAAAGAAGGCGATTACTACTTCGGCGGCGAAGATGATGGTGCAATGACTGTCGGCTGGCTGCAGATGGATATCACATATGATGAAGCAACCAATGATAATGAGATTGCTCCAGTGTTTAACGAGGATGAGGATCAGAGCCGTTGGTTCTACTTCAAGTCCAATGGTAAGAAGATTAAAGCTGAAGATGGCGATGTTCAGAAGGGCAAGACCATCAATGGTAAGAAGTACGAGTTTGACCAGTACGGCGCCATGACAGCAGAGTGGTCTCTGGATGTAGAGTCTGCATCTAAGGCTGGTGTAAGAAATCAGAATAGTAATGTAACAACCAACAGTGTACCTGCTAAGTACGCTCAGCAGTGGAGATACTTCCAGGATGTTGAGAACGGTGCTCGTGTAAGCAAGGGCTGGTTCAAGGTAGTTGCAGCTGAATATCTGAACTATGATAAGAACAACGATGATGAGGATGCATGGTACTATGCAGATGGAAGCGGTAACCTGTACGCAGGTGAATTCAAGACCATCAAGGGTAAGAAGTATGCATTCAGGAACGATGGCCGTATGGTTGATGGACTTAAGTTCATTCTGGACAGCAACGGCAGCTTAGATGTTAAGGCTGATGATGATGATGATTATCCATTTGATACTGAGGATGACTTCATTGAGAACGCTCCTTATTATGAGAACGCTAACTATAAATGCTACTACTTCGGTGATGGCGATGATGGTTCTATGAAGACCAACAAGATCAACATCGATATTGATGGCGATAAGTTCAACTTCTACTTCGAGAAGTCCGGCTCCAAGAAGGGCGCTGGTAAGACTGGTGAGAAGGATGACAAGTACTATCAGTCTGGTATGCTTCTGAAGGCTGGTAAGGATGAGAAGTATCAGGTAGTTAAGACCTTAGACCCAACCATTGATAAGAATGATGCCGGCGAAGGACTTAAGGGCTACAAGAAGCTGGATGATGTTAAGACCTTCTTAGAAGAGCTTGGCATGGATACAACTTCTGCTTACACTACAGATCCATCTAAGGTTAGCCTGAGCAAGCTGAACATTACTAAGAGTGCAGATAACATTGATGAATTGTATGTAATTCCAGAGAAGGACGACAATAACCAGGCAGTTAAGGGCAAGTATTTCATCGTAAATACTTCCGGTAAGGTTATTGACAGCAAGTCCAGAAATAAGGATGGCAATGACTATTACTATGCTACTGGCTCTAAGGGCGAGATTTTAGCTATCTACACAGAGAAATAAATTACACAGTTAATGTGTAATGATAATTAAGGGGGAAAGCGTTGTGACTGATTAAGCAATTAGATTAGTCACAGCGCTTTTCTTTTTGTATCTACGACCTTAAATTAACTTCTTTATTGAATTAAGAATCAGGAGGAATCTTTGATGATTAGAAAAACATGGATGATTTTCTGTCTTTCTGCTACGCTGCTTTCAGTTAATCCGATTGTCTCACTGGCAGATACTACTACAGACGCATCCGTTACAACAATGGAAAGCTGCGGGGCATATCTGTTTGAGTGGCGACCTGTAGATTGTGGTAATGGCCACTATTTTGCAATACTTGTAGGCGGCAATAGTATTACAGAAAGAGATGTGATTTTGAATCGCGGATATGACTATGCTTATACCTTTAATCCCAGTATGTATCCGAGACAGTGGGGAGAAGTACCTACTCTGGTCAATGTAGACGGAGTATGGGCCATACCAGAAAACCAGCCTCTTCTGCCCGAGGGAACACAGTCTACACTTCAGATAGTACTCTATACAAATAATGGAAAATTGCCAAATAAAGAGAGATATATTGACGTTGTAAGGCTACCTAGTAATGTAGATACCTCTACACTTCCGGCTGATGTTAGGAAGTATTTAATCAATGTTGATGGCTCGGACGCAGGTGCCTATGAGGGTACCAAAAGTTCAGGTTGGGTAATAGAAGCTGATGGACGTTATAGATATAGAAAACCTGACGGAACCTTCGTAAGCGGAGGATGGCTGAATGTAGATGATAACCTGTATTATATGGATGAAGAAGGATATATGCTGTCTGATACAATTGCGCCGGATGGTTCTTATGTAAATGCAAGCGGGGCAAAACAGAAATATATGCCGGGATGGTTCCAGAATGAGCGTGGCTGGAAATACGTCCTAAAGAATGGATATTTTGCAGCATCTACCTGGGTACAGGATACAGATGGTAAGTATTATTATTTTGATATAGGTGGCTATATGAGAACCGATTATGATACACCGGACGGATATCATGTTGGCCCGGACGGAGTATGGGATGGTGCTGCGGCTACGGGTGAGTATGGTCAGAATCCAGGACCAGGAGGTGTGGTGTCCTCTAACACGGAATCTGGTGTTGCCGAAGAAAATACCCAGGAAGAGCCCCAAACAGAGGCGGTGGAAGAAACGAACAATTCTTCTGAAGGCAATGCAATAGACAACAACTAATTAAGTTTTGTTTTTGCGTAAAATGCTCCTTTACAATGGGATTTAAAATATCTCATTGCAAGGGAGCATTTTATTAGGTTAATTCTGGTTTGTTGTGAGTGTGTGAAGAAATCTCTGTAAAAGCAGCTCTTCTATGATAATGGCAGGGCTGAAAGCTTCTCTATGAGCGTTCAGCCCTTGGTTTATATATACCGCACAATACTGCATATGTCAAGACCAGGCGGATTCCCGTCTGGTTTGAACGGTCCTGGATTCTCTTACATCGGCAGTCGGCCCTCATACATGAGGCTCAGTTCCCCATATACCTGGCCCCAGTTGCGGATTGGCATCGTCCACTTCTTTGTTGCTTCAAATGTTGACAAGTACAGCGCTTTTAAAAGGGCTGTATCGCTTGGAAACACGCTCCTCTGACGATTCAGCTTCCGGTATGTGGCGTTCAGGCTTTCGATTGCGTTCGTGGTATATATAACCTTGCGTACAGTCGTTGAAAACTTAAAGATGGGGATGATCGCGTCCCAGTTCTGGTGCCAGCTTTTCATGGAATTCGGGTACTTTTCTGACCATTTTTTTGTGCCCCGCTCCAAGGCTTCTAATGCCTTCTCTTCTGTTGGCGCCTGGTAAATCGTTTTGAGATCTGCCGCAAAGAGCTTACGGTCCTTGTCTGATACGTATTTTAACGTATTCCGCACCTGATGGACAATGCACCTCTGGTATTCCGTCTTTGGAAAGGCAGCGGCTATCGCTTCCTTTATCCCTGTCAGTCCATCGGCACAGAGGAGCAGGATGTCTTTTACTCCACGGTTTTTTAAACCGTTCAGAACGGAAAGCCAGTACTTGGCACTCTCATTTTCGCCAACCTCGATGGTCAGAACCTCTTTTAAACCATCTGAATTAATCCCCAGTACAACATAGGCCGCCAGCTTACGGATCACGCCGTTATCCCGTACAGAATAGTGGATTGCATCGATATAAAGCACCGGATAGACATCGGAAAGGGGGCGGTTCTGCCAGTCTTCAATCTGGGGCAGAAGCTTATCCGTCACATCCGAAATGAAGCCTTCGGAGGCCTCGAAGCCGTAGATATCCTCCAGTGTTTCCGAGATCTGCCGTGTTGTCATCCCTTTAGCGTACATGGATATGATCTTGTGATCGATATCAGAGATATCTTTCTGGCGTTTCTTTACCACCTGTGGTTCAAAGGTGGAGTTACGGTCCTGTGGGACTTCGACTTTCATGCTTCCATAGCTGCTATTCACCTGTTTGGTTTTATAGCCATTGCGATAGTCATCGCAATCGGAACGTTCTGACTTGCGATAGCCAAGATGCTCGTCCATCTCGGATTCCATCATCTCTTTGATGGTACCGCCCAGTAGATCTTTGAGGGCATCCTGAATGTCCTGGGCAGATTCAATCTCATACTCCTCAAGAAGCTGCCGGATGATGTTTCGCTTTCCATCCGTCATTTGCACTTTGTGTACAGATTTCTTTTCTCTTGCCATAATAAAAAGGCCTCCTATGATTTTTATTTTATCATAGAAGACCTTATAAATCTTTAATTACAGAAAAACTTTCACAGACTCTTTGTTGTGGTGTTTTCTGAGGCCAAAGATTGTTCGGCATTTTCTATTTGCGGCTGAGCACCAGGTCCAAGCTTTTTTATATCTTCTACATGTGTTGTGGCTTGTCCGTCCCATACTCCATCTGGTCCAACGTGGTATCCATCAGGAGTATCATAATCAGTTTTCATGTAACCACCCAGGTCGAAATAATAATATTTACCATCTGTATCCTGTACCCAGGTAGAGGCCGCGAAATAACCATTTTTCAAGACATACTTCCAACCACGCTCATTTTGGAACCATCCTGGCATATATTTTTGTTTGATACCACTTGCATTCACATAAGATCCGTCTGGTGCAAGGGTATCTGCCAGCATATAGCCATTTTCGTCCATATAGTATAGCTTATCCTCGACATTTAGCCAGCCGTTGCTTACAAATGTCCCATCGGGTTTTCTGTACTTGAAGCGTCCATCCTCGGCCTGAACCCAACCAGATGTCTCTGTGCCTTCATATGCTCCTGCATCTGTCCCATCTGCATTTATCAGATATTTCTTAACTTCTGGAGGCAGACTTGAGACGGTTACATTATTTGGAAGTTTTACCACATCAATATAACGCTCTTTATCAGGAAGTTTATTATTATTTGTAAAGAGTACTATTTGGAGTGTGGATTGAGAATCCTCAGGGAGCATCGGCCAGTTCTCTGGAATAGCCCATACACCATCTACATTATTGAGTGTAGGTACTTCTCCCCATGGTCTTGGATACTTCATTGGTTCAAAAGTATAAGCAAAATCATACCCCCTATTAAGAATCACATTTCTTTCAGCAATGGAATCCCCACCTACTAATATTGCAAAATAGTGTCCATTTCCACAATCTACGGGACGCCATTCGAATAAATATGCCCCGCAATTTTCCATAGTTGTTGTATCTGTTGATGTATCAGCAAAGGAAACTATGGGAGTTGTTGTTGCTAAAGTAATGGCTAAGCATAATGATATCCACTTTTTCTTAATCATGGACTTCCTCCTTACTCAATGTTATATCTGTTATATTTTAATACAGGAAAAAAGCGTTGAGACTAATTTAATTACATAATCAGTCACAACGCTTTCCCCCTTATTATTTAGTTAGAACCAATCAATGTTAATTAGTTCTCTGCATAAATAGCGGCAATCTGCCCGCCCTTCTTAATTACATAGTAGTAATCATTTCCATCTTTGTTCTTAGACTTGGTATCAATTACTTTTCCAGAGGTATTTACAACAAAGTAGTCATTAGCATTTACCTGAGTAGTATCAATGATATAAAGCTCTTTGATGTCTTCTGCTTTCTTGTTTACGCCAAGATCTCTCAACTGGTCAACAGTTGTATCATTGATAACATTATCGGTATACTTGCCAGAGATGTCATCAAGGAATTTTCTGACGTCATCCAACTTGCTGTAAGTATACTTGCTGGCAGCTGTGGACACACCACTCTTGTTGCTTCTCTTAACAACCTGATACTTCTCATCCTTACCAGCAGTAATTAACTTACCAGACTGATAGAACTTATCATCCTTTTCACCAGTAAGACCTGCACCCTTATGAGCACCAGACTTTTCAAAGTAGAAGTTGAATCTATCACCATCAATATCAATGTTGGTCTTGTTGGTTCTCATAGCACCATCATCACCGCCACCAAAGTAGAAGCATCTGTATCCAAGGTCACTCCAATAAATAGAGTTCTTATTGAAATCATCATCTGTATCGAATGGATGATTATCGTCATCATCCGCTCTAACGTCAGTGATATTATTCTGAGCGTCCTGCTGAATGAACTTTAAGCCATCAATCATGCGGCCATCATTTCTGAATGCGTATTTTTTGCCCTTAATAGTTTTGAACTGACCAGCATACAGATTACCGCTTCCATCTGCATAGTACCATGCATCTTCATCATCATTATACTTATCATAGTTAAGGTATTCAGCAGATACAACCTTAAACCAGCCCTTGCTCACACGGGCACCGTTTTCAACATCCTGGAAGTATCTCCACTGCTGAGCATACTTAGCAGATACACTATGGGTAGCAGTACTGTAATCGCCTCTGATGCCGCTTGTAGAAGCAGTATCTACGTCTAAGGACCACTCCGCTGTCATGGCGCCGTACTGGTCAAACTCGTACTTCTTACCATTGATGGTCTTGCTCTTCTGCGTATCACCATTTTCAGCTTTTACTTTCTTACCATTGGATTTGAAGTAGAACCAACGTGTCTGGTCCTCATCATCATTGAATACTGGTGAAACTTCGTAGTCAGAAGTAGCTTCATCATATGTGATATCCATTTGCAGCCAGCCAACTGTCATTGCACCGTCATCTTCGCCGCCGAAGTAGTAATCGCCTTCTTTGAAGCCATCACCATCTGTATTGTCAATGCGCTCTGCATTATCAGCATCAACCCAGCCGAAAAGCATTCTGCCTTCATCATCAAAAGCATACTTCTTTCCATTTACGGTTTTCAGAGCTACTCTTGCATTGTCGCCATTCTTTAAAGCCTTACCATTAGCCTGGAAATAGTACCAGTAATGATCTGGCTCATCATCCTGTCCTGCATCCTCGTTGTCGATAGCTACCCACTGATTAGCTGCCATAACACCGTTGATGTCTACATAATAATAGTTGTCGCCATCCTGAATCAGCTCATCGATAGCCATTTCGCCGTCGCTGTTTAACCAGTACCAGTTATTACCGGATTTCTTCCACTGATCGGTTGCTCTCTCGCCGTCTCTGTTGTAATATACCCAAGTACCGTCTTCCTCAGCCCATCCTGTAGCTGCGAAAGAAGTCATGGATGCACCAATAGCGAGCAGTGCTGCTGTTGATAATACAGCAACTAACTTTGTCTGCTTTCTCATAATTAATGCACTCTCCTTTTTCTTTTTGAAATACTTTTTGAAATTCCTTTTTTGCATTACGAGTTGATTATACTTCGTATATGGAAAATTATCATAAGACGATTAGTGGCTTAAACTGATGCGGTAAAAGGTATTATATTCTATATGGAATAAATATTAAAATTTAATAAAAGCATTTGGTTTTATTGGGTCATAAAGTTGCGGAATAGTGGGTAAAATGATATACTGATAAAGTATTTGGAAAAAAGGATAAGAAAGTGTTGTGTAACCTATGGATAATATAAAAACAAAAGAAATATCGGATGAGAAAATAATAAATTTATTAGCGGCCTGGAGAAAATACAATTCTGTTATAGCAGGTATTTTTACCGTGCTTATTATCTTTGTATTTCCATTGGTCTTTCATGATTACTATTATGATATTTTGGTAGCTAAATATATTTTTTATTATGGTTCCGTTATTTTGATGATTGTAGCCATGCTGGTTGGTGTGTTTTTTTTCTGGTATAAGGATAAGCGTGAGATTGGTGGCAACGCTGTAAAAGAAATGCGTTCAAATGCTAAGTTAAATGCCTTAAAAATGTCAGACTGGGCCATGATAATTTTTTTGATTGCTGTTACCATATCTACTTTACAATCAGAGTATCGTTTTGAATCTTTTTGGGGAAATGAAGGAAGATACATGGGAATGTTTTTGATACTGCTCTATGGAATCAGCTTTTTTGTTATCAGCCGATGCTTGAGATATAGACAGTGGTATCTGGATACGTTTTTGGCGGGGGGTATCATTGCATGCATGATTGGAATTTTGCACTTCTTTAAAATTGATCCCATAGGTTTCAAGAGAGGACTGGTAGGAGATGATTACACTATTTTCACCTCCACAATTGGAAATATTAACACATATACTTCCTATGTAGCTATGGTATCAGGAATGGGGACAGTAATGTTTTCAGTGGAGAAAAACAAATACAGAAGGCTGTGGTATCTAGTTGTAGCGATTTTATCACTGTTTGCATTGATTGTGGGTATCAGTGATAATGCATATTTGGCTTTGCTTGTTCTTTTTGGGCTTCTCCCGCTTTACCTTTTCGGGAATATAGACGGAGTAAAGAGATATGTATTATTATTAGCCATATTGTTTACAGAGTTTCAAGTGATAGGTACTCTAAGTCATGCGTATCCCAATCATGTAGTGGAGTTTAAGGGACTAATGAATGTAATTGCGTCATTTGGCGGATTACCATATCTTATCATCGGGCTATGGGTGTGTACGGCATGTTTATATTTATTGGCATATAAACTGCCGGAAAATCATGCGCTGAAAAGTGGCAGCAATATTGGAAGGTGGATATGGCTGGGCCTTATCTTATTGGCCTGCGCGGGGGTTATCTATGTGCTTTATGATGTGAATATAGCAGGTAATGTGGAAAAGTATGGGCCATTAAATCAGTATCTGCTCTTAAATGATGATTGGGGAACACATAGGGGTTATATATGGAGAATTGGAATGGAATTTTATCAGAAGCAGCCTATTCACCATAAATTGTTTGGATATGGACCGGATACATTTGGTATCATAACAGTAAAAAATTACTTTGAAGACATGGTCAGAAGGTATGGCGAAAAATTCGACAGCGCACATAACGAGTACTTACAGTATTTAGTTACAATTGGAATTGTTGGCCTTACGGCTTATTTGGCTCTGCTTACGACCTCGATTATAGAGATGCTCCGAACATTGAAAAAAAGACCTGAATTAATTGCAATTGCATTTGCCGTTATTTGTTATGGTGCCCAGGCGGCGGTTAACATAAGCGTACCTATTGTTGCGCCTATAATGTTGACCCTCATGATGCTAGGTGTAGCGGCGGTTCGCAATGTATCAGGAAATACTGAATAATGTAAGGAATGTAAGCAATATCCAGCGGTACTTGGCAGTTGGCTTATTGCATTATCCGGAAGATAATGCTATACTCTAACGGTATGTTTAGTTAAGATACAGCAGATGTTAAGCGCTTTCAAGCGATGGGAGTTTTTTGTTTATGAAAAAAGATTATGAACCATACAAGAGAATGGTAAGGTTTTTGTTTAGTGCGGTTCTCATAGGCCTGGAAGTGATGGTGTATGGACATGTATGGTTGAAATATTACAATGGATTTATGGAATTTCCATACAACCGTACAGGTAACTGGCTAATCATGGCAGTATATGGTATTCTCCTGTTGGTGTTTAGCGCCATTTATGGTGGTCTGAGGATTGGATATCTAAGGATATTTAATATTATATACTCACAGGTACTGACAAGCTTTTGCACGAATATTATCATATATCTGCAGATTACTTTGTTGACAAAACATTTTCAAAACCCTGTACCGCTGCTGGCCATGACAGGAGTAGAGGGAGTGTGGATTACTGTTTGGAGTGTGCTCTGCACTCAGATATATCTTCGGATATATCCTCCGCGTAAGGTAGTGCTGGTCTATGGGGAACATCCGGTTTATTCGCTTATGGTTAAGCTTTACGGCAGAGCGGATAGGTATGATATCAAGGAATTGGTACATATATCGAAAGGTATGGATGTAATAAAGGAAAAAGTGAAGCAGTATGAAGGTGTGATACTCTGCGATATTCCTTCGCAGATGCGTAATCAGCTTTTAAAGTATTGTTATAATGAATCTATCCGGACTTATATGGTGCCAAAGATATCTGATATTATTATACGGAGCGCAGAGAATCTTCACCTATTTGATACTCCGTTGATGCTTGCCCGAAATACTGGACTTAGTTTTGAACAGCAGTTTATAAAGCGAACATTTGATATTATCATAGCTGTGTGTGCATTGGTGGTTCTTTCGCCGATTTATCTGGTAACAGCGGCCTGCATTAAGCTCTATGACAGGGGGCCGGTGATATTTAAGCAGAAACGATATACAAAGGATGGAAAGATATTCGATATTTATAAGTTTCGCAGTATGATTGTCAACGCCGAAGCGGCGGGAACATCTGTCCCGGCCGCAGACAGGGATCCAAGAATTACTCCTGTAGGCAGGGTGATTCGGGCATTGAGAATTGATGAGCTGCCCCAATTTATTAATATTTTAAAAGGTGAGATGAGCGTCGTTGGTCCAAGACCGGAACGGGTTGAACACGTAGAATTATATACTAAGGATATACCGGAGTTTGTATATCGTTTAAAGGTAAAGGGCGGCCTTACGGGATATGCACAAGTTTATGGCAAGTATAATACTACGGCATATGACAAATTGAAGTTGGACTTAATGTATATCCAGAATTACTCAATCTGGCTTGATATCGAAATTATTTTTAAGACGATAAAAATTCTTTTGATTAAGGAAAGCACAGAAGGGTTCTCGGAAGAACAGGCAGCTGCCATTACCAAAGAGTGCGGGGATCTTACCGAAACCATGGAGGAAAAGGATAGAAAGCTGTAGATATGAAAAAATTAAATGTGCTGCAGGTTAGCCGTATGTATTATCCAGCCAGAGGCGGAATTGAAAGAGTGATACAAGATATTTCGGAGGGACTTAGTGATTTAGCCAATATAGAGGTTCTTACCTGCCAGGTAAAAGGAAATGAAGTAAAGGAAACTATACATGGGGTTCCCGTTACCCGGTGTGCAAGCAGAGGGATGCTCTTATCTTTACCAATAGCACCCTCCTTTTTTCAGAAGTTCAAGACTATGTCAAAAGGGAAGGATATTGTTCATATTCATCTGCCTTTTCCAATGGCGGATTTAGCGGCGGTGACATCGGGGTATGATGGTAAGCTGGTTATCTGGTGGCATAGTGATGTTGTGCGTCAGAAAAAGTTGATGCTGCTTTACAGGCCGATTATGGAGAAGTGTTTAAAACGGGCTGATGCAATCGTGGTCGCATCGGAGGGGCATATTGAAGGTTCCTCTTATTTGGGCCCGTACAAGGATAAATGTCATGTAATTCCGTTTGGAGTTGAAAAGAAGATGGAGAAGCGGGCTGATGAATATGTGAAAGTAAAAACTGTCAATTCATCCAGTAATATCCGCTTTCTTTTTGTAGGCAGACTTGTATATTATAAGGGGTGTGATGTACTCATCAGAGCTATGAGCAAAGTGAAATATGGTCATCTGGACATAGTGGGTGAGGGACCGCTTAAGACGGAATTGACAGAATTGTCCGAGAAACTGGGGCTTACGGACCGTGTGTCTTTCCTGGGGGAAGTAGCTGACAGCGTGCTGGATGAGTGTTTTCGTAAATGTGATGTATTTGTATTGCCTTCAGTTGAAAAAAGTGAAGCCTTTGGTATTGTACAAATGGAGGCTATGGCATATGGAAAGCCGGTCATTAATACAAATTTGAAAAGTGGCGTCCCGTATGTCAGCCTGCATCGGATTACCGGTTTGACGGTAGAGGCTAAGAATTCGTCCGAGTTGGCAGATGCCATGAATTGGCTGGCATTGCATCCGGAAGTCAGGGAAGTTTATGGAAAAGCAGGTTATGAACGGATAAAGGAGTATTTTAGTCAGAGTAATATGTTGAAGCAACTTTTTACACTTTATGAAAATTTGACTTGTGAGGAAGCATAGATGAAAATTGGATTTGAGGCCCAGCTATTATTGGACCGCCATAAGACAGGAATTGGATGGTGTGCAGTCAATCTGATTCAAAACCTGGTTAGTATGGAAGGGCATAATGATTACCAGATGCACTATTTTTCATTAGGGAAGTCACCGGAACTATTGGTTGAGATGAAGCAGTATGAAGATTTGGGGATAATGCTGAAGCCTTGTAAATGGTTCCGTTTTGTGCTGTATAAATTAATATGGCCATTTGTTCCTGTGCCGTATTCTCTGTTTTTTGGCAGGGAGTGTGATGTTACACAGTTTTTTAATTTTTTTGTTCCTCCAGGTGTAAAGGGGAAAACAGTTACGATTGTCCATGATATGGCATATAAGGCATGTCCGGAAACCGTAAAATCGAGAACTAGGCATTGGCTTAATCTGGTGCTGAAGAAATCTTGTAATCGTGCCGATATAATTATAACTGTCTCTCAATTCAGTAAGGATGAACTGGTTCGTTATCTGGGAGTTCCGAAAGAGAAGATACGGGTAATGCATTTGGGAGTAGACCAGTCAAAGTTTAGCAATCATCAGTCACGGGAACGGATTGATGCGGTAAGAGGGAAATATCACATCAAGGAGAGGTACTATCTGTATTTAGGTACCATTGAGCCGAGAAAGAATATAAAGAGGCTTTTGGAGGCTTACGGCAGGCTCCATGATAAAATGTCGAATGCACCTCAGTTGGTGCTGGCTGGAGGACGGGGATGGCTCTGCGATGATATATATGAAACAGCAAAGGCATTGGATTTAGGAGATGATATTCTTTTTACCGGATATGTGGAAGAGGGAGAAGCGCCTGTCCTCTTAGCGGGCGCAATGGCTTTTTTATTTCCGTCCTTATATGAAGGATTTGGTATTCCTCCATTGGAAGCTATGGCCTGTGGAACCCCGGTGCTGTCCGCAGATAAAGCGTCATTGCCGGAGGTTCTTGGAGATGCGGCATTGTTGATAAACCCTGAATCTGTTGACGAAATCTGTATGGGAATGGAGCGGCTGGCAGTGGATAGGGCATTACGCAGTGAACTTTCAAGAAAAGGAAGCGAGCGTGTGAAAATATATACGTGGGAACGGTCCGCACACATATTAAAGGGAATATATGAGGAATTAGTTACATTGGAGGAAAGACATGCAGTTGTTTAAGGAGATTTATGCATATAGGGAGATGATATTCAGTCTTGTACGCAGGGACTTAAAGGGGCGTTATAAAGGTTCGGCGTTGGGATTTTTTTGGACATTTTTGAATCCGCTGCTTCAGCTGGTGGTATATACTTTTGTCTTTTCTGTTATTATGAAAAGTGATGTTGAATATTATTATCTTCATCTTTTTGTGGCATTAGTACCCTGGCTGTTTTTCAGTATGTCTGTATCAGAAGGGTGTTCCTGTATTCGTTCACAACAGGATATGGTAAAGAAAATCTACTTTCCAAGAGAAGTCTTGCCAATAGCTTATGTCACAAGCCAATTTATCAACATGCTGTTAAGCTTTGTTGTGGTTCTTCTGGTAGTTTTGTTATCCGGACGGGGGCTCAACCTTGTGGCGCTTTTATATCTTCCTATAATAGCGATTGTGGAATATTTGCTATGCCTCGGTTCAGCTCTCCTTGTGTCGGCAATTACTGTGTATGTCCGCGATATGGAGTATTTGCTGAAAATTGTCACTATGGCGCTGCAGTTTTTAACGCCGGTAATGTATTCAATTGATATTGTACCTGAGCGTTATATGGCGATTTATGTTTTGAATCCCATGACCCCGATTATCGTTGCATATAGAGATATCCTATATTATGGAAAGATACCAAGGCTTACTACACTGCTTCACGCAGTTCTAATGGGTGTGGTATTGCTGGTAATTGGTTTCCTTGTCTTTGGCAAGCTGAAACGTCGTTTTGCTGAGGAGCTATAGTCGGTATGAGAGCGAAGGAGAATAATGATGAGTGACCCTATTAATATAGATGAGATTATGCAGGAGCTGCGGAATAATGCGAAAAATAAGAGCTATCCCAAGGAGGCGGTGGCATTTGATGCTGTGTGTGCCAGAAAAAAAGAGGCAGAGGATTTCGATTTTTTTAGGGAGCTTATGGAGAGGGATGTTCGTTATATGGACCGCAGTTACTATGTGGATTATGATCAGCCTATAACAGGCAGAAGTCCCAGGATTAAGAAGTTTATTAAGAGCTTATATCAATTTCATCTCAGACCGTTATGGGATGCCCAGAACTGTTTTAATTTGAAGGCGGCATCTGCCATGAGCCAGATGCGAAACTTTGTGCTACAGCAGATTGAGCAAAATGAACAGATGGAAAAACATTTGGAAGAATTAAGAAAGGTCTGCAGAGAGCAGGAGCTTAAGATTGAGCAGTTGGAGAAGAAGCTTTCGGAGGAAAAAGAATGAGGATATTTCAAATGCTGAGTAGCCTTACTTATGGAGATGCTATAGGTAATGTTGTGTTAGCTCTAAAGGAAGCTATACAGAAGCTGGGGTATGAGACAGAAGTTTATGCAGAAGCCATTGATACCAGGCTGCCTGCCGGCTCTGCTAAGAAGATTCAGTATCTGCCTGAATTGCATAAGGATGATGTTGTTATAAATCATCTGTCCAACGGAACTAGTTGGAACCACAGATTTGGTGATTTTTCCTGCCGTAAAATTATTTATTATCACAATGTTACGCCGCCTCGCTTTTTTGAGGATTTCAGTGTGGAATTGCAGATGAACTGCCATAGGGGATTAAAAGATGTAGAATATCTGGCAGATAAGGTTGACTACTGTCTTGCTGTTTCTGAGTTTAATAAGCAGGATTTGAGAAGAATGGGATACAGGCAAAAGATAGATGTGCTTCCAATTCTTATACCCTATGGAGATTATGATAAAACTCCTTCTCAGAATATTTTGGATAAGTATGGAGATGGCAGAACCAATATCCTGTTTACTGGCAGGATTTCACCTAATAAAAAACAGGAGGATGTAATTAAGGCCTTTTTTTATTATAAAAATTATATGAATCAGGATGCGAGGCTGTTTTTTGTGGGAAAATATGCCGGGATGGAGGCATATTATGAACAGTTAAAGCGATATGCAGAGGTGTTGGACCTTAAGGATGTATATTTTACCGGCCACATAAAGTTTGATGAAATTCTGGCTTATTATCGGACTGCCGATGTATTTGCCTGTATGAGTGAGCATGAAGGGTTCTGCGTTCCTTTGGTAGAGGCAATGTACTTTGGTGTACCTATTGTGGCCTACGATAGCTCAGCTATAGCAGATACCTTGGGCAATGGGGGAATATTGACAGAAGATAAGGATCCCAAACTGGTGGCAGAAATTATAAACAGGCTGGTTCAGGATGAGACACTGCGAAAAGAGATTATCTCCAGACAGAAGGAACAGTTGAAGCGTTTTGAATATGATAAAGTCACATCACTTTTCTCTGGTTACTTAGAGAAATTTTTGGAGGAACACAATGAAGGCTGAAAATGCAATTGAAGTTCATGATATAAAGAAAAGCTTTCGGGTATATTTGGATAAAGGCCGGACCTTGAAAGAACTGGTCTTATTCAGTAAGAGAAGAAAATATGAAGAGCGTCAGGTTCTTCAGGGGATTAGCTTTGAGGTAAAAAAGGGTGAAGCATTAGGTCTTATAGGCCATAATGGCTGCGGTAAGAGTACAACGCTGAAACTTCTGACCAGAATCATGTATCCCGATTCGGGAACGATAGAGATGCGTGGGAGGGTATCCAGCCTGATAGAGCTCGGGGCAGGATTTCATCCGGATATGAGCGGACGTCAAAATATATATACCAATGCATCTATTTTTGGTCTGACAAGAAAGGAAATAGATGCAAGAGTTGATAATATCATTGAGTTTTCGGAACTAGAAGCATTTATAGATAATCCCGTAAGAACATACTCATCAGGTATGTATATGCGCCTGGCGTTCGCCGTTGCTATTAACGTAGATGCGGACATCCTTCTGGTAGATGAGATTCTGGCTGTAGGTGATGCGAATTTTCAGGCAAAATGTTTTAATAAACTAAGGGAGATTAAGGCAAACGGAACAACTATTGTTATTGTATCTCACTCGCTGGGACAGATTGAAGAAATTTGCGAGAGAAGCATTTGGATTCATGAGGGAAAGATTCAGAAGGAAGGGAACCCGAGAGAGGTTCATCCGGCTTATCTGGAGTATATGGGGCAGAAACGTCCGGAGGCAGCGTCAGAGAAGGTAAAAAGCGAAGGTGAACGTCCTGGTGACGGAAGGGTGCGGATTAAAACTGTTGAAGTGATTTCGGGCAAAGAGGGTGAGTCTAACGTGTTTAGAACAGGTGAGCCTGTCACTTTAAATATTTCCTACAATGTGGTGGAGAAAGTAGAGGAAGCATCCATCGGACTTGAGGTTTATAATGGGGATGGGGTTAAATGCTATTCAACTGACACAAGGACGGAGAAAATGGATTATATAAAGCTGGAAAGGGATGGAGAGATACATCTGATTCTTGAAAATCTGGAGCTGCTTAACGGGAAGTATACTATGGACTTTTCGATAAAGAGCAAAGATAGCTTCCCGATTGACAGCTATACAAAAGCATTTTCATTTGAAATGTATTCAGACGTGAAGGATACAGGCATATCGCGGCTGGCTCATAAGTGGGAAGTGAAAAATGCATAATAAATTGTAACTAGTTTTCAGGGAATTCCGTCAGATATTTATATACACGTTCAAAATCAAAGGGCATCAGTATATCTGGACCACGTTCTAATAAAATGTGGCGGGTATTGATGTCCTTTATGAATTCCAGCAGTTCTTCAGGGTGTAAGGGATAAATGCCTTTGATGCCGGATAAGCTTTTAATATACTCTTTATCCGGAAAAACGCCGTCCAAAAGAGAGATAACCGGAATTCCGCTGAAAGCGGCTTCAAATATGATAGAGCTGTGGCCGCTGCCTATAATCAAGTTATGTCCGGCCATTACGTCATATACGGATTGAGAGGAGTCGAGGATCTGATACCCTTCTTTCGACAGCATAGGGACGATTCCTGCATCGCCAGCCGGCATTTTAAGGGGGATGTTGGGACCGGCATATCGGCGGAACCAATCGGCATAACCTTCGGTCCCCAGTTTTTCATAAAAAGTAATAATGTTGCTGGGGAAGAATACTGGGGAATAAACCGGATTTTCCTGGTCAATGGCCGGGTGTACCTCACGTTGTTTCTTCATCCAGCCAACAACCTCCACCCTCTGGCAGCAACCTAAAAGGCGGTAGTAGAGGTTGTGGGTATAAGGAAGCATTATCATGTCAAAGAGATCCAGCCATGGGATTTCGCTGCAGTGGACAAAACTTTCCATATCATGGGGATAGAATACAGAATAGACTGGCTTTAAAAAATCTATAAGCTCAATAACCGATATCATATTGCGGTCTTTTCCATAGAAATAGTGATAGTTAAATTCGTCGAACCAAACATGGGCGGAGGAAATCAGAACAATGCCACTCTGGTTTTTCATGTCCTCCAATCGATGATATAGTCCGCTGCGTTCGTAGGGAAACTTTTGATCATCTATAACAAGAACACGATGCCCCTTTCTTTCCATGTAGTGGGCCAAGGGCATCAGGGAGTTTTCGCCTCCGTATCCATGAAAAATGTAGCTATAAGTTTGAGTTGACAAAATTAATGTTCCTCCAGTTCATAATTATAAAATTCCGGTGAGAGATGTCCCGTCCTGCAGGCGATATATAGGATGACAGATGAAAAGGAAGTAATGTCCTCTTCTTTACTATCTGAATCTAAAATATAAAAACAGTCGTGATGCCGTTCATCCCTCAGATAATCATATCTGGTTGTAGGCAGTTGGGAGACAGCATATGTCTTTGAAACCCGGAAAGCGCTGATTTCAAAAAAACCGTTTCGATGGAGCTGTGAACGTATAAATGAATCTGGCAGCAAATAAGGATAGTAACCGGTACCGTGGCTTTGTTCATCCAGACTGTAAGCTGCTTCTCCGGAAAGAGACAGGAAGCTTGAACCGAGGAAGGACAAAGCTAGATTGTCAACCGATAGCAGCGCTGGACGTCCGGAGGCATCGGGCTGTTTAATCCTTTTGCCGGCATATAGTAAGGACATTGTGTTGCAGCCTGGATTCAGGGATAACTTTAAGGTGACATTACATTTTGTACCGGAATATTGAATCGGTATAGTTTTTCCATGAAAGGAAATGGAAACCTCGCTGTTAATATCCAGTACGGTCAGTATAAAATCAAGAGTAATCTGACAATAATCCATGCTGTGGTTTATAAGATGGATTGAACCATCCAATTCCAGTCCAGCCATCCACCTGCATATTGTGCCGTCGGGGCGGAACTCCATCCGGTCCCAGCTGCCATCCCATACGATGCTTACATATGCCTGGGAAGAGGGGAGCTGGGGCATAGTGAGGACAAGAGTGTCCCCAATGGAATTGGCAAAGGAGGATAGCCTGTCTGTAGTAAGTAGTTGAAAGAGAACATCCGGATTTGTAATAAAACAGCTGCTTTTAGGGGCCGGCATATGGGAGTCCATGTATTCTGTTATATCTGCTACTTTGGTGTGTGTTATGCTCGTATTTAAAACTGAATTTGCCGGACTCAGTACAGAGGCCAGATGTCCGATATATGTTAGATCCGACAGTTTAGGAAGATAAGCGGAAATCTGAGAAATCTGCCCTTCTGCCAATGCGCTGTACTCTGTGTCAAAGGAATAATCATGTTCAGTAAACTGCTCCGCTAAGTACCCAAAGCGTCCGCAGTGAAGCGGCGTGGAAAAGCATTCACTATTATATTTGGGAATGCTATCCAGATGTAGAAGTTTAAGTAGTTTTTCCATGCCTTTATAAAGATAGCAGTCTAATTTATAAGAAGCAATCTCTTTTATAACAAAGCGGTTGCCAAATTCCTGGGAGCGCGTAATCCAATATAAGAAGCCTTTTTTTGACAGACCGTTTGATAACATCTGTATGGCATGCTGCATCTCGAATGGATCTAAAGAACGGCCTAGCATGGTATGGTAACATTGAATGATGAATTCGGTATCATCAGTTATTTTTTGTAAGGACGTGATGTTGAATGTGGTGTTTTGCATAGGAACCTCCTTGATTAACTAGAATGTACATGATATGAGGCGGTGTGTCAAGGAGAAATCATATTATTAAAAATAAAATGGTAACAGACAATATGTAATGACCCCACATTTGTAATCTCGTGGATTTACCTGTATACTCAAGATTGCAAAGATCAAAGGTAACAGGGATTACCGCATACAAAAGGAGGCCATTACAAATGTATAATACCACAATTTTCGTAGGAATGGACGTTCACAAAGAAACTTTTTCACTTTGTTGCTATTCAATTGAGAAAGATGAGTTTTCCCATCCGCATACAACGGAGGCGGATTATATACATGTACTTTCCTATCTTGCTTCCCTGAGGGCTGCATTGGGGGAAAATGTATCTTTTATATGCGGTTATGAGGCAGGATGCCTGGGCTATACCCTGTACCACCAGCTGACAGAGCATAATATCACATGCGTTATCCTGGCACCAACCACCATGCCTGTAATTAAGGGAAAGAAAAAATCAAAACGGATAAGCGGGATGCGCGTAACATTGCAAAATGCCTTGCCCACCATGATTACAGCCCTGTGTATGTCCCAACTGGCCAGGATGAACAGGTGAAGGATTATATCCGCATGCGGGATGACCATAGGCTGGCCCTGAAAAAAATGAAGCAGGAAATCAATGCATTCTGCCTGCGCCACAACCTGCGGTATGGGGGCCGCAGTACCTGGACTGCGGCACATACTAAATGGCTCAGGGGGCTGGAACCTGAAGGGCTGTACCGGGAAATCCAGAAACAACAGAAGGCATCCGGAAGAGACCCTGGCCCCTTCCAGATTCGGGCCATCTACGGCTGAACTGTGTTGGCACGTGAAAGCGTGATCCACGATAACAGACGGTAGGGCCCACGGCGGACCATTGACCTGTAGGTAACCAATCCACGTATATCAGAGTGGTCAAAGCCGAAAAGTGAAATCCAGGGTTTCTTTTAGGTGCCTTCAGCAGAAAAAGATAAAAAAGTTTGTGGTGACTCAATTTACCTCTTGACAAAAGTCATTACATATCAGTTCAGCCTATCGGCTGAACTGATGGGTTTAGCACCGGCTAAAAAATAGCCGGTGTGCCCATGAATAGACGTTTTATATTTTCCAGTATCGCCATCTCTCTTCTTTTCAACGTCTCTATGATACTTAGAATCGAGCAGTACATTTCTTACCCGCTGGCCTTGCGGAATCCTCTTGCCATCTTTTGACGATACTTTTCCATTCGGTTCAGAAGCGTCTGTTCCTCCTTTTTGGCGTATCGTAAGCGTTAAATCCTGCGCCTACCTATAAATTTACGCCACTAACAGATATCAGCGGCGTGGTTTTCTGCATTCAGCCGGTAACTCTTTTGCCCATGGCAATAAGTGGTTTAGCTTCGCAGAATCTATATTTCCTTTTTCGTCACAGCGTTTGGGAAGCTCTGTGAGTAAATGTTTAAAATAATAATAAGGTCTCAGGTTATTGAGCTTTGCGGTTTCCGAAATACTGTAGATGACAGCGCTTGCCTGCGCTCCCTGAATGGAATCGTGAAACATCCAGTTCTTTTTACCGATACAGAAAGTTCTGATGGAACGTTCACTTGCTGAATTATCAATGGGTACCTTCCCATCAGTCAGAAATACCTTCAGATACTTTTCCTGATTCAGGCTGTATTTCAGTCCTTCGGCTGTTTTCCCTTTGGGTGGTACGGCAGTTTTTTTTAGCTGGCTTTTTACCCACGCAAAATACTCCTCAACCAAAGGTTTGATTGAGTTCTGGCGTTCTTTGAGACGTTCCCCGGCTGTCAGATCCTTTAAGGCACCTTCCAGTTTATAGATCTGGGATATCCGGCTTAATGCCTGATAGGCAACCGAACGTCGTACCGCATCAGGATTGGATTTATCCGCTATCTTTATGGCATCGGCATAATCCCTTCTTGCATGTGCCCAGCAGTTGGCATTTATCAGTCACCGAAGCTTTTTTTCTATCAAATGATACTGGCAAAGGCTATCGGTAACCAGAATTCCTTCGTAATTCTGATAGAATTGAAGCGGAAACTCATGGTTCCTGCCTTTCTGGTATTCATAGATAACCATTGGGAACTCTGTATGGAATTCACCGGAGCGATGCACCCACATATAGCTTTTGCTTCCGGGAGCTCTGTCATCGTTGATTACCTGGGTGGGAGACTCATCCGACTGTGTCACTGGAAGCTTTAACAGTTCCTGCTTCATGCACTCCACCAGAGGTGCCAAGTACCTGTGGGAACTGTTTATCATCCAGTTTGACATGGTCTACTTTGAAATGTTAACCCCGTTACGGGAGAATTCTTGTTCAATCCGATGCAGCGGAGCAGAATTCACATACTTTACATTTAGGATAGAAGCTACAAGGGAAGGTGTTGCTATACTGCCACGAAACAGATCCTTTGGACGGTCACCACGCAGGAACTCATCCTGATGGTAACCATCGGTTCCCACAAAGACATCTACCATGTGGATTTCTACAGTCCAGCTCTCAGGTTCGTGTCTTAAACGTTTATAGGTTTCACTGGGCATCTGTTTCCAGTTGCCTTCACCGTAGAAAGCATCCAGTACCTCTTTAGATACCGTGTGGGTTGGTATGACATCTTCCGGGAAATCCTTTAAGTCCGCTTCCCGTTGCCCCTTGGATTTTTTCTTCTTTGCTTTTTTAGGGAGGATCTCATCCGGATCC
Organism: Enterocloster bolteae; assembly: GCF_002234575.2. Taxonomy (NCBI): domain Bacteria; kingdom Bacillati; phylum Bacillota; class Clostridia; order Lachnospirales; family Lachnospiraceae; genus Enterocloster; species Enterocloster bolteae. The sequence goes on along the minus strand of NZ_CP022464.2, from coordinate 5,739,240 downwards.
GGCTCCTGTACAAGCGGATTACACAAGGCATCTGCTTCATCAAAAAAGGATAACTGTCCCTCAATGGATGCCATTGTTTCCGTATGACGACCAAAACGTTGCTGGTTTGCAAGACGTACCTGCTCAATAAGCTTCTCGATGTTTTCATTCAACGCATCAAGCTGTTCCTGCATACTGAGAATGATGGTGATCAACTCTTCACGGCTTAAGTTATTCAATTCACCCAGTGTATGCTTGCTGCCCATTGATCCGCTCCTTGTCCTTTACTGTCTCTGATTATACTACAGAATCAGTGAAATAGCGAATCGTAAGCATCTCGCCTTTTGGCAAAACGCCGGGAGTTTGACACCTGAAAATCTTGCAAGCCTTATGGCTGCTTATTTAGTACCATAAAAGTGTAGTTGTTAGAGAGTAATTAACTCTGACATCTGCACTTATTTTATTTATAATAAGGGGAGTAATTGGTCTGACGAGGCGTTCTTTGGGTCATAGCATCCGTCAAAAAAACCGTTAACCAACCCCTTATTATAAGCATTTGATTAAGCAGGTAGGGATTCGCTCCCGCGTAACCAACTAAACTGGATGGTAATAAGTGTGGCTGGAACAATTACGTATAAAAGTTATGGGAGGTTCAAGATGATAAGTGTAGGGATTGATGTGTCAAAAGGGAAAAGTACGGTCTGTGTGCTTAAGCCATACGGAGAGATCGTGTGCAGACCTTTTGAAATGCAGCATGTGGAGAAGGATTTGGAAGACTTTCATAAACTGCTGAAAAAATTGGAGGGAGAGATACGAATTGTGATGGAGGCTACTGGCATTTATCATCTGCCTGTATTGACATTCCTTCATGACAAAGGATACTTCGTGTCGGTTGTTAATCCGTTTGCAATGAAGAAATATGCGAAGGACAACAGCATCCGAGGGGCAAAGACCGACAAACTTGATTCCATAATGATTGCGAACTATGGAATTGAAAAATGGTTCAAGCTGCAAAGCTATGAAGGTGATGAAGAAATCTATGCGGAACTTAAGCTTCTGGGGCGCAGGTATCGGTACTATATGGAACTTCATGTGAAAGCTTTGCAGGAGTTGACACATATCCTGGATTATGTAATGCCGGGTATCAAGAAGATGTTTAACAGTTGGAATGAAGCGAATGGCAAGGACAAGCTCAGCGACTTTGTGGAAAGATTTTGGCACTTTGACCTAATCACATCCATGAGCCTTGAAAAATTCACAGAGGAGTATCTTGTTTGGGCAAAAGAAAAGAAATACCACCGAAGCAGATCCAAGGCTGAAGCAGTCTATGAATTAACTTCAAGTGGTATTTCCACACTGTCTTCCGGTACCCCATCGACCAAAATGTTAGTACAGGAAGCCATATCAGTATTGAGAACTGTGGATAGTTCTCTGTCTCCTATTTTAACACGGATGCAGGTACTTGCGAAGTCCCTGCCTGAATATTCAACAGTCAGGGAAATGGGCGGAGTAGGTGATGTCCTTGCGGTTAAACTGATGGCAGAGATTGGCGATGTGAGAAGGCTACATAGTGCAAAGGCACTCATAGCATGGGCAGGGATTGACCCGCCACCGTATGAATCTGGACAGTTTATCGGATCAAAACGCAAGATAACGAAACGAGGTTCTTCAACGCTCAGGAAGGTCGGCTATGAGGTGATGAGAGTGCTTAAGAGCCATCCGGCCCCAAAAGATGATGCCGTGTACAACTATATCTTAAAAAAAGAAGGTGAAGGTAAAAGCAAGAAACATGCAAAGATTGCCGGTTTGAATAAGTTTCTGCGAATTTATTATGCAAGGGTAATCGCAGTGTATCAATAGAACATAAAACCTATGACTTTGTATAGGCTGGATATAAAGCCAGTCTTCTTAATTTTACACAAAAATAGATTGACGAAATAGTTTTTAAACCTGCTGAAAAGTACTTGACTTTTGTTAGCAGGTTTTTTTGTCAAATTCAGAAAACTTTTAGTGCGTAATAGCGTAATATATGATATAATACGATTATACCATCTCTCTTAAGGAGTCTGCCATGCGATTAACTACAAATAAAACCAAAAATGGAATAAGCTACTACATCATCCGCTCTGTCCGCCGCGACGGCAAACGCTCCTCAGAAGTTGTGGAACGCCTTGGAACTGAACGGGAAATCATGGAAAAATATCATTGTACAGATGCCAATAAATGGGCTAAGGCGCATCTGGACGAGCTCAATCAGGCCGAAGCTGAAAAGCAGCAGAAAGTCCTTGTTCCGCTGCGGACGGATATTCTCATTCCTTTCGATAAGCAGAATTCCTATAACGTTGGTTACCTTTTCCTTCAGAAGATCTACTATGATCTTCGCCTGCCAAACATCTGTAGAAAGATTTCAAAAGAATATTCGTTTTCCTATGACCTTGATTCCATCCTTTCACGTCTTGTGTATGAGAGGATCCTCAATCCGTCTTCAAAACTCTCCTGCTATGAGCAGTCCTCCGATTTGCTCGAACCACCGGCTTTTGAACTGCATCAGATTTATCGTGCCCTGTCTGTCATTGCAGACGAATCCGATTCCATCCAGGCGGAACTGTATGAAGCAAGCCGGCGGCTGGTCAAACGGCAGACCGGAGTCCTGTACTATGACTGTACCAATTACTTTTTTGAAACGGAATGTCAGGAAGGCCTGAAACAATACGGTCCGAGCAAGGAACATCGCCCGAGCCCTATCGTCGAGATGGGACTTTTCATTGATCGAAGTGGGATCCCCCTTGCCTTTTGTATCCATCCAGGCAATACCAATGAACAGACTACTCTGATCCCATTGGAAGAACAGATCCTGAGAGATTTCTCACTTTCAAAATTTATCGTCTGTACGGATGCTGGACTGTCTTCTGAACGCAACCGGAAATTCAACAACTTTGGCGGCCGCTGTTTCATAACAACGCAGTCCATTAAAAAGCTCAAAAAAGATTTGCGCCAATGGTGTCTGGAGCCCACCGGATGGCATCTGAAAGACAGCCTGGATACCTATGATATCAGCAGGCTCGAAGACACCGCTAAAAACCGCAGCAAGCTGTTCTACAAGCAGCTGTATGTGGAAGGAAATGACGGGAAACGTGATATTGATTTCGATCAGACTCTGATCGTGACCTATTCCCTGAAATACAGGAACTATCAACAACAGATCCGAAATCAGCAGATTTCAAGAGCGATGAAAGCAATTGATACCGAGCCGAAAAGGATTGATAAGCATAGCCAGAATGATTACCGCAGATTCATAAAGAAAACATCGATCACCGCAGATGGTGAATGCGCTGCAAATAAGATTTACGAAATTGATCAGGACGCCGTACAGGAAGAAGCCCAGTATGACGGCTTCTATGCCGTCTATACGAATCTCGACGATGACCCTTCCGAAATCGCAGCAGTAAATCAAGGGCGGTGGGAAATCGAAGAATCTTTCCGGATCATGAAATCAGAATTCGAGGCCAGGCCGGTTTACCTAAAACGGGATGACAGGATCAAAGCTCACTTTACGACATGTTTTATCGCGCTTTTAATCTACCGGATTCTGGAACGCAAACTAGACAGCCAGTTCACTTGTGATGAGATTATTTCGACACTCAGAAAAATGAGGGTAACAAGCATAGGAAACGAAGGATATGTCCCATCTTACACACGTACAAAGCTTACGGATGCGTTGCATGAGTACGCCGGGTTCCGTACTGACTATGAATTGATAAAGAAACGTACCATAAAGGGTATCTGCAGACATTCAAAAGAATAAGAATCCATTACTCCCTTTTTTCAAAAAGAAAAGCCCTCAGAAACGGCATAAATACGACGTTTCTAAGGGTTTTCAACATTCTAAACTGTCAAACTTGGGATTAAGTATGAAGACCGGGGAGTATTAATATAATAGTTATGACGCTGTTTTACCGCTGATTTACCATTAAGATTCTTTTGACGAAGGAAAAGTAGTGTGATATGATATTTAAAGTGATTGTAATGTTTATACTTTAGGAAGGAGTATGTGGTTAGATTTACTAATCACAGAGAGATATGGTGTCAGCAATTATATTAGCAGGTGGAACTGGGACTAGGATGAATAATAAAACTAAACCCAAACAATTTTTGACATTACATGGTAAGTCAATTTTAATACATACAATAGAACATTTTGAGGAGCATCCAGAAGTAGAGCAGATTGTAGTTGTATGTGTAGGGGGATGGGAGAAATATTTACAAAGAGAATTATTGAATAATAGGATTGAGAAGGTACGGTGGATAGTACCAGGCGGAACTACTGTTCAGGAATCTATATATAATGCATTAAGTCTAATATATAATGAATCTAAAAATTTGCATGAGGAAATTGTTTTGGTACACGATGGAGTACGTCCATTGATTGATGATAAATTAATAAGTAAAGTGATTGAAGTAGTTAGGGCAAAGAGAACGGCAGTGGCGGTAAGTAAGGCTACAGAAACAATAGGCGTTGTTGATGAAACGGGAGAAATAATAGCGCTTCCGGATAGAACGTATTCCAGAATTGCAAAGGCTCCTCAAGGTTTTTATGTTGCTGATTTAATGAAGGCACATTTACAGGTCCAAGGAGAGGGCATTAATTGGATGATAGATTCTGCAACACTAATGAAACATTGTGGTTATAAGTTGAGTACTGTTGAATGCTCCCAATATAATATAAAAATAACTACCCCATCGGATTTTTATGTATACAGGGCGCTTTATGAGGCAGAAGAAAATACGCAAATTTTTGGTTTGTAGGTGATTTTTATGATGAATTATTTATATGAAGATTTTCAATGTTTAGCTAATTCGATACCACAAATAAAATCGATAAGAAAATCAACAGTTATGGTTACTGGAGCTACTGGCTTTATTGGTATGCTTTTAGTCGGCTTTTTTTGTTTTTTAAATCAGAAGTTAAATGCACAAATAAATATAGTGGTTTATGTACGAAATAAAGAGAAGGTGAAAACGCTATTTAATAATGCATCTATAGAGGTCGTAGTAGGAGATATTAGCGATAAAATTAATTATTCTGGTGATATGGATTATATTTTCCATTGTGCATCAAATACTGATTCTAAGTTTATGGTAGACAAACCTGTTGAATGTATCAAGAGTATAGTAAATGGAACACAGGCAGTTTGTGAATTTGCAGTTGCAAAGAAGGTTAAGAGTATGGTTTATTTGTCATCTATGGAGATTTATGGAAATATAGAGGGTTTGGTTGATAAAATCTCGGAAGAAAATATGGGGATAATTGATTTGTTAAATAAAAGAAGTTGTTATCCATTAGGAAAAAGGATGGCAGAGAATATCTGTTATTGTTTTTCGCAGGAATATCAATGTCCTATAAAAATTGCTCGTTTATCTCAGACTTTTGGAGCTGGTTATATACTAGATAATAGTTCAAAGGTATTTGCTTATATTGGAAGATGTATATTGAATCAGCGCAATATCATTCTGCATACGGACGGTTCGTCAATGGGAAACTATGTTTACTCAGCTGATGCTATTAGTGGTCTTATGTATATTTTGGTAGATGGGGACATTGGAGAGGCATATAATATTGCAAATGAAGAATTGACTATGACAATACGTGAGATGGTTGAATTTGTTATAAAAAATTTTAATAATAATATCAGTATAGTGTACGATATACCTAAGGAAAATGTATTTGGCTATGCTTCTAAAACTAATATTAAACTATCAAGCCAAAAATTACAAAAGATAGGTTGGTCCCCTCAATACAATATGAAAGATATGTATCAGAGAATGTTAGGAGTATAGTAATGGCAGAAAATCAAACAAAAATGTTTTGGAAGTATTTAAATGCAAGAATTGCTATATATGGTATTAGTGTACAAACAAAAATTTTTATTGAAGAGAATAGTGATTTAAATATTGTTGGTTTTTTGGATAGTTATAAAAAGGAGGGAATAATATATGGTAAACCCATTCTTGATCTTGATGAATTGTTAAAAAGAGATATAGATGTGATTATTATTATTGCGCGGGTTAATTCTACTGAGATGATTTTTAGGAAAATATCCGATTTTTGTCTAAAAAATCATATCCAGGTTTTAAATTCTAAAGGAAAAGAAATAAAACATGAGGATTACAAAGACCAATTCGAAGAGGTGAATAACATATCATTAGAAATAATGCTACGGGAGATAGATTCTCATGAAGTTGTTAGCTTTGATATTTTTGATACACTATTAATGAGAAAAGTATTATTCCCTAATGATGTATTTTATCTTATGCAAAAGAGAGAAGGATTAAATGACTCTTTTCCAGAAAATCGAATTAGTGTAGAGAAGAAGATGATGTCTGAAGGGATAATAGCACCTTCGATTTTTGAGATATATAAGAGGTTAATTGATGAGTATCCTGAGGCGGGGTATGATGAGCAAAAACTCATTAACTTGGAATATGAATTGGATAGGAATTTGATTTTATGTAGAAACGATATTACTTACGCATTTATTTATGCCAGAATGAAAAAAAAGCGAATTTTCCTTATTTCCGATATGTATTATTCTAAGGGACAGATTCAACAGATTCTTTTAGATAATGATATTGTAGGATATGAGGATATTTTTATATCATCGGAATATGGCATTAATAAAGAGGAGGGATTGTTTGTTAAACTTTTAGAGAAATTAGATAGTAAAAAGGTCTTACACGTAGGTGATTGCTATGAGGCTGATATTTTGGCAGCAGAGCAATGCCAGATTGATACATTTTGGATTAAAAGTGCAGTTTCAGTGATGAATTCTTCTAGATACAGACATCTCCTAAAGTATACAAATAGTTTAGAGCAACGGGTTATGCTGGGATTATTTGTGGCTAGGATTTTTAATAGCCCATTTGCATTATACCATACGTTAGGAAAAGGAATTATAGATAATTCAAGAGATATTACATACTTATTTGCTGCGCCAATAATAACAGAATATATATTATGGTTATGTAGTCAAGTCGATAATAAGAAATGTCAAGTCATTTTTCCGTCAAGAGACGGATTTATATTAAAGGTACTATATGAAAACCTAAAAAGTAATAAAAAACTTTTTAAAAAGTTACCAAATAGTGTGTATTTGGTCACATCTAGGGCGGTATGTATAGGTGCTTCTCTTTTTGATGAAGATGATATAAATTATGCTGCTGTATTTCCATATGAAGGGACACCGGAACACCTACTTATTGAAAGATTTTTTTTGGGGAAAGGTGAAATTGAACAATTTGATTGTGAAAAATATAAGGATTTGATAGAATATGTCCGTTCGCATAAAAAGAAAATTTTAAAGCGTTCTCAAGAAATACGATTAAATTATGAAAAGTATTTGTTTCAAGTGTTGGATAATAGAGAATTGATTTTTTCTGATTTTGTTTCTTCTGGAACATGCCAGATGGGCTTACAAAAAATCATAGGTAGAGAGATTAAAGGCTGCTACTTTGTAAAAAGTTCTGATGCATATCCAGATAAACAAAAATTAAAGGTTGCGTCATTGTATAATGAGGAAAGTAATGTTGCAAAAAAACAATATGTTTTTGAAAATATATTGACAGATCGGTCTCCTTCCTTTTTGTTTTTTGATGGAGACAAACCGATTTATGCAGCTGAAAAACGTACAATTGAAGAAATAGATTTTGTCTCATCATCTCAAGATGAAGTGTTAAAGTATTTTAATGAATATACTAGTTTGGTAAATTATCATTACAATTACGAGAAGTCGTTAATAGCGGATTATTTACTTGAAGTTATGGGGCGAAAATACACTATGATTGAAGATAGAGTATTTAAAAACTATATACTCCATGATGATTTTTGCAACCGGACTATGTCGATAGATGATTGCTTATAAAATTAAGAGAAGGAAGAGGGACAATGAATTCTGTATTCATGCTAAGCGAATCCAATGGAAAAAATCAACCAAGTAAAACTTCTTGTTGCATTATTGTGTACATGTTTTATGAGGATTTACTTAATCAATGCTATTTGTACATCGAGCAGATACCAAAGTATATAGATGTTTGTTTTGTAACATCAAATCCTAAAATAGCATTTAAAGTTAAGAAGTATATAAATAATACTAAGAAAATAAATTATAAAGTTTTAGTAAAAGAAAATAGGGGTAGAGATATGGCTGCTCTTCTTGTGACTTGTCACGACTTTATAATGGAATATGAGTATTTGTGCTTTGTTCACGATAAAAAAAGTTTACAGATGGGAAATGATAATGATGGTTGTAAATTTATGGAATTGATATGGAAAAATCTGATTGGTAGTACTGGGTTAATAGAAAATATCTTACGATATTTGGGGAATAATAGAGATGTAGGCTTAATGGTTCCACCTATTCCTTACTGGGGAAATTATATTGGAGTGTTTATTAACCCTTGGACATGTAATTATGATAATGTTATAAATTTAGGTAATCAGCTAAAATTAAAAAAAAATGTTTGTTATGAGAAGGAGTATGTAACTATTGGCGGAGCTTTTTGGTGTAGGACTAATGCGTTAAAACCACTTTTTGAGTATAAATGGAAATTAGAGGATTTTTGTCAAGAGCCTATGGCAGTTGATGGTACAATTAGTCATGCAATTGAGCGGATACTTGGTTTTGTAGCTTTAAATAATGGGTATGATGTACTGGAAATTATAAATTTAGATTACGCTAAACAGAGGCTCTGTGACTTACAGTTACGCTTTACAAATATAGTAAAAGATTTACAAAATGACTATTTAATAAATAATATTGATTTTTTGAATGAGGAAAAAAAGAAAACGAAGGAATTATTAACTTATTGTAAAAGCTATAAGAACATATACATTTACGGTGCTGGTACTTATGGTAAACAGTGTAATGACCTTTTAAAGAGATATGGTATTAAAATTAATGGATTTATTGTTAGTAATGACCAGAAAAGGAGTTCTTTATACGATGGTAGCCAGGTATGGGAATTTAGAGAAATTATAAATCAGTTAAATGATTCAGGAATAGTTATTGCTGTGAATAACCAGTATCAAAAACAAATATTAGAATTAATAAAGCAAAATTCAAGGACTGATGTTTTTTGTATCTAAGGGAGGATAAATGATGTCGGATATAATTTTTTTAAATACGTTCAAAGAAAATTTTGAAAAGCATAAAAACAAAAGAATAGTTATATATGGGTTAAGCTATGGAACAAAATTAATCGTGGAAAATTTTCCGGATTTTAATATCTGTGGATTAATGGACGGTTACCGAACCGACGGCAGTATCTATGAGAAGAAGATACTTTCATATCAAGAAGTTATAGCTCTCCAGATAGATATGATTATTATTGTTGCGCGTCCTAATATAACAGAACTAATTAGAAACAGGATTGCAGCTTTTTGTAAAAAAAATAGTATAGTTTTATTTTCAGCGGATGGTAAAAAATTAAATATTAAAATGAATAAGCTAGATAATGAATATTTTTCCATTAGTAGAGAATTATTACAAAATAAAATCGACACTTATGATATCATATCATTTGATGTTTTTGATACTTTATTAATGAGAAAGACCCTACAACCAAAGGATATATTTTCTTTAGTAGAAGTGAGGGCTATGAAGGAAAAAAATATTCAATGTGCTTTTGAAAAGAATCGTATACTAGCCGAACAAAATTTGTTAGCATCATTTATACCTAATTATCTTCAAATTTACAATGAGTTACAATTTATTACAGGCATAAGTGATGATGAGAAGGAATATTTGATGGATCTTGAATTACGAATTGAAAGCCAAATGTTAATACCACGTAAGGAAATGGTACGAGTTTTTGATTATGCTAAGTCTAGAAACAAGAAAATTTATTTAATCTCGGATATGTATCTAAGTAGTAATTGGATTGGAAATCAATTAAAAAAAGCTGGGATTATTGGATACGATGAATTGATGATTTCCAATGAATATTCAACAAGTAAGGGACAGAATTTATTTAATGTATTTATTCATAAAGTAAAAGACAAGAAAATTTTACATATTGGCGATTCAGAGGCTTTTGATATTATGGCAGCCCAACGTAATGGTATAGACAATTTCCGAATTTTAAGTGCATATGATATGCTACAAATATCTGTTTATAAAGAAGTGCTTTACGAAATCGTAGATTTGACAGGTAGATTACAGGTTGGATACTTTATTTCTAGAATCTTTAATTCGCCGTTTGCATTGTTTGAATCTGATGGAAAAGGGAGAGTAAAAACGGGGAGGGATATAGGATATATATATATGGCGCCCATTATTACAGATTTTTTATTATGGCTTGCAAATAAAATTAAAGATAAAAAGAGTGCAAGAGTTTTATTTTCAGCAAGAGATGGTTATTTAATTGATAAATTATATGGTATTCTAAGAAAAAAAGAATCTTTGATAAAATTACCTGAAGGATTATATTTTTTGACATCTCGAATTTTGTGTATTTCGGCATCACTATTTAATGAAGATGATATCTTATGGTCTATGAATAACACATTTTCTGGTTCTCCTGAAGAATTACTAAAAAAAAGGTATTTTCTTACAGAGGGGGAGATTGAATATTTTGACCCTAACAAATACTCATCCATATCACAGTATATTCTCGCTCATAAAAAGGCTATTTTATCTAAATCAGCTGAAATTAGAGAAAAGTATATGGAGTATATTTCAGGATTAGGATTGAATGGTGATGATGACCTTATATTTTTTGATTTTGTTTCTACAGGAACGTGCCAACTTTGTTTGAGTAGGTTGCTGAATGCTGATTTAAAGGGATACTACTTCTATCGTTTTAATACAATGGATATCGCAAAACAAAAGCTATTAATAGAAGCACCATATACATCGGAGGGCATTTTGGCGGCGAACTCGTTATTGTTGGAGTGCATATTAACATCCTTTGTTCCCACAGTAAAAGGATTCGATTCTTCAGGGAAACCAGTCTATTTAGAAGAAAGAAGGACTGAGGAAGAATTATGTTATATAAAGGAAGTTCAAGATGGAATAGTGGAGTATTTTGAGGATTTTATAAAATATCGAGATGTAGACGATTTGGATGCAAAAGATATCTCTTTAGGTGAAATTTTTTTAAAGTTTATAACCCCACAATACAGTACCATTATAAATAATATTTTTAGGACATATATAATAGATGATGAGTTTCATAATGAGAATTTACATGTTAGTAACATTTATCAGTATTAAGAAGGGTAAGTAGTTGGCATGAAACGGTTAGGTATATTTATAATAACGGAATTAAATGGTATAGTTGATGATTATATTATGTTTTTTTTGAGTGAGTTAAAGAAAGTTTTGGATGATTTAATCATTGCTTGCATATCATCAAGTGATTTTAAAGAAAGTATTTTGAGAGAATATACTAAGAGTATATGCTATTTAAGCGATAGTACAACATATGGTCAGGCTTATAGGGAGATCTTACTTAAATGTATAAAGAACGGAGTTCTATTAAACTACGATGAAGTAGTTTTGACAAGCGACATATTATTTGGCCCTTTTTTTCCATTAAAAGAGATGTTTATTTCTATGAGTAAAAGAGAGTGTTCATATTGGGGAATTACTAAAAGAGAGATGATGGTAGGGCCTGATAATAATATTGAGCAATCATATATAGATGACTATTTTTTTGTTTTACGTAGGGGTATCTATACCTTAGATCTATTCAGAAACTTTTGTGTAGAAGGGAAAAATGAGGGAAAAGGATTTGGAAAGCAATTTCAGGAGTACTTCACTAAATACACGGGAGAAGTTTATGTTAATACTGAAGAGTACCGCCAAGATAATCCTGCGGACAATATTGATTATAGTGAGTATTTGACATATGAACTTATTAGAAAGAAAAGACTTCCATTTTTGAAATGCAGATTATTTAAAAATTTAGATGGATTATCAATTAGTTTTAGAGAAAATTTACGGAGAAGCTTTCAATATATAAAAGAAGATACCAATTACGATATAGATTTGATTTGGCAACATATACTCAGAGTATACAATATTGCTGATATTAGGGAATGCCTACATTTGAATTATATTATTGATGATGATGTTCATGAAATTGATACTCTGAGAAATAAAAAGATAGCAGTTGTAGCACATCTCTTTTATCCGGATTTAATGGATGAAACTCTTAGGTATTTACAAAATATACAAGAAAATATTGATTTGTATATTACAGTTGCAAACATAGAAACAAAATATAAGGTATACAATTATTTTGAAAGTATAAGACGAAGTAATGTAAAAGTTTTATTATCTGGAAACCGAGGCCGCGATGCTGGCTCACTTTTAGTTGCCTGCAGAGAGTATTTAATGCAGTATGAATATTTGTGTTTTGTGCATGATAAGAAAACCACGAGGGGAGGAGGGCCTGTAACAGTAGGGAAGGCCTTTATGTACCATGCTTGGGAAAATACATTAAGAAGTGGAGGTTTTGTTTCAAGTATCATAAAGTTATTTGAGAAAAACGATAGATTAGGAATACTTACACCGCCAGTTCCTGCATTGGGGGGGTATTTAACTGAATTAGTGGGTAACGAGTGGACCTGTTGCTATCAAAAAACAAAGGAATTAGCCGAAATTCTTTCGCTCAAAGTACCTATGAGTCCGCAAAAGCAGCCATTTGCATTAGCAACAGCATTTTGGTGCAGACCGGCTGCTTTAAAACCATTATTTGAATACCCATGGCGTTATGAGGATTTTCCTGAAGAACCACTAGCATCAGATGGTACACTGAATCATGCTATTGAAAGAATTATTATATATGTAGCACAAAGTGAAGGATATTATACAGCAATGGTGGAGAGTGCATTTTATGCATCATTATATATTAATAATTTATATTCGGTAGTATCTAAATTTTTTGTTGCTAGACATGAAGGGAGAATTTTGCCCTCAGGTTCTTCAGTCGACAAAATTGAGTCTGATATGTTTAAACTATGTAGATTTTGTGCAAAAAGCAAAAATGTGATGATATATGGAGCAGGAGCGTATGGGAGAAATATAGCAAAGAAATTGGACGATTTGCAAATACGTTATGATTGCTTTGTTGTTACTAATAAAAAAGGGAACTTAGATTGGCTTATGGAACATGAGGTTAAAGCGCTGAACGAGATTGAAGAAAACGTAGATACTCATGGTATTATAGTTGCACTTAATAAAGAAAATCAAAAGCAAGTTAAGCCGTTACTTGAACAACTCGGTTTTGATTATTATTTGATTGACTTATAGCAAGGGGTTAATAAAGGAGCAGAATGAATATAAAATTGGACACTATCAATATAAAAAAACAAGAATTAATAAATATAATACAGGATTACGAAATTGTTAGTTTTGATGTATTTGATACGTTGATAATGAGAAAAACTATGTTTTCTGCAGACGTTTTTGATATTGTTTCCCAAAAAATGAAAAAGGATTATATTAACATTGAAGATTTTAGGAACCAAAGGATTAAAGCAGATAGTGACATTGCACAGACTAGCCCTAATATCTATGAAATATATAATCAGTTAAAGAAAAATACAGGGATAAGTGAAAGCGAAAAAAATCGAATCTTACAATGTGAAATCGAAACGGAGGCTTCGGTTTTAATAAGAAGAGAAGATGTGGTAGACATCTTCTCTTATGCAGTAAATTGTGGAAAATCAGTTTATTTGATTTCTGATATGTATCTACCTAAAACAATTATTGAGTATTTTTTGAGTAATCTTCATATACAAGGATATCAGGATATTTTGGTATCATGTGATTATAGGAGACCTAAGACAGGGGGACTATTTGGTATTTTCAAAGAGAGGGTGAAGAGTAAAAGAATTTTGCATATTGGTGACAATATAAATTCTGATATAAAATGTGCACAGTTGGCGGGTATAGATACATTTCGTATTGAAAGTGCAATTGATTTAATGAAGAAGTCATCATTTTATGATATCCAAAGATTTCCATCTAATTTAAATGAACGTTCTATGATTGGCATGTTTATAGCATATGCCTTTAACAGTCCATTTATTACACTAGATGATAAAAAGAGAATAGTAATAGGAAATGAGTATGATTGGGCATATCTATTTGTAGCGCCATTGGTAACTGGATTCATGTTGTGGTTGATTAAAATCTTACAGACAGAAAAGTATGAAGGCATTTTGTTCTCATCCAGGGATGGATATTTAATTAAGCAATTATATGATAATATACCGGTATGTTATTGTAGGGATATACTTCCAGAGGGGCTTTATTTTTATGTGTCTAGAGTAGCATGCTCCAAAGTAGCGATTATGAATGACAAAGATATAAAATGGATAGCAGGTCCAAAATGTCAGGGTTCTATGGAAAAGGTGGTAAGAGAGCGCTATGAAATTGAATATTTAAATACTCAAAATACGCTAACAAAAGATGAAGAACTTCTTGATTATGCAATGTTAAATAAAGAATGTATTTACAAAAAATCAAAAACAATTCGGGAGAATTTTTTGTCTTATATTAATAAGTTGGGTATAAAAGATGGAAAAAAATATGCCTTTTTTGATTTTGTTTCTTGTGGCAGTTGCCAATTCTTTCTTAATCAGGTAATGCCGGTGGAGTTAGAAGGCGTATATTGCTGTTTATATAATTCTTATGAGGAACAAAAAGCAAAGCTTCCTATACATTCATATTTTTATAATAATCATCCGCGTAATCCAGAGAGTAATTTATTTGAGAATTATTTGCAGTTAGAAGTTATAATGACATCATATGAACCTAGTATAGTTTCATATGATAGAGATGGTAGACCTGTTTTTGCAGATGAGGTAAGAGGACAGGATGAATTACTCTTTGTAAAAAAAGTACAAAAGGCGATTAAGGATTTTTGGAGTGACTTTATAAATAACTTATGGGATTATTATGGTGATGGCATACGTAATGTAGTAGTAGATGAACTTTTTAAGTATTCAAAAGAATGCTATACAAATATAAGAAGCAGCAATCTTAGGAGTATGAATCTATTGAATGATTTTGGACAGGAAGTTATCGAAATTAGGAGGAAGTAGGAAAACAAGATGGCAACCCTAAATATGGATTTTATAAAAACTCAAGAGACATCCATTTCTAGGCCTCAGTGTGATTATGATATATACGACTATATATCATTTAATCAGGACAACGATTTTAAACTTATCTTAGAGAAGGATAATCGTTGGGAGGTCTTTTACCATCTTTCGAAGATGAGAGAGTCATTGTTGAATTGGTACCCTTTTGGAAAAGATGCTCAGGTTCTGGAAGTTGGAGGAGAATTTGGTGCATTGACCGGTACATTATGCAAACGCTGCAAACGGGTGGTATCCATTGAGCGTTATAGTTTAAGAGCGGAAGGTATTTTTAAAAGATATAAAACATGTTCAAATCTAGAAGTAATTGCAGGGGAGTTTCTTGATATAAAGTTTATTGAGAAGTTTGATTTTGTAATAATTATTGGAAAATTAGAATATCAGAGTGGTAGTAAGTTTACAAGTGAAATATACGAGAATTATTTAAAAAAAGCAAAAAGCTTGCTAAAAGAAAATGGAAGATTATTGTTAGCGATAGAAAATAGGTTCGGTATTAAATATTTTTGTGGTTGTATTGATCCCTTTTCAGGGGTACCTTTCGCTGGTATTAATAACTATCCTTTAGCCGCCTCTGGAAGAAGTTTTACAAAGGATGAAATAAAAAATATTTTGGATAAAGTAGGATTTGGAACAATTAAATTTTATTATCCTATACCAGATTATAAATTGCCACAATTAATATTCACAGATGAGTATATGCCAAAAAGTAGTATTAAAGAGAGAGTTATACCTTATTATATAAACTCAAATTCTTTATTGGCATTTGAGAATGATTTATATGATGACTTAGTTGCTAACGGTATGTTTGCTACTATGTGTAATTCCTTTTTGATTGAGTGTTCGGTGAATGAAGTTCTGTCAAATATAATTTTTGCTGCATTATCCACAGATAGGGAAGATGCCAATGCCTTTATTACTACAATACATTCTGAAGGGCTGGTGAGAAAATATCCAGTTAACAAAGAGGGGGTAGCAGTATTAGAGCGTTCATATAAGAATATTCTAGAATTAAAAAACAGAGGTATAAATGTAGTCCTTCATAAGTGGAATGGAAGTTATATTGAGATGCCATATATTAGTTCAATAACTTTATCAGATTATATAGGAAAAGAGGCTGGGCTAGATAAAAATAAATTTATTAAAGTTTTGGATAAATTATATAATTGTATATTAAGGTCATCTGAGAAGTCTTCTCATTTGAATAGAGTTTTTCCACAGAATGATGACTTGGATTGGGGAATTATTTTAAAAAAGGCATTTATTGATATGGTACCAATGAACTGCTTTTATGATAATGATGAGCTCGTATTTTTTGATCAGGAATTTATGCGAGAGGATTTTCCAGCAAAATATATTATGTTTAGAGCGATAAAATATGCTTATTTATTTTTTCCTTATATTGAAGATGTGATTTCTAAAAAGGATTTAGCAGTTAAATATGGATTGCTGCAACTCTGGGAGTATTTTGATACAGAAGAGAATAGTTTTGTTTTTCACAATAGACAACAAAAATTGTATAAAAATTTTTTGAATTGGTCTACTATTAATAGAGAGAAAATTAATAGAAATGCAAAGGCGCTGATTGGGGAGACCAGCTATGAAAAGTCAAGTATAAATTAGGTGGAAATTTCAATTCCGTGTTTCGCAGAAAGAAGGGTAACTTTAACAAAGCTCCCTAAAAGCCCTTTTTCAAAATCTATCGATTATGGTATACAGACCTCTTATTCGAGGTTGAATGCTACTTCGTCAGTGAGCATCTTCCAGATGACTCTGACAAGTTTGCCAGCACAGTGCCCAAGGGCATTGTAATGAGTCCGGCCTTCCGCTCTCTTGGCATCATAATAAGCTTTGAAAGTAGCATTGTTTTTTACGACATTGTGAGCTGCATTCATGAGGGCATAGCGTAGCACTTTAGATCCTCTTTTGGACATCCTGGTTCTGTGAGCCTGGAAGTTTCCAGACTGATAAACGGTCGGATCCAGTCCAGCAAATGCAAGCAGTTTCTTTGGATTAGAGAATCGGTGTATATCACCAATCTCACCAAGAATCATTCCGCCATTCACGACACCAATTCCGGGAATGGTCATAATTACAGAGTGCAGGCAGGTGACAAGATTTGCCATTTCAAGCTCTGTAGAAAAAAGTTGGCTATCCAGTAACTCGATCTGTTCAATGGTATGAGTTATTTGAATAGATAGAGAACTGTCATTGACACCGACAGACTTCTGTGCGAGAACTCTTAATTCTCTGGCTTTATCCTTACCGAAATGGCCGTGGGAAGCAACTTCGAGGGTGTGAGCAAGATGGGTCAAATGCATAGAAGCAATAGCGTTGGGTGTCGGAGCCTCCTTAAGGACGGCATAGACAGAGTTTTGATGCAAGCCAGACTTAAAGAAGTATTGTAGTTCCGGGAATGCCTGGTCTACATAGGAAGTCAGCTGAATTTTTAAGCGTGTACGCTGCTTCACAAGTTTCTGGCGGAATCTACCGAGCTCTTTGAGCTCAATGTAATCCAGATCCTCTAAGGCCATAAACCGAAGGGAATCCTGCATCATAAGGGTTTTAGCAATCACAAACGTGTCGACTTTATCAGTCTTCGTTTTGCGTACATTATTTTTACGCATGAACGAAGTCTGGATAGGGTTGAGAACACACACTTTAAAGCCCTTGCTGATGAGAAAACGAACAAGGTTGTCACCGTAGTGTGCCGTTGATTCAAGACCTATGATGATACTGTTCTGGTCAAGTGGTGCCAGATGAGAAAGCAGTAGATAGAAGCCATCATAGTTATTAGAAAATTTGAACGGCTCGATGAGTATTTCGCCGTCGGAAGAAATCGCGGCGGCGAAATGGTTGAGTTTGGCAATATCAATGCCTACGTAAATCATGAGGTTGTACCTCCCTTTCATAAAGTCTGATACCGTGATATCCACCAGCAGTTATCATCGTAGACTTGATTGAAATAAGTACTCAGAGCAAACGCTCCGGCAACATCCAGCTAATAAACAATTCAGATAAAAGAGATGGCAATACACTCCTGTCGAGTAGTCGAGGCTACAAAAAAACATCAAAAGTCACAGTATCTGAATGTATTAAACCACGAAACAGAAAAAGAAAGGAAGTATGTTGTGTTTGCTTCTAACAACATCATACAAGTAATTATGGAGAGTTTTACTCAAAAGGAAACACGTGCAGGTTATAGCATATCGACAAAAATGAAAAGAGTATGGGAAACACAAATTGATTTGGTTAAGGTTTTAGAGAAGATATGTAAAAAATATAATCTGACTTTTTTTGCAATATATGGTACCTTATTGGGAGCAATAAGACACGAAGGTTACATTCCTTGGGATGATGATATTGATGTAGTTATGCCAAGGAAAGATTTTGAAAAATTTAAGAAGATGGCTGTAAATGAACTTGAATATCCATATGTGCTGGTGCCTATGAGAAATGAGGTGGATTTTTTTAGTGGTGGTTTATTAAGACTAAGAAATGATGATACTTTAGGGGCAGATATGTGGGATGCTAATTTTCGCCAGCACAATGGTATATGGATAGATATCTTGGCTTTGGACAGAGCCTTTAATAATGACTGGATTCAAAAGGAAAAAGTCAAGTATATATTATTTATTCAACAATCAATAATATTTAAATTACATGGACCAAAAACTAAGGTATGGATGAATATATCAAATTCCAGGTGGAAAAAGATAAATATTATATGTGAAATTTTTAGTCTAAGAATTCTTTATCTACTATTGAATTTGTTTTTTAGAATAGGAAGTATATGTAATAGTAAATATGTAGGTATTTATACACATTTTGGAGGATATCAGAATCAAAGGCTTTATAAAAAAGATTTTAATGAAATGGAAGAGAAAACGTTTGAATATATTAGTATTCCAGTTCCAAAGGGGTATAAGAGGGTTTTAGAGATGACTATGGGGCGTGATTATATGCAATACCCCGACGAAGAGAGTAGGAAACCTCATCATCAATCGATTTTTGATCCGGAGTGTTCTTATAGAATATGGCAAAATAGGTTTTATGGAGTTTTTCAGATTACCTCTGAAAAGGTGATTGTACTATTTGGTACTGGGCAAATGTTAGATGACTATATGCAAAAATATGGCGCCCAATACACACCTAAGTATTTAATTGATAATTCGGCAGAAAAGTGGGGAAAAGAAAAATATGGAATAATAATTAGTAGGCCAGAATGTCTTATGGACATTCCTAAAAAAAATCTGCATATTATTATATGTAATATATACTACAGACAAATAGGTAAACAGCTAGAGAAGATGGGGTTTTCTGAATATTATATTTATGTACAAAATAAAGCATGGATTATTGAAGATTTTATGAAAGACAATGAAGGGTGATATTATGAAAGTATATAAGACAGGATATATTGCAGGTGTATTTGATTTATTTCATATAGGGCATTTAAATTTAATCAGAAAGGCAAAGGAAAGAAGCGAATATCTTATAGTAGGGGTTTTATCTGATGAGTTGGTACTGCATTTTAAGAATAAAGCGCCATATATACCATTTCAAGAACGTTTGGAAATCGTAAAGGCTATAAAATATGTTGACAAAGCGGTACCAGTTACTTTTGATAATATAGATAAATTAGATGCTTGGAATTTATATAGGTATGACTGTTTGTTTTCTGGAGATGATTATGTGAATAACGAATCTTGGATTAGAGATAAAAAGAAGTTGAAACGGTTAGGGTCTGATATCCAGTATTTTCCATATACGAAAAGTACTAGTTCTACTCAGATTAAGGAAGCGATGAACAGAGGATAGCAATTACTAATGCTATTGTTGGAGATATATTATGAAAAATAAAAAAACACGATTTTATGCGACAATTTGTATAGGATTAGTATTTGTATTTAGTATAATTCCATTATTAGTACTGGCCCAATACAATCATGGATGGGCAGACGATTATTCGTATGGTTTTCGGGCCTATTCTGTGTGGAAACAGACACATTCAGTACGGCAGATAATATTGGCTGCAGTTGAGCAAGCTAAAAGTAGCTATTTTGACTGGCAGGGCACATATGCGGGCATATTTTTTATGGCAATTCAGCCAGGTATATTTGGTGATTCTTATTATATTTTAACCACATATCTTATGCTCTTTCTTCTTATAAGCAGTGTTCTGTTTTTCTTTAAGGTGGTTATAATTGACCTTCTAGATGGAGAGAGGTATGATTGGTACATAATCAGTATGATTGTTCTGTTTTTGATAATACAATGCGTTCCTGATCCTGTACAGGCATTTTACTGGTTTAATGGTTCGCTATACTATCTGGGTTTTTTTTCTTTATTATTATATATGGTAGGGATATGGGTTCAATTATCCTGTCAAGAAGGGATTATAAAAGCCAAAAGAGTAAGGCGTGTCATTCTGACGTGTGTTCTTAGTGCTTTAGTTGGTGGGGGAAACTATGTAGGTACCTTATTGGCAGTGGAAGTAAGTGTAATGATTTTAATAATCATATTTTATAAGCATCTAAAAAGTGGAAGAATATTAGTTCTGCCATTTTTGGTGTTAATAATTGGTTTTGGCATAAGCATGATAGCACCTGGAAATGCTATTCGGTCGGCATCCTTTGCTGGACAACAAAAAGGAGTTATTCAATCTATATATTTTTCGTTTAGATACGGAATTCAATTCATAAATGAATGGACAAATCTGTATTTGATATTTGCGTTGCTGTTTCTAATTCCTTTTTTGTGGGATGTGGTAATGAAAAATAATGGGATTGAAAGGTACTGCCGCTTTCCGCTTGTATTTCTATCAGCTTCATTTTGTCTTTTTGCATCCAGCTTTACACCTACATTATATGCAACTGGTGGATTGGGACAAAATATGGAAGCGGCAGGCAGAGTACAGAATATCAGGTATATTTTATTTATATTATTAGTAGTTATGAATATTCTTTATTTAATGGGATGGATAAAAGGCAGATTGGTAAAAGGCCGTTTAAATATTCTTACTCCTAAAGATATTACAATATACTATATATTTCTTGTCATAGGAACTATAGGTCTTGTTTTATGTCCTAAGAATTTTAATGAATTAACTTCTGTTTCTGCAATATATTCTTATTATTCAGGCGAACTAGAAGATTATATTGAGGAGACAGATAACAGGAGAGAATTATTAGAAGGGGACGAAAGTATAGTTGTATTGAAACCTTATAAAGCACGTCCGCGTTTGTTGTATTATTATAATGATATACAGAGCGATGAACATGATTGGAAAAATGAGATAATAGCAAAGTGGTATGAAAAAGAAATTGTATATTTGGAAGAATAGGATTAATGTTTAATGCTAATAAAATGATATCAGATGGTGGAGTGCCCATTTATGAAAGTAAAAAAACAAACATCCTTTGATTTAATATTCGGCCTGTTTCTTATTTTATATCTATGGTTTATTTTGGATACGGGTTATTGGTCAGATGATAGAAAATATGAATTTATAAATGGTATTTTAGCAAGTAATCAATGGAGTATAATTCAATTTATATGGGAACGGATAAGTGTTCATGTAGAAATGCATGGTCGGTTTTTTCCTTTTACTTCTGTATTTGCTGAAGGTATTCCATTTCTGTTTGGTTTAAAATTATATAAAATATATCTCATGTCAGTAACTATAGGTTGTACTTATCTTTTTAAGGCATTTATTCGGTTATTAACCCAATCTGTAATTTTAGCAGATTTAGCTGCTATTCTAGCAGTGGTTTTGTTTAGTGTACAAAAGGACATGCCTCATGCAGTATTCCTTTGTATGGGAGGAAATGCAACTATAAGCCTCATGCTTGTATTGGCGAGTCTTAATTTCTGTGTACTCAGCATTAGGAAAAAGATTTTATGGGAAGGAATTGCAGAGGTATTGTCGGTTATTTTTTATTTTTTAGCAATGATGACATATGAAGCTACGTATCCATTTATTCTGCTTATTATTCTGCTTGTTTTTTATGAAGAGTCTTCTCGAGAAAGAAAATTAAGGAAGGTGTCCCCGTATTTGATTGTATGGATTATGACTCTGGGACTCTACTGTGTTTTGAAGATGTTCGCAAAAGAGAGTTATGATGGTGTAAGCGTAGGCCTTTCTGTGAAAAATATAATGAGAGGATTTGCGGTGTCTGTATCAGCGCCCCTTCCTTTCGTAAATGGGTTCTTTAGGGGACATGCAGCGAATTCTTTTAAGGACTTTTTTAATCAAATAAATTTGTTGGATGTATTGCTGATTGTAGTATTCATATATTTATTAAATTCGATTATAAATAAAAGGAATACATCAGCTGTCAGTAATAATAAATCATATTTCCTTATGATTATAGGGATTATGTTTGTGGTATTCCCTGCTATTCTCATGGCAGTATCTGAAAAGTATCAGGTTCTGCCATTTGGAGTAGGATATCAGGTTATCATTTATCAATATTATGGATGGGGATGTATAGGATCGGCTATTATATTGAAGGCTTGGAGATATTTTTTAACGAAATTTAAGCATGCAGAAAAGAAGTTAATTGTTTTTGATGGCATAATTATGTTGATAACAGTATATCTGATAGCCGTCAATCAG
The DNA here is from genome assembly GCF_002234575.2 of Enterocloster bolteae. Classification (NCBI taxonomy): domain Bacteria; kingdom Bacillati; phylum Bacillota; class Clostridia; order Lachnospirales; family Lachnospiraceae; genus Enterocloster; species Enterocloster bolteae. The sequence continues at coordinate 5,716,474 of NZ_CP022464.2, read as the reverse complement.
CAGAATACAAGATGGACGATTAAAGAGATGGAGTTAAAGGAGGCTTCTGTGTCAGCAACATTTGACCAAACATTAAGAAATGCCTTCAGTAATGGAATGATAGAGTCTATACCATTGGATGCCGAAAACAATCTTATTATAAGTTCCAGACAATATTATGGAATGTTTGCAAAAGGAGCTATGTTAAAAGAACTGACCGGTCAGGATTTTCAAGTGAAATGGTATGATGAGTTGGATGAAATTTTCTTGGAGAAACAGCCATGTTACGCATTAAATAGTGGAAGTGGTTGGGTGTTGGTAGGTGCTATTACTGAGTGGGATAGCCCCACTTCTTCGGCGATGGCAGGACAAATATGGTTATACTGTGATGACGAATTTGATCGGTTGTTAGTACTTTCTCGAGATAAACTAAGTTTTTTGAATTTAAAGGATGCGGATGAAGTTACACATTGTGCGGTAGGTAATATTTATTCAATTAATAAGTATTACGATATCAATCAGCTAGTCCCAATTAAGCATTGCAAATATAAGTTAGGAACGAGGTTTCCGGTGTCTGTAAGTAGACAGGATATTGGCGCATATCTCTATGGAGGAATTTCAGACCGTGAAGGGGGATTTACGTGGACATCGGATAAGACAATGGGGATGTATTTTGACTTGGAGGATGCAGATTACGAAAAGATAGGAGTAGAAATCAATGTAAAGATGATTTATGGGGAAAGGCAACCAGTCAATATTCATGTAAATGGTGTTTGCGTATATTCTGAAGTGTTAAGTGGAAAGTCTAAAATTGAGTTTGAATGTATCATGCCTCAGAACGGCATTTTGGATATGCACTTTGAATTTCCAGAAGCAAGATCACCCAAGGAGACAGAGGAATCTGACGATGCTAGGAAACTTAGTATTGCAATGGATGATATGATATTGGTAGGTTTGAGCAATTGATCATATGGTTAATGGAAAACAGAAATGAATAGTCCAGCGGTGATATGTTAAGAGGAAAGTGGATAAAAATGCAAATTTTTTTGCATTTTCCTTTAAAAGTGAATAGTTTCCCAAGCCTCGTTGGACTTCGGTGCCTAATACAGGCAGTTGTCTTTCAGCAGTCGTAAGACGAGCTGTAAAAATTTACGGGCAGTTAATACGAGGGCACGTTTGCGCTGATATTTGTTTACCTCTTTATATTTGAGGTGATAGAAGCGGCTGGCTGTATTCTGCGTCGCATCTCACAAGAGACAGGGTTGCTTCTCCCAGGTAGTACTTTAAGTATCGGTTTCCAGATGGAGTCATGCGCGTGTTTTGCGCTTTAAAGTCACCTTACTGGTGCTGTTTCCAGGCAGGCCCTGCATATTTAACGAGGGAGGCCTGATTGGGGAATCGGTTGATATCACCGATTTCCGCAAGGATGCCGGCCGAGAACACTGGCCCGATTCACTTGATGGATGTCAAGGTATTGGTTATCAGTTCCATCTGTTCGGCAATCGCCTTATCAAAGACTTTGATCTGTTGCTCCATTGCTCGTATCGAGCTTATATATAGAAAGCACCTGGTTTATGGAGTCGTTTACCATTTTTTGCAGTCGGTAGGAACTCCGGGCGGCTTTCTGGGTGGCTTTCGCTACTGCATCCGGATCCGGGAAACGATTTTTCACTTTCTAGATAATAAAAGCGGTAAGCTGTTGTAAGTCCATCTCAGCAAGGGCTCTGCGGATCCGAGTTCTTCGTAGACGGCCAAGGCAGTTGTGATGAAGGCATCGGAAAATATCTCCTCCTGGGCTATCGTAGAATACTCATTAAACAGGTAGTTTAGAAACCGCTGTTGTTCCTTGTCGAGGTTCTGGATAGCGAAGAACCGGGCTCTTGTAAGGTTCAGGAGGGCTTTATAGCGGTAGTCATCCAGATAGACCTCTTTGTTGATGCTACCAAAGCTCAGGTAGTAAGTAATAACGAAGGAATCTACGTAATCATTTTTAGGCAGGTCATTATAAGAAAGTTTGAATATGGCGACCTATTTTGGATTGAGGACGTGAATCATCCTGTTAAAAGGCGTAAGATGGGCATCTTCCCTTAAGAACCAGAGGAGATTGTCACTATAGAAGGAGGTGGCCTTCAGACCCAATGATAAGGTCTGTAAGAGATTGGGATTGGAGTGGGGGTGGGGGGGGGGGCGTCGAGGGAGTTCTTCAACGGGATACAGCTGTGTTTAGAACCACTAGGCTTCATGAGAAAGGCCACGTTGAATTTGCTGCTCACATTAATACCGATGTAAAGTGGGTTTATAAGAATTACCTTCTTTCGTAGGTGGATTTACGGTCAATCGACTTGGTAATGCCCATGATCATGGAGCGTCAATATCCTCGCGGCATTAGAATTCGGTTGGAGATGGACTGATGCGGACCCCACTGCAAGAGGGCAGGACATGAATGCCAACAAACAGCCAGTAGGTTTGAAGTTAACTTCTATGTCAGGGGAACAGACTGTCTATAAAGTAACCATTACTGGTTCAACAGGAGGAAAAAGAACTAATACCTGATTGACATGATGTTCAATCATATCATGGGTACTAACAAATCGGGTGACCTATTACGGTATCTATTTAGTTATAAAGAAACTGATTCGTGATATTTTTATGGTTCATACTTTAATGGGCAGTTTATATTAACAAAAATGGTACAGGTGTAATGAAAGATAGATACAATAAGACATAATATTTCTGTCAATCTTTATATTGTATAAATGTTTTATGAAATTATTCGGAAAGTCTTATATTGTATTGATTAAAATAGGTAGTTGGGCCATGGTCGATACAGTGAGAGCAAAGATATTGGTGGAAATGATTGGTGGCGGAGACTATATGCGTATAACTGTTTACATAAGCCTAGAGGATTGTTGCCTAAGATGATTAAGCAAGACTACAAGGAGATATAGCTATGAGAAAAACATTGTATATTGTAATCCCGTGTTATAATGAAGAAGACGTACTGAGAGAGACTGCCAGACAGCTTTTGGCGAAAATGGACTCAATGAGCAAAAAGATATCTGGCGGAAGCCGGATTGTATTTGTAAATGATGGTTCTAAGGATAAAACTTGGGATATTATAAAGGAATTACATCAGTCCAATCCAGTATATAGTGGAATTAATCTCAGCCGGAACCGTGGACATCAAAATGCCTTGCTAGCAGGTCTTATGACAGTAAAGGATTATTGTGATATGGCTATTTCAATGGATGCAGATCTTCAGGATGATATTGGTGCTATTGATGAGATGGTGGATAAGTTTTATAGAGGCTATGATATAGTATATGGAGTTCGCAGCAAGAGGAATACGGACACATTTTTCAAACGGTTTACTGCTGAAGGATTTTATAAGATGATGTCCGCATTGGGCGCAGATACAGTCTATAATCATGCAGATTATAGGTTAATGAGCAAACGGGCATTGGAGGGCTTGGCTAAGTTTAAAGAGGTGAATCTGTTTCTGAGGGGAATGGTCCCTATGATTGGATATTCTTCTGCAACGGTTTACTATGTGAGAAATGAACGTTTTGCTGGTGAAAGCAAATATCCTCTTAAGAAGATGCTGGCTTTTGCCTTTGAAGGAATCACATCTTTAAGTACCAAGCCTATTAGAATTATTGTTATGTTGGGCAGCATTATTTTAGGAGTGAGTGTTCTTATGTTAATTTGGAGTGTGGCTGGATTCTATCGTGGAACGACTGTGCCGGGATGGGCAAGTATTATGGTTTCCATATGGGGAATCGGTGGTATACTTATTTTGAGTGTAGGAGTTGTGGGGGAATATATCGGCAAGATTTATCTGGAAACGAAAGAGCGCCCACGCTATATTGTGGAAAGTTTTATTAATCAAGAAGGAACTGTAGATGAAAAGACCATTTCTTATTAGTGCATATATCGTCAGTGCAGCACTGTTTATTTTTTATATTTGGGTTTTATGGAATGCCAGGACACCTGAGGTGAATCTGGCATATCGCATGTATTATATCAATCGGGAGTTAGAAAAATGGCCGGGAATAGAGGGCTTTGATTATGTGGTAGGTATACCTGTATATATGAACCAGGAGCAGAAAAGGTGTGGTTCCGGGTGGGAAGATAGGAATAATCTTGGAAGGCGGGTTTCAAGCGAAGGAGCTTGGATATATTTTGACGGACTACCAGAGGATGACCTGCGTCTGACAATTGTTGTTGATGATATTGGAAAGAAAAACATACTGACAGTGTTATCGAATAGGGAAGAAACTCCTCTGACTTTGGAAAAAGGACGTGAAAATGGAGAGAGGGAGCAGTTGTGGACTGCTCCGATAAAGGCGGAGAACGGAGAAATATCCCTTCTAATAAATGGAACAGAAGATGTTTGGGTGAAGGAGATTACGATTGATGAAGCGAGTGAATAGTTATCTGGAAAATAATAAATGGATGCTCCCGTTAGTAATTTTATTCATATTTCTTCTGTCCCGATTGCTGATGTATCTGGTTTTTATTGTCTGGCAATATGTAAATAATGTGGATATTTTCATATTTGACAGAATGAATAATTGGGATGCCGGCTGGTATAAAAGTATTGCTATGGATGGATATGCGCCGGCTCCAAGTCCAGATGAAACGGGGGAGGCTAACTGGGCGTTCTTTCCATTAATGCCATTGGTCATGCGCTATTTGATTCGGTTTACTCATGGAAATGTAAATGTAGTTACCTGTATAGCAAATTCTCTTTTTTTCCTTGCTGGATTGGTGGCCTCTGCGTCCTATATATGTAAGACCAGAAATGATTATATTGAGGCTCTGTTATTCTGTCTGATATATTCATTTGGTCCATATAGCTTTTATTTCTCTATCTTTTACTCGGAATCATTGTTTTTTCTCTTTGTGGTGTTATTTTTTATATTCATGAAAGAAGAACGGTATATTGCAATGGGGGTAGTTGGCGCATTGGCCAGTGCGACGAGGAATCTTGGCGTCTTGCTGGTTTTTGCTGTTGCTGTGCAGTACACTTCAGATTATTTGAGAAGAGGCAGCGGAAAGTCATTATGGAATTACTGGAAAGAGGCGTTTAAAAACTACAGGCTGGTATTAGGTGTTGCATTAATTCCTCTTGGATTGTTTGGATTTATGGTGTTTTTATGGTATAAAATGGGAGATCCCCTGGCTTTCGCCCATATCCAATATGCGTGGGGGGAGCATGAAAGCTCATTACAGGAAGTGATAAAGGCTTTGACGGGAAGAGGGACAAGGCGAAAAATTTATTTTGCATTAGTGGGTATATTCGGTCTGATAGGCAGTATACATCTGGCCAGGACTAAACGATGGGGGGAGTCCGTAATGGGAGTATTGTTCATTTTAGTCCCATTTTCTGTGAGAACTACATCGCTGCCAAGATATGTTATGGGTGCGTATCTGCCGGTGCTAGGCTGGACGGATGTGTTTTGTAAACAAAAGGCCAAGTGGTTAGGGATAATTCTGATAATATTGGCGTTGCTTGAATGTGTATTGTTTTATTGGTGGCTGGAGGGGAAAAATATTTTAATATAATCGGTAAGTCCAGGAGGAAAGTTATGTCTGTTTCTGCCATACTATTTCTAATATTTGTATTTTTAAAACCGCTGTATCTTTTTCCATCAGGAGGACTGGGGGTAGGAGATGCAGTATTGGCAGCGGCTTTTCTAAGTGCATTGATACGCAGGTTAAAAAAAGGGCGGCGTGGACTTTTATACAGGGAGGATTACTTTTTTTATGCGTTTTTAGCAGGTGTATTTTTGGTGAATGGCTGGTATTATATTTTATCTCCCCACAACGATTTCATACGTAATACAGCTTATTGGCTTTATGGATGCATGCTGTTATGGACTTTAAGGGAGGTGGCTGGAGAAAAGAACTTTCTGCTGTATCTCAACCGAATATTGAAGCTTATATTAGTTGTTCAGCTGGCGGTTTATGTTTTAGGAGCAGGACGTATTTATTATGAGTACTGGGATGCGAACAGGTATATGGGAACATTTAACAATCCAAATCAGATGGCATACGTGCTGTTTTTGACTATCCTCCTGATTTATTGCTATGATAGTGAACACCATAAACGATCGTTCTGGCTGTTTTATATAATTGATGGCTTTCTGATTTTGCTTACCAAATCTACCGGCATTTTTTTGGGATGGACGCTGTTGGCTGCGGGGAGTGGCTGCATTTGCATTTACAGACAGTATAAAGCTGGACGGATATCCGGCCGATTTTTGTGTTGTATAGGAGCAATTCTTACAGCAGCATTGGTAATCGGCCTTTGGTTGATATGGCCGGAGCAAGGCTTTACTATACAGGATAAAGAGTACAATATTCTTACGAGGATTCAAGAGAAACTGGCTCTGCTTTCACAGGGAGGAATCAGAAAGCTGATAGTTGACCGTGGTGGAGAAAAGATACTTTATTATCCAGAATATCTTCTGTATGGAGCGGGCGAAGGTTTCTTTGAACGTTTTCCCCTGGCAGTGGTCTGGAAGAGCGAAATTCATTCGACCCCATTCAGCATATGGTTTTCTTACGGTATAATACCTATGGCCCTGATGCTGGTGTGGCTTTGGAGGAACATGAAAGGTGCGCCTGTCCACTATTGGCCTGCTTATATTGCCCTTTTAGCGGAAAGCATGACAGTGATTAACTATCGTCAGCCATTTTTCTGGATGATACTGGCTTATGCCAGTATAAAATCGGCCAGTCATAATTACGGAGGAGGTTCATAGCTTTCGGGTCAGAATCGGATAGATTGCAGTAATATAAAAAGGTATAATAAAACCGTTGATGAATGCAGCTTTTGGAGGGCTGATAAAAAAGGATATTAAGGATGGAAATGTCTTGAATAGTAGCGTTAAGCCTATCATACCCAGTAAATAGCGATATAATTTGGTTTGCCAGGTTCCTCTGGTTTCGTTATAATGAATCAACTTTCTATCAAGAACCCATCCGTAAGCCAGACCAATGATACCACCACACCCGCGGAAGCAGCCATTTATCATTTGCTGAGGGTTTACAAGCAGTTGTCCATCAATATAATCCAGAGGATAGGATTTGTTTTTGGCATAGAATACCAGAAGAATGGATGCCAGTGTTATGGAACCGGCAGTAATCCAGTCCCGTCCTCTTTTTTTATCTGCCCAGATTAGCAGATAATAAGTACTGTAGAGAATGAATCCTCCTAAAATAAGGGACACTATTACATCTTGGGGAGTATGGACGCCCAAATAGTTGCGGGAAAAGCCAACAACAAGTATAATGAGTAGCAGAAAGCTTGCTATTGGTTTATTCCTTTTGAAATCATATACGGCTAAGCCGCCCCATACAGCCATGGCTTTGGCAGTATGTCCACTGGGAAAGGAGTATCCGCTTGCCCCGGGCCTGGCAGAATCTACAGGGGTTATCCTGTTATCACGAATCCATGGCCTGTAAGCACAGACAGTTATTTTAATAGCCTGGTTTATAAAGTTTCCCAGGTGGAAATTGAAGAGAAGGTATAAGGCAGACTGTTTGCGGACACACCAGTATATGCCGGAGATGAGGGACATAATTATAAAATCTTCTCCGAAAGTGGTGGTAAAAAGAAATAAGCTGTTAAAGACCTGGTGTGTGATGGAACGGAGTGATTGAAGCGAAAGCAGATAGTCGATATCCATGAAATTCTCCTTTTAGTATTAGTTGGAATTATTATAAACGGGAAAACAGTAAGGGTCAATATATGATCTTATCAAAGCAACAATAAGTAAAAGTTTGAGCTTGGAGGGAAATAAGGATGAATATAACAGCGTTAATAATGGCCGGAGGGCGCGGAGAACGTTTTTGGCCCAGAAGCCGGAGAAATATGCCAAAACAGTTTCTGACCATTACAGATGATGGTAAAACGATGATTCAGCTGACTGTTGAGAGAATAGCTTCATTGGTAAAGATGGAGGATATTTATATTGCAACAAATAAAGACTATAGGAATCTGGTACTTGAACAGCTTCCGGGCATACCGGAGGATAATATACTGTGTGAGCCTGTAAGCCGTAATACGGCACCTTGTATTGGACTGGGAGCTGTCCACATTTCCAAGAAGCATAAAGATGCCCTGATGTTAGTTTTACCTTCTGATCATTTGATTAAATTTAATAAAATGTTTGTTTCTACATTAAGAGATGCCTGCCGTATAGCGGAAATGGGAGATAATCTGGTTACCATTGGCATCATGCCTGATTATCCGGAAACGGGATATGGGTATATTAAATTTAATAATCATGAAATGGAGGGCCGCGCATATAAAGTAGAACGATTTGTGGAAAAGCCAAGCCTGGAGGTAGCAAAAGAATATCTGGCAACGGAGGAATATCTGTGGAATAGCGGAATGTTTATTTGGAAGGTTTCCTCTATTTTGAAGAATATAAAGAAGTTTATGCCTGCTATGTACAAAGGACTGGAGCAAATACAATCTGCTATCGGTACGGATGGGCAACAGGTGGTGTTGGAACAGGAATTTAATAAAATGGAATCTCAGTCCATTGACTATGGCATAATGGAACGGGCAAAAGATATCTATATATTACCAGGTGCTTTTGGATGGGATGATGTAGGTTCCTGGCTGGCAATTGAGCGTATTAAGAAATCAAATGAATTTGGAAATGTAGTGGACGGGAATGTCATTACTGTAAATACTCATAATTGTATTATTCAGGGAGACAGAAAATTGATAGCTGCTGTTGGCCTTAAGGATATAGTTGTGGTAGATACAGAAGACGCCATTTTGATTTGCGAAAAAGATAGTACGGGGGATATAAAAAGAGTATTAGAGAATCTGAAGATTTGTAACCGAGATGAATATATATAGATAAATTAAGGAGTTAGGAAAGGTGACGGAGAGAGTAAAAGACATATACAAATACTGGCTTAATCAGAATCTGGAAGATACTGAACTTACAAAGGAATTGGAGACAATCAGCCTGGATGCCAAGGCCATCGAAGAACGATTTTACAAAGATTTGGAATTTGGGACCGGAGGCTTAAGGGGAATAATGGGAGCTGGAACCAATCGTATGAATGTTTATACAGTTGCCAGAGCCACCCAAGGATATTGCAGTTATTTGAAAAAAATATATTCTGGGGAAATTCATGTCTCCATAGCATTTGACAGCCGATTAAATTCAGTTAATTTTGCCAGGACTGCGGGGGAAGTGTTTGCGGCGAATGGTATCATAGTTCACATATATCCGGAATTAATGCCCACCCCTTCGCTGTCATTTGCAATACGGCAGCTGCATTGTAATGGCGGTATTGTTATTACGGCGAGCCATAATCCTTCAGAATATAATGGTTATAAGGTGTATGGAAACGATGGATGTCAGATAACGACTGGTACTGCAAAGGAAATTCAGAAGGAAATAAGCCAGATTGACGTGTTTGCAGATGTGGCACGGATGCCATTTGAAAAGGCTCAGGCAGAAGGGCTGATCGCCTATATTAGTAAAGAGACAGTGGATGCATTTATACAGGCTGTTTCAAAAGAAACATTGTGTGAAGCAGGAATGAAAAAGGATATAACAATTGTATATACTCCGTTAAATGGCGCTGGAGGTTACTGCGTCAGGAGGGCGTTGGAGGAAAATGGTTTTCAAAATGTTTTTGTTGTAAAGGAACAGGAAATGCCGGATGGATGTTTTCCCACTTGTCCTTATCCGAATCCTGAAATTGAGCAGGCGATGGAATTAGGAATTCGCGATGCAAAGCATTTGAACTGTGATTTGCTGCTGGCAACAGATCCGGATTGCGACCGGGTTGGTGTTGGGGTAAAGTCCGGATGTGAATATTTACTGCTAAGTGCGAATGAAATTGGTATGCTGCTTCTTGAGTATATTTGCAAACGAAGGAGTGCCAGCGGTAGTATGCCATGCAGGCCTCTTATGATGAAAACCATAGTAACCATCGATATGGCTGAGCGGATTGCATCTGAATATGGGGTGGATACAGTAAATGTGCTCACTGGTTTTAAATATATTGGGGAACAAATAGGACTTTTGGAGGAAAAGGGAGAGGAAGATAGATTTATATTTGGATTTGAAGAAAGCTATGGATATCTGTCCGGCAGCTATGTCAGAGACAAGGATGGGGTAGGCGCTTCTCTTTTGATTTGCGAGATGGCGGCATATTATAAAAACCAGGGAAAAGGATTAAAAGAAGTACTGGATGAGTTATATGCAAAATATGGCTATTGTCTCAATACTCTTCACTGCTATACCTTTGAAGGCTTGGAAGGAATAAGAAAAATGGATGGAATTATGAGTGGATTCAGAACCGCAGCTCCAAGTGAAATTGGAGGATTGAAAGTGATATCTATCAGTGATTATAAGGAGTCCCTGATTAAGTACGGGGATGGGAGGGAGACTATAATTAAGCTTCCTAAATCTGACGTGATGAAGTTTACGCTAGAGGGGAATGTATCCATGGTAGCCAGACCTTCGGGTACAGAGCCAAAGTTAAAGTTATATTTTTCAATCTGTGCAGATACCGAAGCAGACGCTAAACAATTGGAGATGAAGATAAAAGAGGATATTGAAAAGGTGCTGTTATAACTTACTAAAAATCAGTCTTCTGACATGGTTTGAGTTTACCATATCTAAGGCTGATTTTGTAAGTCCTTTGGTGCAATAACTCGCAGAAAGCGAGTGTGTGAAGAAATCTCTGTAAAAGCAGCTCTTCTATGATAATGGCAGGGCTGAAAGCTTCTCTATGAGCGTTCAGCCCTTGGTTTATATATACCGCACAATACTGCATATGTCAAGACTAGGCGGATTCCCGCCTGGTTTGAACGGTCCTGGATTCTCTTACATCGGCAGTCGGCCCTCATACATGAGGCTCAGTTCTCCATATACCTGGCCCCAGTTCCGGATTGGCATCGTCCACTACTTTGTTGCTTCAAATGTTGACAAGTACAGCGCTTTTAAAAGGGCTGTATCGCTTGGAAACACGCTCCTCTGACGATTCAGCTTCCGGTATGTGGCGTTCAGGCTTTCGATTGCGTTCGTGGTATATATAACCTTGCGTACAGTCGTTGAAAACTTAAAGATGGGGACGATCGCGTCCCAGTTCTGGTGCCAGCTTTTCATGGAATTCGGGTACTTTTCTGACCATTTTTTTGTGCCCCGCTCCAAGGCTTCTAATGCCTTCTCTTCTGTTGGCGCCTGGTAAATCGTTTTGAGATCTGCCGCAAAGAGCTTACGGTCCTTGTCTGATACGTATTTTAACGTATTCCGCACCTGATGGACAATGCACCTCTGGTATTCCGTCTTTGGAAAGGCAGCGGCTATCGCTTCCTTAATCCCTGTCAGTCCATCGGCACAGAGGAGCAGGATGTCTTTTACTCCACGGTTTTTTAAACCGTTCAGAACGGAAAGCCAGTACTTGGCACTCTCATTTTCGCCAACCTCGATGGTCAGAACCTCTTTTAAACCATCTGAATTAATCCCCAGTACAACATAGGCCGCCAGCTTACGGATCACGCCGTTATCCCGTACAGAATAGTGGATTGCATCGATATAAAGCACCGGATAGACATCGGAAAGGGGGCGGTTCTGCCAGTCTTCAATCTGGGGCAGAAGCTTATCCGTCACATCCGAAATGAAGCCTTCGGAGGCCTCGAAGCCGTAGATATCCTCCAGTGTTTCCGAGATCTGCCGTGTTGTCATCCCTTTAGTGTACATGGATATGATCTTCTGATCGATATCAGAGATATCTTTCTGGCGTTTCTTTACCACCTGTGGTTCAAAGGTGGAGTTACGGTCCTGTGGGACTTCGACTTTCATGCTTCCATAGCTGCTATTCACCTGTTTGGTTTTATAGCCATTGCGATAGTCATCGCAATCGGAACGTTCTGACTTGCGATAGCCAAGATGCTCGTCCATCTCGGATTCCATCATCTCTTTGATGGTACCGCCCAGTAGATCTTTGAGGGCATCCTGAATGTCCTGGGCAGATTCAATCTCATACTCCTCAAGAAGCTGCCGGATGATGTTTCGCTTTCCATCCGTCATTTGCACTTTGTGTACAGATTTCTTTTCTCTTGCCATAATAAAAAGGCCTCCTATGATTTTTATTTTATCATAGAAGACCTTATAAATCTTTAATTACAGAAAAACTTTCACAGACTCCAGAAAGCAGGCATTCTTTTTACACAATTTTTAATCTGTCTCAAAAGATGTCTTTCTGGAATCATAGCTTCTATGTCAAGAATTATCATCTGCATTTGACTGCTTTGTTTTCTCATCATAAATAATCAGCCTCCATAATATAGTTTCTTTATATTTTACCATATATGACGCTGATTTTGTTACTTTGTCAACAGGTCTTTTTTTCACACACTCCTTAAATGTTGCATTTAAACTGTAGTTAAATAATCCCCCTATAAACACAGGCAATAAGCCCGCCATCAGGCGGGCTCATTAAAAATTCATGTTTTAGGATATCTCTGAATCATATATTCAGCACAGCCCCAGGCTAATAGATATAAACAACTCTGTTCATTCCGTGGAAGCAAGTACCGCAGGAGTTGCCGGGGCCGTTTTCCTGTTTTTGAAAGCGCGTTCCAGGGTATATACAAAGGCTCCCATTAAGGCGCTTGATATATCCAGAACTGCAGCGGCAGCTGCGGAAAATAAAGCCATGGTATTGTATTTGGTGTGGAGCAGGTTTAATGCCTTTTCCAGAGGATTAAGGTTGGCAAGATATCTCCGCTCAAGAGCAGAAATGTCATCAATCTCTTCCGTGCGGTCCGGTTCCGGCAGGTTTATGCCCGGATTGAGGGTGACAGTACCGTTCTCTGCATCTGGACTGTAGATGATTAGGTCCTGAGGCAGCGGGAGGGATTTTACAAGTTCACGCAATTCATTAGTCTGACCATACCAGAGTTGTTTCCAGCTTTCAATTTGCTTCTCCGTGTTTTCATCTGCTTTTGAGGTGAACATAAAAGCATTTTTATCCTGTCTCTTATTATCCAGCATATGGATGATTGCGTCAGTTTTATCCTGACACTCAAGTATTTCTTTTCTCACAGAAAGGGAGTTTTTAAAACTGAAGTAATTTGTCATTTCATAACTGCTGCTGGTAAAGCCTTCTTTTAATAACAGGGCAAACATATCGCTGGTGATTGTGTCAAGGATGTCTACGTCGGGGGCGTCCTTATTAATTTCCACCATAAGATCATGGCGGTAGGATTCCATTGTGTTTTCTGTGTTATTCATCTTATGGGCGGTGACTTTGTTGATGCAGGTTTGCAGCGCAGATATGACTGAATCTAACTGTGTTGCTTCCGTTTTCATAGAGTTGATTTCTGTGTCACGTTTATTATTATCATTCTGCAAATCAATAAAAGCCTGGTCATTAAAGTTCCTATACTGGCTAAGACGAAGGTTTATATTGTTCCAGACTGCTTCCTTACTGCTTATATTCGATAACATGTTGTTTTTTAAAGTCTCCGCGGTATTCTTTTCGCCTTCCAGTGCAGTCAGGGCATCGTTGGCCTGCTGCTCTGTATACGAGGAAGGCAGAGAACTCTTAATGCTGTCCAGATTTTTCAGCAGAGAGCGGTGGAAAGCTGCGCAATTTGATGAAAAAGTGAAACTGCTGATATCTGTTTTGCAATCATCGAGTATTTTGGTGATTTCTGTATTACTTTCTGATGAATGGCTGACAAATGGAACGCTGCAGTATGCATCCATGGTCTCTTTTGTGTAGATCAGGTAATTATCCAGGTAGTTCTGGTACTGATAGCATTTTTTGATGGTGAACTCATCCATGATACGTTCAGCGTCACTGTAGTAGAGACTTGTGTTATATATTTCATTTGAAATAAATACAAAGCTGAACAGCGAGGACGATACCAGCATTGTTGCCCATAGAATCAGGACGATTCTGGGGTTTAATGTGAAAAAATATATTAGCTTCAGGTTTAATATAAATAGTGCAGTCTGTATGGCTGCGGATACTAGAAGTGCCTGCCACATTTGAGTAAATACATATTCATGGAGTCCCTGGGCGGTTGCATAAAAGGAAACCATGGCAAGAGCAAGGGAACAGGTCACCAAAAGCTTTCGTATACTTGTTAATACCTTCATTCTTCCTCGTCTCCTTCCTGTTCATCAATTAATTCCATAGCGCTTGATAAAAAACCGGCAGTTGCAAATGCAATTAGATCAATAGATGAGTTTAAAATATTGTTTCCTATACTCGCTGCCTTCTTTGCCAGCTGTATAGCGCGGTCAAGAATCCAGGATGTTACATTGTGGTTCTTTGCCAGATTAATGAGAGCATGTACGCTTAAAAGACAAACCGGATAAAGAATCAATATTAACAGTGGCAGCGAAAAAATATCGCCCTGTGCAAAGAGATTTAGTACAGTATCTTGGCTTAATACACCGGTCTTAGCTAAAAATGCTGATAGGGCGGCAATGGTTAGTACATAGGCGGAAGGGTTTTCATTTCCTTGTATTGTAGTGACCATTATTTTTATCAGTTTATAGTAGCAGAACAAAAGGGTGAATACGACAACCATGGACAGTATACCAATGAGAAACACTATGATAATTGAATTAACATCATGAAAGAGTGTTTCCGTGTTGGCGATTCTGTAATTGGTTGTTTGAGATAATCGGGTTACCATATTGTAAGTAAATAAAAAGGGTATGACGGTTAACGCTATGTATAAGAGCGACTGTCCCAATGAAATCCCCTTGTGATATTGTGTGGTGGGACAGACAACTTTGGCGTTGGTTGAAGACGCCTGGGAATCAGCTTCAGCGGCTGATTTTGTGTGGTGAACAAATCGGTGCCTGGCATATCTCATCTTTGAAGCACCGTTGTTTGGAGTGTTTGTATCAGTATCAGGGGGCTCCTGGGTATGTGAAAGGAACCATAAAGATAACTTCTTAATATAAGGAAAGCTAATCCGTAAAAGGTAAAAAACTATAATGATACAAGCTCCATATTCTATGGGGATTTGAAAATAGGCTTCAAAAATTTCTCTTCGGTATAAGCCATTTATGATGGCTATAAGTGAAAGAATAAATATCATGTAACGTTCGTGGAGATGTTTTCCCTTTACTGAAAGATAGAGTGTAAACAAAAACCAGCCTGAAAGAAAGAACGTAAAAAAGCTCTTAAAATCAGATGCAAAGGGATGGAATTCAGTCAATAAAAATGCAATGACCAGGATGCTGGCCAGAGGCAAGACAGATAAAACCCGTTTACTGATGATGGTGTTAGATTTGCTTGTATCCATAAGATCCTCCTTTCGTCTGGCTGGTTTTCCGGTGTCAATTATTGGTTATAAAGTTTCTCCATAATAAGTATCATATTTCAACTGTCTTAAAATATAATATGCGGCGGTGCTATACTTATTATAGGTCTGCGGTTAAATAGTATCATATTGTGAAAGATGTTTCTATTTGCGTATTATATAAAGATATTATAAAGATTTTATGTAGTTTAATTTTTAATAAAATAATCAGGTTTTAAATAAATCAAAGCAAATATTAATCAATTATTTAGTATGCTTTATATGAAATTTTGGAGGAGGGGAAAGATGGATAAGGAATATGGTGGTGAATTCTCTGTAGAAATGATAGAAGCCAGAAGGGTGTTGAAGACGAATATAAAGAAAATCCGGGAAGTGGAAGGATTGAGTCAGGAAGCGTTCGGAAAAAAATATGGGAAATCCATGTCTTCTATTTCCAATTATGAAACCGGGATGAGCCTGCCATCTTTCGAATTCCTTCTAACACTGAGAGAACAATATGATTTTTCTATGGAGGAATTCATAACATCCACTGATATTGAGATAACAAAGGGGGGAAATCAGGGAGCAAAAGCAGAAGGTACAGGTAAGAATCTGAATAAATATGTGGGGGCCTATTTTATCTATTTATTTGATACAAGCAGCCATGGTGATGAGCACGAAAAAAGTGATATTGAGGCAGTGCATTTTGGAGTGTTGAGCATTTACAAAAAAAGAGGAAGAAAAGATACGTTGGGCGTGATGGGCTGCTTTAATATGGCGGATAGTAAGACAAAAGTTTTTCACGATGAATGCAGCAGGATATTTGAAATAAATGATGCGGAATGTGAACAGAGACTCAAGGAAGTATATAGGAACAGAAGAAATACCAGTGTATATTATGGAGATCTTGCATTTTCAAGGGATAATCTGTTTATTAATCTGAATAGCGGAGAGAAAGATAAAGCGTTTATAATATTGAGGATTCCTAACTCGGAGAGTCCGAAGTATATAGGGGGTATCGGCACTATTAATTCTGTTTCTAAAGGCAGATATTCTTCACCATGTATCCAAAATATAGGATTATCCCGTTTTTATTTAAAAGTTAATCCGGCGGCAATTGGCGAAAAGCTTATATTCGAGGAGATTAATCCGGAGTTGATTCGTGAATCCAGAGAGTTGACAGAATTTTTCAAGCTTTTATACTGTAATGACAGGCCTATCACCGCTTTTGAAGAAGAGACAAAGCGCAGACTGATTCAAAGCCTTATGGAGAATTACATCAAGAGATATATTGAGGCAAATCTGTTTAGGACTAATAAGGTTGAGGTTGAACGAAATGATGATTGGTATAAATTCATAAAGGATAATCGCTGATAAACAGGTTTGGGGGAGAAAATCAATGTCGAGGGCAGAGTTATTATTTGAGCGAATGAAGCAGCGGATGAAATATGTATATCCTGTTTATAATGGATATCTGTGTGAGACAGCGGATAGATGGAATGTACGCAGGACGGCTGAAGGTCTGATGTTTCAGCGTACAAAGGGACATTACTGCAGAATGGCATTGAAAATGTCAGAAATTCGTCTGCCTGCGTATATGCTATTGGCAGCATTGCTGCATGATCAGCAGCAGGATGTGTTAATTCAGGATATCCCGAAGACTATACCGGAAGAACATAAAATAAAACTTATGCAGGTGTTACAGTATTATCATGATTTAGAGGATACTATAGCCACTTCAGTAGTAATGGAAAAGCTTTTGAACGATATGGAGGATGTACATTATCTGGCACTAATTCTTTTGTTTGCCAAAAATTTGGATTTACTTCGAGTGCGAAGCCGCAAGGTGCTGTCTGGCGAGTTGGAGATAACCAGAAAGTATCTTGTATTATGGGCTAGAAGATTGCATATACGGTATTTTGAGAAGGAGTTCAGGGAAGTTGAATTTCGTGTTACTTGTAAAGATTATTTTCAGAAAACAGATATTCTTTTACAAAAATTGTATTCTGTAAATTCAGAATCCACCAAGAGCTTAATGGAAGATATTGACGGTAATATTTTTGAGTTAAAGTTTATCAATAAGCTTAGAAAGTCGGAATTTTATAACCAGTTATGCAATAAAGGTTATACTGTTTCTGCAGAAGACTATAATAATCCTGTCATATATGAAATCCCATTATATAATGTTTATCTTTTAAATAGTGAATCCGAGCCTCTATATATGAGAAGGAAATCGGAAGAATGGGTGAAGTATTATTTGGACTGCCTTGTAAAAAAGGGGTATTTGCTGCTTGGATATGAAGATGAGACAGAACAATATCTTTCTCATTTCATACTACAGGGAAAGTGGGGAGTACGGTATCGTATATTCATCTGTACAACTGAAATATGTAAACGTTATTTTTATAGCTCTAAAATACAGGAGTTCTCAGAAGAAAAGTGGCATGGTAAGCGAAAATCAGGAATTATAGTTTATGACAAAGAAAAAAGGCCCCATGAGTTCGATGAAAAATTGACAGCCCTGGACTTTGCTTTTTATATCCATAAAGATATTGGCCTATGTGCAAAACAAGCCATTATTAATAACGAAATGAGACCTTTAGACACCATTCTTAAACATGGGGACACAGTGACAATCATAAGCCAATCAGATGTAGATAATCAGAAATATAGTGCTGAACCGGGCTGGATGAGGTTCATTAAGACACAAAAGGCAAAAGAATATATAATTCGTTATTTGGAAATCAGGTTTTCGGAACTTGAAGGCTGATTTACAATATGCATTTGAGTCTGTGAAAGTTTTTCTGTAATTAAAGATTTATAAGGTCTTCTATGATAAAATAAAAATCATAGGAGGCCTTTTTATTATGGCAAGAGAAAAGAAATCTGTACACAAAGTGCAAATGACGGATGGAAAGCGAAACATCATCCGGCAGCTTCTTGAGGAGTATGAGATTGAATCTGCCCAGGACATTCAGGATGCCCTCAAAGATCTACTGGGCGGTACCATCAAAGAGATGATGGAATCCGAGATGGACGAGCATCTTGGCTATCGCAAGTCAGAACGTTCCGATTGCGATGACTATCGCAATGGCTATAAAACCAAACAGGTGAATAGCAGCTATGGAAGCATGAAAGTCGAAGTCCCACAGGACCGTAACTCCACCTTTGAACCACAGGTGGTAAAGAAACGCCAGAAAGATATCTCTGATATCGATCAGAAGATCATATCCATGTACACTAAAGGGATGACAACACGGCAGATCTCGGAAACACTGGAGGATATCTACGGCTTCGAGGCCTCCGAAGGCTTCATTTCGGATGTGACGGATAAGCTTCTGCCCCAGATTGAAGACTGGCAGAACCGCCCCCTTTCCGATGTCTATCCGGTGCTTTATATCGATGCAATCCACTATTCTGTACGGGATAACGGCGTGATCCGTAAGCTGGCGGCCTATGTTGTACTGGGGATTAATTCAGATGGTTTAAAAGAGGTTCTGACCATCGAGGTTGGCGAAAATGAGAGGGCCAAGTACTGGCTTTCCGTTCTGAACGGTTTAAAAAACCGTGGAGTAAAAGACATCTTGCTCCTCTGTGCCGATGGACTGACAGGGATTAAGGAAGCGATAGCCGCTGCCTTTCCAAAGACGGAATACCAGAGGTGCATTGTCCATCAGGTGCGGAATACGTTAAAATACGTATCAGACAAGGACCGTAAGCTCTTTGCGGCAGATCTCAAAACGATTTACCAGGCGCCAACAGAAGAGAAGGCATTAGAAGCCTTGGAGCGGGGCACAAAAAAATGGTCAGAAAAGTACCCGAATTCCATGAAAAGCTGGCACCAGAACTGGGACGCGATCGTCCCCATCTTTAAGTTTTCAACGACTGTACGCAAGGTTATATATACCACGAACGCAATCGAAAGCCTGAACGCCACATACCGGAAGCTGAATCGTCAGAGGAGCGTGTTTCCAAGCGATACAGCCCTTTTAAAAGCGCTGTACTTGTCAACATTTGAAGCAACAAAGTAGTGGACGATGCCAATCCGGAACTGGGGCCAGGTATATGGAGAACTGAGCCTCATGTATGAGGGCCGACTGCCGATGTAAGAGAATCCAGGACCGTTCAAACCAGGCGGGAATCCGCCTAGTCTTGACATATGCAGTATTGTGCGGTATATATAAACCAAGGGCTGAACGCTCATAGAGAAGCTTTCAGCCCTGCCATTATCATAGAAGAGCTGCTTTTACAGAGATTTCTTCACACACTCACTTGAAGGCTGATTTACAATATGCATTTGTTAGGAAATATCTATATAATCAAAGCTGCCATATCAATCTGGACTTTTTAAATTGATATGACAGCTTTTTATATAGTTACTATTTCACTACCCGCGCCCCGGACTCCGGCGCAGCCGTATCCTTCTCAGTATTCCAGATTCCGTCGCTTCCCAGCCAGTAATACAAATCCTGGTCAGATGATTTTACATAACAATCAGATTCCATATACCCATTATTCCCAAAATAATACCAGTTGTCGCTGATGCAACGCCAGCTGTTTACAGGATAGACATTGTTTGGGTATACATAGCGCCAACCCGATGAGGTCTTATCCCATGTTCCGTTGGTGATAAACCAGGTGTCTTCGGTGCGGATGGTCAGGGGCTCGGAGTTATCTGTCCATGGTCCGGCCTGGGAGCTGTAGGTGCCCAATGCCCGTACTGTGAAGGTGTAATTTCCCTCCACATTGATGTAGGAGCTGAAATCATAGGTGGATTCGGTAGTCTTTTGGGTGGTCACCAGTATTTTATCCCGGTACAGACGCACTTCATAGTTTTTGGCTCCGTTTACCTTATCCCATACAGCGGTGGTCAGGTTCCAGCTGACAGACGTGGTAGCGGGAAGATTGCCGTCTATGGCAGGCAGATACACCTGAAGAATTAAAGCACTTCCATCGCTGTCCTTTTCAGCGGTTTTAAACTGGGCTCCGCAGCCGGTTAGTGAAAAGATGCTGCGTTTTGTGCTGGAAAAATAGTATCCGTCCTTTGCAGAAAGCTCCACTTCCACGATAGGCCTCTCGCCATAGTCCCACTGGTCATCCTTTTTGTCGTACACTGCTCCTTCCACCTTGAATTCACCGTTGCTGGATACTGCATATACATTGCCTACCAGTTCGCCGCCCTTTGGGGCCGTGTCCCAGGAAAATGTCAAGGGTATGGATGTGATTGCTTTTTCCTGTCCATAGGCGGAGAACAGAGTGCCCATGGAGAGGAAAGCTGCCAAGGCTGCAATGATGAGTGATTTTTTTGCCATTGAATATCCCTCCTTGTGGTTCCGGAAAATTGACTGCCGGTATACATGTTACTATTACTATTGTACTGTATTTTAGGGTGAAATTACAAGTTTTATTTGATAATAATATTGGGGCTGTTAGTATTGACCTTTTAGTATTGGACCTTTTAGTATTGGGCCTTTTAGTATTGGGCCTTTTAGTATTGGACTTTTAGTATTGAGCCCATTTGTATTCCACCTGATAAGTTAATCAATTGTAGATACATTCAGGTTTATGCATATCCTGGAAAGGCATGCGGCATACTAATCATGGAGGTGATATCTTATGAGTCCAAAGGAATTAAATTATATTGAGGATGCATTAGGCCATGAGCAGTTTTTAATGAATCAGTGCCAGGAAGCCATCCAGAATCTGCAGGATCCTGCTCTTAAAAATCAGGCACAGCAGATGGAACAGAAGCACAAGCAGATTTTTGACAGTTTTTATAATCTCGTATAAGGAGGAAGCAGAGAATGGATGACAAGTGTATTATGGAGAACCTTCTTCTGACCGAGAAGGGTGTATGTGACCTGTATGTCCACGGAACCATCGAGTCTTCCACAGCTAATGTGCATCAGACCTTTAACCAGGCACTGAATGACAGCCTGTGTATGCAGGATGACATCTATAAGCAGATGTCCGCTAAGGGATGGTATCAGATGGAGCAGGCGGAACAGCAGAAAATCATGAAGGTAAAGAATCAGTTTGCAGGAATGTAATCCGGTCTGACTGGGGTTTCAGAGACTGATTGGGTGAAAGGACGTTAAGCCATGGAATGGTCTGTGGCTTGACGTCCTTTTTCGTGCGCCGGCGCCGCTTGGCAGTGCTGGCGAACGGTGCCGTCGAACTAAGCTGTCCCACGTTGCCGGAGAGCTAAGCTGGCCCATGCTGCCGGAGAACTAAGCTGTCCCATGGTACCGGCGAATTAAGCTGACCCACGCTGCCAGCGAACTAAGCTGGCGAACGCTGCCGTCGAACTAAGCTGGCGAACGCTGCCGTCGAACTAAGCTGGCCCACGTTGCCAGCGAACTAAACTTCCCCACGCTGCTGGCGAACTAAGCTGGCGAACGCTGCCGTCGAACTAAGCTGGCCCACGCTGCCGGCAAACCAAGCTGGCCCACGCTGCCGGCAAACCAAGCTGCCCAACACTGCCGGCGAACCAAGCTGCCCAACACTGCCGGCGAACCAAGCCACCCAACCATGCCGCCCTCCCGTTCAACCGCGCCGTTAATAACCGGTTTAGCCTGAACTAGGTGTATCATGGCAGCATGAGTATAATCCGAAGGAGGTCCTTAGAGTGAAATGAGATTATTAGAATTGGACAGTTACAACATGGAAAATGACAGAACATTTTTAAAAAGTATTGAGGAGCATGTCAAAGACCCGTATATCAGGGAACGGCTGATTAACAGGCTGGAGTGGTACATGGTCATGGCGAACCGGTGCCAGTGTTTCTATTATATGTCTGCCTGTATGGGAATTGTTATGCCGACTCTCATACTTCTTCTGAATTCCATTCCGGGCAACATGCTTTCCGACGGGATGCGGCAGTTGTGTATCACGGCATTATCCGGTTTGTCGGGGATTGTTGGAGGTTTATCCGGCATTTTCGGATGGCATGAAAATATGATTCGCTACCGTTCCAATGCGGAGCGCTTGAAAAGCGAAACTTCTTTCTACATGTTGGGCGTAGGGAATTATAGAGACCGGAAACAGAGAGACCAGATGTTTTTAAACGCACTGGAAGATTTGTCTCTTAAGGAGAACCAGATGTGGCAGAAGGAGGAGAGCAGCCATTCGTCATACAGACAGGAACAGGGCGGAAGGAGAAGGCCTAATGGATGACAGGGAAAATACGGCGTGGGCATATATGGCGGATATTTATAGAAGGGATTTCAGCAGGAGAATATAGTACGGAATTATGGTAAGAGACGATGGCAAGAGGCTGCGGCAAGAGATGATGGTAAGAGACTGCGGCAAAGAGGCTACGGCAAGAGACTACAGACAGACATTATAAGAAAAAGACAGTCAGAGATCATAAGAAAAGATCAGGAACGTACAGCGGCCATCATATAACCCCATTTTATGAACAGCAGAAGGAGTGATATATACATGAATCACAAGGAACAAGATATAAAACATACTGATACGTACATAAACCATACCGCTACAGAAAAATGGGAGTTCGCTTTGCAGAAACGCCTGAAGCAGTGTTCTCCCAGCCTTCACAGAAACTATCTGGAAGCTTCCACCGGAGCCTGTATGATGCTGGACCGGTACAGGAACGTATTTCCCCAGTATACGGACCACAGCAGCCTTCATTGCCTGAATATTATGAATCTGGCCGGACAGCTGGTGGGAGATTGTCTGCTGCAGCTGAATGGAAGCGAGCTGTATGTGCTTTTGACGGGGATTCTGTTCCATGATTTGGGTATGGGGATTTCAAAAGCTGATTTTGAGGGACTGGCCCCTGTGCTGTGCGGGGAACTATATCCTGCCAAGGGCAGAGAAGCAGAGTTGATCCGGGAATATCATCAGGAATTCAGTGCCCTGCTTGTGGAAAAATACAGTGATATTTTTGAAATCCGGAAAGAGTATGTATTTCCTGTTATGCAGGCAGTAAGAGGACACAGAAAAACGGATTTGTGGGATGAAAATGCCTTTCCCGCAGCATTTCAAATAGGGACTGAGTCCGTCTGCCTTCCTTATATCGCGGGCATCATACGCCTGGCGGATGAGATGGATCTGTGCCGTGACAGGAACAGTACTCTTGGTGGGGAGGAACAGATGATTTCAGATTCATACAGCCGGCTGGTCTGGAGAACCCATGATACGGTAACCGGAATGGAGCTTACAGAGAAAGAATGTATATTGTATGCAGAGGGAGGAGACAGAGACACCTGGGAAGAATTGGGAAAATGGACACGCAAATTGCAGAAAACAATGGATGAGGTGGAGCAGGTCATTACATGCAGAACGCCATTTTTTCTGCCGAAGAGGATGGTGCGAATTGATAAAATCACACCCTGGTTAGAGCAGTGCCAGGATATTACATCAGAAACATGATATGGTTTCAGCAATTAACAGCCATTCATGCCGGTAATCATTCAAAGGATGCCGTCAAGGCGCAGTGGGCGCCATTTCAGCGGTATGATGGCTTTGCAGTCATCCGGAGGGCTGCATTGAGATAGATAGAATACAAAATAATCTAAGAAAAGGAGAGCAGCAGAATGGAAAACAACACATTAAAAGCTTCAATAGGTATTGACTTTTCCCTGATTGGGACCCAGCTTCATGCCATGTATGAAAAAAATGAGGGAGGATACGCAGTTCTTTTGATTCCGTCAGAACAGACGCCGGACAGTGGGATTTCGGTAAAGGATCTGATTGACGATATCAAGAAGATGGCCAAGGGTGTGTCTGGCAGTGATACTGCCGTGGATACGACCCAGCTTGAGACAGCCATGACCGAGGCCGCCAAGGAGGGTGGCGGCTCCACATCCATGAAACTGGAAGATATTGTAATCAGACTGCAGATGGCGTATCTGTACATCTGTAAAAAGGGAGAGAACTCTGTTCTGGAGTATGCGTTTCAGCTGCAGGTGGTAACAGAAGGTCTGGTACCGGAAACCATTAAGCCTATTGTGGATGTGACCAACCTTTCCATTTCTGTCTGGAATACGGACAGAAAGAAGGTAGTGGACAAGATGGCCCTGATTACTGTGGACGAATACCTGGGCGTGGCCGCACTGCCGGACAAGAGTCAGGCCGCTAAGTAGCGCAGGAAACACAGTTTGGGAAGCTGCAGATAAAGCAGCATTCAAAGTAGCATTCAAAGCAGCATTTAAAGCATTACATTAAGCAATGGACAAAGCATCATGGAACGATTGCAGGAAAGGAGCGGCAGGAATGAACCAGAGGCAGATGTCGTGCAGTATAGCCGTGGAGGGAGCCGTCAAGGGCTGTCCGGCCAAGCTGGCTGTCTGGTATGATAAGAACGAAATGTCATTTTACGGGGAACTGCAGATGGACCAGAGGGGGCCCGCAGGATTATTGGAGGCTGTGAACAGTGAAATGGCTTCTAAATTCGAGGCATACGCCTCAGGCCTGGTACATGCTTCCAGTCAACGCGCCACTCTTTCCTGCATTCATGGAATCACAGCCCTGGGTTATGGAGAACCAGGGCTGTATTTCAAGGCAGCAGCAGGCAGGGGAAGCGCAGCCATTCTTTTTTCATTTTCAGCAGACAGTAATGGGGGAAATGCCCAGGTATCATCCCTTATGGATGCAGTAAAAAAGGCAGCGGACTTTTTTGGGATGGAGGAGTTTTATTTCTTCGGACGTGTGGGAAAGGGGCTGAGTCCCCGGGACCTGATGGCTGAGGCGCCGGGAGCAGAGGCCTTTCCGTCCCGGATTGACAGGTGCAGCCTTCTTACCTACTCCCATTTAAAACTGAATGGAGACAGCGTGTTTGAGAAAGCGCTCAGGGAATTGTTCGGCCTTAAGGAGGCGCAGCTTTTCCTGGGGGCGGGTGAAGATGGATTTCTGTGCATGGCGGCAATACCTGCATCTAAAAATAGTTTCATGGAGAGCAGGAATATGTGTCTGGCAGTTGAGCTAAGAAGCAGGGCCTTGTCCCTGGCCCTTCAGGGCTCCTTTCGGTTTGCTTTTGTGCCGGATATGGAGTTTCATGTTAACTGCGGCATATCCAGAACCCGCTTTATGGTGGAGGCCTTTGGAGAGGTCAGGGAACCCATTCCTCTGGCTGGTCCCTTTTCCATAGGGGATACCTGTCTGGCCGTAGGGTTTGACCGGGGCCCTTCCTTTGCCATGTTTGCCAATCTTTATATAAGGGAAATCCACTTGTTTGGGGCTGTAATGCTTACTGTGGCAGGGTCGGTCCCAAAGCTGGATTTGCTGTCCGCAGCAGTCAGTGACCTGTCCATTCCCATTTTGGTGAGGAATCTGCTGGGATGTTCCTTTGACGGTCTTGACAGCATTGATTTTATACGTATATTGGGACTTCCTTTCCAGGACATGCAGGCATTTGACCGGGAAATGGTTAAACGTGCGGACGGAGCCCGGCTGGCAGAGGCATTTAACCAGAGAATCCATGATAACAGCCTGGTATTGGAAAGGGATCAGGTAAAGGCGTCTCCCTTTGGGGATGGAGTGGACCTGGTGGACCAGCGGCGGATGCGGCATTATTACATAGACGGTTCAGGCGGTATAAAGCTTACGGCCCAGTTCTACTATGCGGATGTAAATACCAGGCTGGGCAGTTACACGGTGGAGCGGGGAATCTTTGTATGCGGAGTCATTGAGATTTTCAAGGTCCGGTTCGAGGTTCTGTTTTCCTTCCGGGAGGGGGATGGGGTGCTGGCGTATGGACGCATACCGGAGGTTAATCTGGGATTCCTGAAATTAGGTCCCTCCCAAGCAGGGCAGGAGTCCGGAGAAGCCCTTCCCGTGCCGGCGGACAGTGTGCTGAGGCAGTTTATGGGTAAGGAGCAGAGAGGGATTGTATTCTTCCTGTCCGCAGGCAAGAAGGATGTGACCTTCTATCTGGACGGACGGATTGAACTGCTGTCCATCCTGTATTTTGAAACCAGGATTATCTTCTGTAAGGGTCTTATATCCATTGATGTGCGGTTTAACTGGCTGGCGATTTTTGATGTAAGCATTCATCTGAAGGTGAATTACCAGGATTTTAACCGGGGCGGGTTTGAATTCCGTCTGGTGATTGATACGTCCAAGCTGGCGGAAAAATTGAAGGCGGTGCAGGAGAGCATAAACAGAGCCATTGACCGGCTCAGGGATAAGATTAAGAATGCTACCAGGGAGATTGACAGGGCCCAGGCCCATGTGAATGAACTGTATGGCCAGATTGATTCCCTGAACCGTAAAATTGAAGACTGTAAACGCTCCATCAGGAACGCCAAGTGGTGGAAGAAGGCATTTGTGGCCATTGCAAAGGGAATTGAGATAGGAGCCTATGAGGTGGCTAAGGCCGGCATATATGTGGCAATCGGAGTGGCCACAGCCGCCCTTCAGGTGGCCAAAGCCGCGGTGCAGTTGGCTGGAAAAGTGGGAGAAGGCGTCATGAAAGCGGTAAATGCCGTGATACAGGGGGCATTGTCATTCTTCTATATCAACCGGCTGGAGCTGTACGGCAAGGCTAATATGAGCGAACAGGAATTCAGGGCATCCATAGAGTTTGTCGCCCTGGGAAAGACCTACCGGTACGAGACAAAGATGGGCCACTCTGCCCTGAAATCCGATGCGGCAGGCGCGGTATCAGGTAATATGAACGGGCAGATGAAGAATGATTTGGACCACATTGAGGACGGGGCTTTCCGCAGCAATTTCAGGCGGTACAGCCATGAGACGTATACCATAGAAGAGCAGTGCAGACGCCTGGCAGGTGCCAGGGAACAGATGAAATCTTCCACAAGGCTGATGCGTTCCATGCAGGAAGCCTATATCAGGGAGTTTAGCGAACCTATGTCGGATTTTGACCAGATGAACCAGGAGTATATGAACGCCCTGGACTGTGTGGGCGGTATCCTGAGTACGGGGGAACAGGCCGGGGATGTGAAGGCGCTGTCCGGCTCCATGGGGGGATTAAAGCGCAAGATTACCCTGAAAGAAAAGGAGGGCGTATTCCGGGATGAGGAGCTGTCTGAGCTGAAGGATGTCATTCGCAATTACGACCAGGCAAAGCTGCTGTACGATGAGGTAAAGAAGAGCATGTCCGCGGTGGAGAGCCAGAGAAAACAGATGCTCTCGTATGCAGAGCTTCAAAAGCAGAAAACAGGTGAGCAGAAACAGAAGAAGGCGCTGTCCGCGGCGGAAGGGAGTATGGAGCGCGTGCTGAATAAGACCGAGGAAGCCATGTACCGCAGCTTTCCTGTGGACCGCAGCGGCAAGAATTACATTAATCTTTCCCGGGAGGAATTGATTCACCAGTATATGGACGAGGCCAGGCAGGAATTTGGGGCCCGGACCTCTGAGAACGTGCGCGTAATGAGGAACAGGAGCCGCAAGGGCAGGTATGACAGCAGGCTGTAGGCTGTGAACAGGCAAGATGCGAGGCGTTAAAACACGAAGCAGAAAAATGATTTTGAACAGATAATGAAAAGGAGATTGGCAGATGGATGAAAAAAGAAAGAGGGTCACTGCGCCGCGAATCGCGGCGGCCCTGAGCGCCCTGCTGGCAGGTGCCGCTCTCTATACGGTGAGCGGCTCTGAGCGTCAGGGCATACAGGTAAAGGAGTATACAGAGGCCGCAGAGGCGGCGGACAGTACAATCATGGTTTACATGAACGGAAGCGACCTGGAAGGGGATTATGGAGCAGCCACAGCGGACCTCAGGGAAATGATGGATGCCCTGAGGACGGCGGGACAGGAGGAAAATTTTCCCTCTCTTCATGTGGTGGTTGAGGCAGGCGGTTCCACCCGGTGGGAGCTGGATGAAATGGATGGTGTACCCTATGCCAGATTTTCTCTGACAGAGGATGGGATATCCTCCATGGAACCCATGGAAATCAGGAACATGGGGGATGCGGATACATTGACGGATTTTGTCAATTACGGCGTCCAGTCTTATCCGGCCAACCATTATGGGTTGATACTGTGGAATCATGGAGGAGGTCCGGTGGGTGGATACGGAAGCGACAGTCATTTTGACGGGGACGGGCTCTCGTTAGAGGAGATAAGAGAGGCTCTGGACCATTCTGTTATGGCAGACAAAGCGTTTGACTTTGTGGCGTTTGACGCCTGCCTTATGGGAAGCGTGGAGATTGCTGACTGTCTGGAGGGAAGGGCCGGCTATGTCATTGCATCTCCGGAGCTGGAACCTCAGGATGGATATGATTACAGCTGGATGACAGCTCTGGGAGACAGTCTGCCGTCTGATATGGAATGGGGAGAAGCAGTGGGCCGGTCTATGGTGGATGCCTATGATGCCTACTATGCCTCAGGTACTGCGCCTGTTGCCATGAGCCTTTTGGATATGAAGGAATATCCGGCGTTTCATGAGGTATTTCACCAATATGTGGACGGGATACCCCAGGAACTGCGGGAAGAGCTGTACAGGGAGCTGGGAAAGGACAGAATGAAAATGCTGGCATTTGGCAGCAGACAGGCGGGAGGTTCTCCGGAGCTGGTGGATGTACTGGAATTCCTGGATGCCTGCCAGAGCGTATATCCGGATGAAAGCGCCTTTCAGACATTGAAGGAGCGGATGGGGAAGCTTGTGACGGACCAGTGGGCCAAAGGCTATCCCGGGAATCCAAGCGGTCTTACTATATACCTGCCAAGCGGTTCCAACCCCTATCTGAGCGAGGATCTTGAAACGTATGATACCACAGGATTCTGCAGTGCCTACAGGCAGCTGACGGATGGATATGCGGCGTATCTGGCCCGGGAAAGCGGCGTGGAATGGGGGGACATAAATGCGCATAAGGACGGTACAGTGGAAATCAGCATAGCCCCCGAGGATGTTTCCGACGTGACAGGAGCGTATTTGGCTGTATTCTGTCCTGTGGGGGATGACGGGAACTACTACCTTCTCTGCACAGACAGTGATGTGGATATTGGCGTGGACGGTACCCTGCGGGCGGCTCCGGAGAACAGCTATATGGGAATGAAGGGGCAGGTACTTTGCCTGATTGAAACCATGAATCTGGATGCATACACGGAATATATGGCCCCGGTTCTGTATAATGGGGAGCTGTGCACGATGCGGATAGGGTTTGACGAGGAGCATGAAGACGGGCAGGTTCTTTCCGTGACACCTGCAGGGCAGACCTCCGAGGCCGCAAAGCAGATTTATGAGTTAAAGGAGGGGGATCGGGTGACTCCGCTTTATCTGGTTGAACATATGGAGGACGTGGAGGAGGAACCGGTTGATGAGGCCAAAGATGAGGCCAAAGATGAGACCATAGATGGGGCCAAAGATGAGACCAAAGATGAAGCTGGCGATGAAACAAAAGATGAAATCAGAGATGAAACCGGAAATACTGCCGGGAGCTCTCACGGCGAGACGAGTCATAATCCAGACCAAATCACGGAGGACAGGTACTACACGGACAGCTACTATATGGGAACTGAATTTTATATAGAAGAACCGGATGATATGCTTTTAGAGACAGTACCTGTATCCGGGGATGGATATTTCTACGGTTTCATGCTGATGGATGTACGGCAGAATATTTACTATACGGATTTTACCGGCATAGAGACAGAAGATACCGGTTCATGAACAGAGAGGAGAAAATAAATTATGAGCAAGACAAGCAGGGAATTGATTGAATTCTGCAAGGGAAAGCTGGGCACACCATATGTGTTCGGCATGAAGGGGCAGGTCCTGACGGAAGCGCTGCTGAAACAGCTGGCAGCGGAAAACCCCAAGGTCTATACACCCCAGTACATAACTAAGGCCAGGAGTTTTATGGGAAAGCACTGTACGGATTGTTCCGGCCTGATTACCTGGTGCACCGGCATATTGAGGGGAAGCGCCAATTATAAGGAGACTGCCCGTGAGGTACAGCCCATAGGAGCATTGAATGAAGCAATGGCAGGCTGGGCTCTATGGAAGCCAGGGCATATCGGGGTGTACATTGGAGACGGAACATGCATTGAGGCCAAGGGAATCAATTACGGTACGGTGGAGACAAGGGCGCAGGATACACCCTGGGTCAGTGTGCTGAAACTTAAGGATATTGACTATTCAGAGCAGGTATGTGAATCAGCAGTTCCATCAGCCCATCCCACGGGATGGTTCAAAGAAGACGGAGGGGTCCGTTTTTATCTGGAACCGGAACGGTATGTGGCCAATGACTGGTATCAGGACAAAGGCCAGTGGTTCTGGTTCGACGGTTCCGGCCATGCGGTGCGGAATAACTGGTATCTTTATAAAGATAATTGGTATTATTTTGGGGCGGATTTTGCAATGGTTAAGGGCCTTCAGCTTATTAAAGGAAAGCCGTATTACTTTAACCGGGATGGACAGATGGCAAAGCTTGGGACACGGTTTATGGTACAGGTGGACAAAAACGGCGTACTGCATTTTCCGGAAGAAGAATCCGCGGAGATTCCCATTAGTACGGGAGGAATATCGGTGGAAAATGGAGCCGGCAGGGAGCCGGAACATACATCTCCTGGCAAAACAGAAGGAAAAAACCCTGCGCTGGCAGCGTACGAGGGCAGCGAATATACGGCTGGTGCAGTGCAGCCTCCGGTCACAAAGGCAGGAACCGCTTCAGAAGCAGATCGTAAAGCGGGATATGCCCAGGGAGAACGAAGGATATCGGATGCAGGTATCTGCCTGATTAAACAGTTTGAGGGCTGCCGTCTGGAGGCGTACCGCTGCGCGGCAGGGGTCCCCACCATTGGATATGGGCATACGGCCGGCGTGGCCATGGGGATGAAGATTACCCAGGCACAGGCAGAGGCATATTTGAGGGAGGACCTAAGGGCCTTTGAGAAGGCTGTAAATAAGGTGCTGGAGTGCAGCGTAACCCAAAATCAGTTTGATGCCCTGGTAAGCTTTGCCTATAATCTGGGGGCAGGCGCTCTCAGGAACAGTACGCTTTTGAAGCGTCTGCACGCAGGTGATGTGAAAGGGGCAGCGGATGAATTTCCTAAATGGAACAAAGCGGCAGGAAAGGTACTGGAGGGACTCACCAGACGGCGGATGATGGAACGGCAGTTATTTTTATCATGACAGGGGACAGAAGGGCGGTGGTTGGTACTGCCCCAGGGAAATGTCAGATAATTATAGATAGATGTGAAAGGAAAGGGCAGAGGTGGGAAACTCTGCCCTTTTAATGTGCTCTGCATAAAGTGTCCGCCTTATGTGTTTCGGATAGTCTTTTCACTGCCGTATTCTCTCCCTGCCGCTTTCCCGTCACCCGGGTCCCCTTTCCGCCATATCCCCTTCCGCATGCACATGACGCGGATGCCTGCGGAAATAATCGGATACATCATGCCTGTAGCTGCGGGAGCAGCAGCATGAAATACCGCCTGTAAAGGAAAGAATGCCCTGGGTTGGTTCAAAGGACCGGACATTTGACAGATTGGCTATGGTGGATGCCCGGACCTGACGAAAGGGCGGCTTCAGCTTTTCTGACAACTCTTTTATGCCGGAACGGAAGGTATATACTCCGTCTGAGCAGTGTATATTGCACATATGAGTTCCTTTTACAGTTTCTATATAATAGATGCTGGAAAAGGAAAGCCGGGTGTCACGGCTGCTGCCGTGCACGATTAGAAATCCATCTGCGGAAGTTACACGGCGGTTCAGATAGGTCAGGATGTTCAGGCAGGAGCGCTCTAAGTTGTCATGGACAGGATGGATATAACCTGCAACGCCGCGGACAGAGTGGCTGTTGATGAGACGGGCTGCGGTGCTGTAATCACTGCTCACTATGCAGACCATAATTTGACTGCTGAAAGATGTAAGCCTGTTCAGTACATCCGGCCAGTCAGGCCGGCTGTCGCTGTCAAAGAACATGAGCCACAGATCTGCGGGAGAGCCGGCAGCTTCCTTGATGAGTTCTTCCGGCGTCAGGCTTCTGAAGGCATATAGCTCCATGCCCCGCAGATGCCGGTTGGAGATGGCTGCGTCTGCAGCTGCGTAAAGTTGTCTGAAAAGCTGATTATGTTCAGTTGATATAACAATATTCAAACCAGATTCCTCCTTTGTTCCGGTTAAAAGCATTCATGGGGTGGTTACAAGATTCATCCGATATACAGAACATATGTTCGATTAAAACCGGATAGAAAAGGCCGTCCAAAGCCGACAGGCATGTGAAACAGATACCTGAATGTGGGCCCGGGCGGCCTTTTGGCCTAAATGCCTGTGAGAATCTGTGCAGCACCTTCCCTTCAGGCCATGAGGCTGCGCAGTTTGCGGAGGATCTTTCCATGACGGTAATGAAGGGTGGTTACGGGAACTCCGGTTTCCCTGGAAATCTGGCGCAGGGACTGGTCGTAACAGTAAATACGGCGTATGATATCCTTCTCTCTGGGGTCCAGGTCCTTCATGGCCTCAAAGAGCAGAGAGCGCTCCAGAGCTTCCTCTGCCTGTTCATCCACAGGCTTGGCTCGGGTGTCCTGAAACAGATCACAGCCGTTAAAATCTTCTGTGTCCAGTGCATTATAATAAAATGTCTTGTTATGAATATCTGATTCCCGGAAATACCGCTCCTTCCGCTCGCCTTTGCAGTATAGTTTATAAATTTCTTCTGACACGTATACATTCCGGTTATCAATGCGTATGTAATATTGCATATTTTCCACCTCTCATGTGGAAAAGGAAATCTGTGATGTATTTTAAAGATATCACTGAGGGGGGATTTTGTCAAGAAAAATCAGAACATATGTTCGATTTGGCGGATGAATGGTATACAACAACGAAACAAAACAGGATTTTGTGGAAAGGAAGCATGTGATGTACTTTCTGTTGAATATTATTTTTTGCAGTGCTAAAGTAGATGGTGAAGCGGTTGTTCCATGCCCGGGCATGACGCGGTTTATCTGACAGGAATGAGGGTTCAGTCACTCCGCGGTATGGCAGAGGAAAAAATGGGAACAATCAAGGAAAATCCAAGGAGGAGGTAAAGACAATGGGACATCTTACAACCCGTGACGCATACCGGAACCTGGGTGAACGTATCAACTGGTTTACCCAGGGGGCTCCGGCCTCTGAGACACTGTATAAGATACTGCAGGTCCTATATTCTGAAAAGGAGGCCAAATGGGTGGCGCTGCTGCCGGTTCGCCCGTTTACCATAAAAAAGGCGGCAAAGATATGGGGGACTTCGGAGTATAAGGCGGAAAAGCTACTGGATCATCTGTGCGGCAAGGCATTGCTGGTGGACTCCTGGGACAAGGGGGTGCGGAAATTCGTGATGCCCCCGCCAATGGCCGGGTTTATTGAATTTGCCCTGATGAGGACCAGGGGAGATATTGACCAAAAGTATCTCAGTGAATTGTATTACCAGTATATGAATGTGGAGGAGGATTTTATCAAGGATTTGTTTTATGCCACGGAGACAAAGCTGGGCCGTGTGTTTGTCCAGGAGCCGGTTCTGACCAATGACAAGATGAACCACATCCTGGATTATGAGCGGGCGACCCACATCGTGGAGGAGGCAGAGTATATCGGTCTGGGGCTATGCTACTGCCGTCATAAAATGTCTCACGCAGGCCATCCCTGCGAGATTAACGCTCCCTGGGATGTATGCCTGACCTTTGACAATGTGGCGCGTTCCCTGGCCCAGCACGGGGATTACTGCAGACTTATTTCCAGGGAGGAGGCGCTGGATGCGCTGGAACGCTCCTACGCCAGCAATCTGGTACAGATAGGGGAAAATGTGCGGGAGCACCCGGCTTTTATCTGCAACTGCTGCGGGTGCTGCTGTGAGGCGCTCCAGGCTGCCAGGCATTTCAGTCCCATGCAGCCGGTGGCCACCACCAATTATATTCCTGATATTACCGGGGACCAGTGTGTTGGCTGCGGAAAGTGCGCAAAGACATGTCCGGTATTGGCTATATCCATGGAGGAAGGAGAAAACGGAAGGAAGCGGGCCGTGGTGGATAAGGATATTTGTCTGGGCTGCGGCGTATGTGACAGGAACTGCGGTGTCAAGGCCATTCACATGGAGCGCAGGACGGAGCAGATCATCACACCGGTGTACAGCACCCACAGATTTGTTCTTCAGGCCATTGAGAAGGGAACATTGGCAAATCTGGTGTTTGACAACCAGGCGTTTTCCAACCACAGGGCCATGGCCGCCCTGTTCAGTGCTATCCTGGAGCTGCCGCCGCTTAAGCAGGCCATGGCCAGCAAACAGTTCAAGTCTGTTTACCTGGACAGGCTGCTGGCGGCGAAGCGGGAGAAGGGATGAACAGGGAGAACCAATTAATAATAGATTTCAGGGATTACAGGAGAGACGGAAAGGGAAGAAGGGTAAAATCTTCATCCCTTTCCATTTTTATTATATTGTTTATTATAATTTGAAAAATCTACAATTTACTCTTGACGAAACCGTTTTCATGAGTTAATATGTACATAACGATACAAGAAACCGTTTTCATGGGAGGGGAGGTTAAGATTTCATATGGATTCATTGTTTTCTCTTGCAGGGAAAAAGGCAGTGATTACAGGCTGTGCAACAGGCATCGGCAAAGGTATGGCAGCCGGGCTTGCCAGGGCAGGAGCAGATATCATTGCGCTGGATATCGGGGATTTGGAAGATACCAGAAGGACAGTTGAAAATCTGGGGCGGGAGTGCCGGTGTTACCATGTGGATTTGTCAGTTTCTTCTGATGTGGATGAGGTGTGGATACGCCTTTTGGAAGAAGCCGGTCATGTGGATATCCTGTGCAATAATGCAGGTATGCAGTTTCGGAAGAATGCATTTGAATATCCGGAAGAGATGTTTGATAAGGTAATTGCTGTTAATCTGAAGGCGCCGTACCGGTTGTCCCAGAAGGCCGCCATTCACTTTCGGGACCAAGGGTTGAAAGGGAAAATCATCAATACCGCCTCTCTTTTTACCACCTTCGGAGGTGTTGAGGTCAGCGGTTATACCTGCTCCAAACACGGGGTCATGGGCATGACGAGGGCATTGTCCAATGAATTTGCACCTTACGGTATATGCGTCAATGCCATTGCGCCGGGCTACATAGCCACAGAGCTTACAAAGGCAATCTGGAGTGATTCAAAGCGGCGGCAGCCCATGGATGAGCGAATTCCGGCGGGACGTTGGGGGACCCCGGATGATTTTGAGGGTCCGGCAGTATTTCTTGCCTCCAGGGCATCGGATTATATAACCGGGATCATGATTCCGATAGACGGCGGGTATTCTGCCAGGTAACAGGTTAATTATGCGCGTTACGCGCAGGAATAAAAGGAGAAGAATACAATGAAGAAAAGAAGCGTTATGATGGCACTGGGTCTTGTGATGACACTGACAGCATGCGGAGGGGGAAATGCAGGAACCACAGCGGCACCATCCTCCGGCTCAGAGACACAGACAGAGGCTAAGGCAGAGGAAAAAACAGAAGGAGATACTACCGCACAGGAGGAGAATAAGGAGGAGAGCAAGACTGAGGCATCCGGTGACACAGTCACCTTAAAACTTTCCAATAACCAGCCGGATGGAAACTGTACCACTATAGCCGTGGAGTGGTTTGCGGACCAGGTAAGGGAGCGCACAGACGGACGGGTCAACATTGAGGTGTACAACAACGGCACCCTTGGAGATGCCATCTCCTGCCTGGAGCAGCTCCAGTATGGCGGCATGGATATTGTAAAAGCCGACCTGTCCACCATGACTAATTTTGTGGATGAGTACAATGCCTTAATGATGCCTTATATTTATAAAAATACAGAGCATTTCTGGAAGGTACATGGCGGGGATATCGGTATGGGAATCCTGCGCGGGGATAAGATGAAGGAAAAGAAGCTTTACGGCCTTACCTACTATGACGGAGGAACCAGATGTTTCTATAACACCAAAAAGGAAATCCATTCCCCTGCGGACATGAAGGGTATGCTGGTAAGAGTACAGCAGTCCGAACTGATGATGTCCATGGTGGAGGCTTTAGGCGGCCAGTCGGTAGCGACAGCGTATTCCGAGGTATATTCCGCGCTCCAGACCGGCGTTGTGGACGCTGCTGAGAATTCCATCGTCAATTATCTGGACCAGTCCCATTTTGAAGTGGCTCCCTACTTTGTGGAGGACCATCATACAAGGTCGGCCGACATCCTGGTCATGGGCGAAAAGTCACGTGAAAAACTGAGTGCAGAAGATCTTAAAATTATTGATGACACGGCTCTGGAATCCTGGGAGTACCAGAAGGAGCTGTGGGCAGAGGCAGAGGAAGAATCCAAACAGAAATTGCTGGAGCAGGATGTCACAATCACTGAATTGACTGAGGAAGAATTAAAGGCGTTCCAGGACGCCTGTGAGCCAATCTGGTATTCCTATGAAGGCGGCGCCTATAAGGACATCATTGACCAGATTGTAGAAGCAGGCAAGTAGGGGACTGGCATATAGGAGACTGAAGATGCTGAAAGGAATAAAGAAGGTACTAATTGATATTTTCAATCTGTTTTACAAGGTTATATATGGTTATGCAAGGTGGGTCCTGGCCGTTGTAATCGTAATCATATGCGCCCAGGTATTCTGCAGGAATATACTGCGGACCAATATCCGCTGGAACCAGGAGGTGGCGCTGCTGCTTACGATTTGGATGGCGTTCCTGGGCATTGCCATTGGGGCGGAAAAGAACCTGCATATCGGCGTGGAGCTGTTTTATGATAAGTTTCCGGTAAAGATCAGGAATGTGATTGATGTGCTGAACCGGATTATTACGCTGCTGGTAGGCGCTTTCTTCACTGTCTACGGGGTCCGGATGGTGCTGTCTACCATGGATTCGAGGCTTCCGGTAACAAAATGGCCGTCATCTCTTATGTATATTATGATACCGGTCAGCGGCGTTGCCATTATCTACTT
The DNA here is from genome assembly GCF_002234575.2 of Enterocloster bolteae. NCBI lineage: Bacteria > Bacillati > Bacillota > Clostridia > Lachnospirales > Lachnospiraceae > Enterocloster > Enterocloster bolteae. The sequence continues at coordinate 5,679,313 of NZ_CP022464.2, read as the reverse complement.
TACGGTCCTGGATATAATGGGCCTGAAGAAATACAAGAAAACCGATGATGCGGGTAAGTTTAACAGAGAGGAGGAGGAAAAAGAATGAACCCAAATATAGCTATCGCAATCCTTCTCATAACCTTTGTGCTGCTTATTATGATTAAATGCCCTATTACCTTTTCAATGATTATATCCACAGCCTTCACCATGCTGTATATCCAGGTGCCTGTCATGACCCTGGTGCAGCAAATGTCCAAACAGCTTAACTCATTTTCACTGCTGGCAATCCCTTTCTTCATCCTTATGGGGGAAATCATGGCTGCAGGCGGTATATCCAGCCGCCTGCTGGCCTTTGCAAATGTATGCGTGGGGCAGATAACCGGAGGTCTGGCACATGTAAATGTACTGGCATCCATGCTGTTCGGCGGTATCTCCGGTTCTGCCATTGCCGATGTGTCATCCCTGGGAGCCCTGGAAATACCCATGATGGAGGAGGCTGGATATGAAAAGGATTTTTCCATAGCAGTTACCGTGGCCAGCTCCTGTCAGGGACTGATCATCCCGCCCAGCCACAACATGGTACTGTACTCCATGGTGGCAGGAGGCGTGTCTGTGGGAAGCCTGTTCTGCGCCGGTTATATCCCGGGTATTATGCTGGGGGTTTTCATAATGGGAATGTGTTATATCATTTCCAAGAAAAAGCATTATCCCAAAGGAAAGAAGCTGCCTTTTAAGGAAGCACTCAGGGTTACAAAGGATACATTTTTCGCAATGCTTGCAATGGTTATTATCATCGGTGGCGTATCAGCTGGTTTTTTCACCGCCACGGAATCAGCGGCAGTCGCCTGTATTTACTGCCTGTTCGTAGGATTTTTTATTTACAGGGAGCTTCGCTTTAAGGATATTCCGGTAGTGCTGGGAAATACCATTAAAACCCTTTCCATGGTATATGCGCTTATTGCCGCGGCAGGCGCCTTCGGCTGGGTGATGGCATATCTGAATGTCCCCACCCTGGCCACAAACCTGCTTCTTGGCATCAGCGACAACAAGATTGTGGTATTGCTTCTGATCAACCTGATTCTGCTTTTGCTGGGATGCGTTATGGACCTGGCGCCTCTGGTGCTTATTATGGCTCCCATACTGCTTCCGGTTGTGACAAAATTTGGAATGAGTCCCATCCAGTTTGGAGTCATGATGATGCTGAATCTGGGAATCGGATTATGTACACCGCCTGTGGGAACAGCATTGTTTACAGGATGCGCCATTGGAAATATGAAAATTGAAAAAGTTTCAAAGGCCATGCTGCCGTTATACATTCCCATGCTCATCACATTACTGCTTGTGACCTTCATTCCGGCGCTGACAATGACGCTGCCTGAACTGATTATGAAATAGGAGGTAAACGGATATGAAGACAGCACTTGTAACAGGAGCAAGCAGGGGGATTGGTTTGGCCATTGCGCGGGAACTGGGGGTAAACGGTTATCAGGTTGCTGTCATGGCTACACGCGGTGAATCCTTTTATCCGGAAAGTACCAGAACACTCCGGGATGCAGGTATTTCCTATGCCTGGTATGCCGGTGATATAGGAAAGTCCGAGGACAGAATCCGTATTGTCCGGGAAGCAGCAGAACACTTCGGGGAAATCCATGTGCTGGTCAACAATGCGGGGGTGGCGCCGAAGGTAAGGGCGGATTTGCTGGATATGACAGAGGAGAGCTTTGACTATGTAATAGGGACCAATACAAAGGGAAATATGTTCATGACACAGACCGTGGCACGGCAGATGATGAAACAGCCTGTGTATGGAGGCAAGCGAGGGACAATTATCAACATTTCATCCTGCTCCTCCCAGGTATCATCCGTTAACAGAGGGGAGTACTGTGTTTCCAAGGCAGGAATCTCCATGCTCACCAAGCTTTTTGCGGACAGGCTGGCTCCTGAGGGCATATTTGTATATGAAATAAGGCCCGGAGTCATCCGTACCGATATGACCAGCCAGGTGGAAGAAAAGTATACGGAATTAATCAAACAGGGGATGTTCCCCATTGCGAGATGGGGAGTTCCGGAGGATGTGGCTAAGGCAGTCAGGGCGTTTTGTTCCGACGATTTCTGTTACACGACAGGCAATTACATAGATGTGGATGGAGGGTTCCACATCCGGCGTTTATAGGATGTGGTTTCAGCATATGGATATTAACAGGATACCTTTTTATCAATACAATACAATCATAGTCGGAACCGGAGCAGCCGGTCTTAATGCAGCCGTAACACTTCATAAGCTGGGGCAGAAAAACATTGCCCTGATTACAGAAGGACGGTACATGGGAACTTCCAGGAATACGGGTTCAGACAAACAGACCTACTATAAGATGACCCAGTGCGGCAGTGAACCGGACAGCGTCCGGAAAATGGCAAAAACCTTGTTTGAGGGCGGATGTGTGGATGGAGACATTGCCATGGCCGAGGCCGCAGGCTCTCTCAGGGCATTTTACCATCTGGTGGATATCGGAGTTCCTTTCCCTTTTAATAAGAGCGGGGAATATGTGGGATATAAGACGGACCATGATCCTCTTAAGAGAGGTATTTCCGCAGGGCCGCTGACATCCAAATACATGACCGAATGTTTGGAACGCCAGGCAGAGGAACGGGGAATACCGTTCTTTGACGGCTATCAGGCAGTACGCCTGCTTACAGAGGAGAAGGACGGTGAAAAGAGGGCGGCAGGCATCATTGCCCTGAATAAACAAAAGGCTGCTTCGCCCGATGAACGGTATGCCGTATTTTCAGCAGTCAACATTATATGGGCCACCGGCGGGGAAGCTGGAATGTATCAGGCCAGCGTATATCCTGTCAGCCAGACAGGCGGAATGGGGGTACTGCTGGAGGCGGGAGCTGTTGCAAAGAATCTGACTGAGTCCCAGTTTGGAATTGCATCTGTAAAACACAGGTGGAATCTGTCAGGGACATTCCAGCAATGCCTGCCCCGATATCTGTCTGCGGAGCAGGACGGAAGCCATGAGAGGGAATTCCTGAATGATTATTTTGACACGCCCAGACAGCTTCTGACGGCAATTTTCTTAAAAGGGTATCAGTGGCCCTTTGACCCCAGAAAGGTTGAAGGGCAGGGATCATCCCTTATTGATCTGCTTGTTTATCAGGAAACAGTCTTAAAGGGAAGACGGGTCTTTCTGGATTTCATGCATAACCCGTCCCCGCTGACGGAAGGGGGAAATGTCTCGTTCCGGTACCTGGCAGGTGAGGCAAGGGAATATCTTGAGAATTCCAGGGCTCTTTTGGATACACCCTATGAGCGGCTGAAACATATGAATCCGTCGGCCATTGAAGTTTACAGCAGCCATCACATTGATTTGTCCGGAGAGTATCTGGAGATAGCTGTGTGCGCCCAGCATAACAACGGGGGAATTGGAGGAAACCAGTGGTGGGAGAGCAATATCCGGCATCTTTTTGCGGTCGGTGAGGTTAATGGTTCCCATGGCATATACCGTCCCGGAGGAAGCGCACTGAATGCGGGGCAGGTCGGCGCCATACGCGCCAGCCAGTATATTGTGAAGCGGTATGGAGGAGAACCCTGCTCCAGGGAGCAGTTCCTCAGCAGACATATGAAGGAGGTGGAAGAGGAGACTGCCTTTGGAGAACGCGTCCTGCGCGGGTCTGAAAGCTGTATGACGGATGTGGCCGGCCAGCGAAGGCTGCTGGGAATCAGGATGACCAAATATGGTGCATGTATCCGCTCAGAGGAAGGGATACGGACAGCGCTTGAGGAAAACCTGAGACAGAGGGAACAGCTGGAGCAGAAGGTTATGATTAAGGGGCCGGAGGTACTTAAGGATTTGTATAAACTGAAGCATCTTCTTATAAGCCAGTTTGTATATTTAGAGGCCCTGAGGGATTATGACGCCAGAGTGGGCATCAGCAGAGGATCCTATCTGGTATATAATGCCGGGGGGCAGGTACCTAACCCGCATTTGGATGAGCGGTTCAGGAACAGGACGGAGGAGACGGACACAACCGTACTGCAGGAGATTTATTATGAGGCGGACAGAAAAGAATGCCGCGTATCCTGGAGGCCGGTAAGACCCCTTCCTGACGAGGAAATCTGGTTTGAAAATGTCTGGAAAGATTACCGTGAAGATGGTATTATAAGGTAAAAGACGGTTAAAGGAGAATACCAATGGTAGGAATTCGTGATGTTGCAAAATATGCAGGGGTTTCTCCCAGCACAGTATCCAGAGCACTGTCAGGCGTGGCATTTGTAGAGCCAGAGACAAAAGAGAAAGTGATGAAGGCGGTCAGTGATTTGAATTATAAGCCCAACCTGGCTGCCAGGAGCCTGAAAAAAGGCGGCAGCAAGCTGATCGGCCTTATCATACCGGATATCATGAATCCATATTATCCGGAGGTTGTAAAATATATGGAGGCATGCGCTACAAAGGCAGGATATTCCCTGATTCTGTGTGATGCACTGGGAGATGTGAAAAAGGAGAAGGAGTATTTTAAAACCCTTAAATATCTGTTTGTAGACGGCATACTGTATATTGCATCCACAGAGGATGTAGAACATGTGAAACCATACATAGGGGAGATTCCCATGGTGATTGTAAACCGCACCTTTGATGTGGATGCCCCCTGTATTAATATTGACAATGCCGACGCGGCTTACCAGGCAGTGAAGTGCCTGACAGACAACGGACACCGGAAGATTGCCCTTTATATTAATGATAAAGACCGCCAATATAACCGGGAACGTCTGGAAGGAGCACTGGAAGCCCTTGGGGAGTGCGGAATAGAGGACTACGAAAAGTATATTGTCCGCGATGTGGAATCCGAGGACGACGCCTATTATAAAACCCTTGAATTGATGCGCCATGAGGAACGTCCCACAGGCGTATTCATGTTCAATGATTTTATGGCTTACGGCGTATACAGGGGTATTACCAAAAGCGGATTAAGGATACCGGATGATATATCCGTAGTGGGGTTTGATGACATCCCTCAGGTGAAATATCTGGATCCTCCTCTGACTACGCTGCGTCATTCCCTGGCAGATACGGCGGGAATTATATTTGAACAGCTGATGGAGCAGATAAAGACGCAGACCTGCGCACACAAGAGCCAGACTTATTTTAAAGGCAGGCTGATTGAACGGGAGTCTGTGAAGAATCTGATTTCCAGGAGTGTGTCTGAACGGGATGCTAAGGCACACTCCGGACAATCTGGAGGAATGAAATGGAAAAAGTAAATATATGGGATATAGAGGGGACCGAATTTCCGGCCGGACGGCGCACCAGGGTAATACTGGGCCAGAATGGCGCCATGGAGGGCAGCAAGTTCTGCCAGGGCTATGTGGTGGTGTATAAAGGCGGCGGCATACCGGAACATGACCACGAGACGGTGGAGTCCTACACGATTATTAAGGGACATGGGGAGATGGAGGTGGACGGGGAGAAACAGCCGGTAAAGGAAGGGGACTGTATCTTTATTCCAGGTAATTTAAAACACGCTCTGTATAACACAGGTGAAGAGGAACTGCATATGATGTTTGTGTATGCTCCAAGTATCATAGTGGACCACTGGGCCAAGGAGCAGAGCGGGGAGATAAAATAAGCAGATAAGATAATACGGGTGAAAATAGCTGAATCCATCCGGCCGGGGGAATAAAATTCCGCCCGCCGGATGGACTTTTATGATATCTCACTGCAAATATAAGGATTTTAATTTCCTCACAGATTGCTTCCATCCACCCCATATGTTATATTAGACTACACAGATTGCCGCGTAAGACAAAGAAGGGAGGAGCCGCCATGATCATCAGTGCCAGCAGAAGGACAGACATTCCTGCGTTTTATTCGGACTGGTTTTTCAAACGGCTGGAGGGAGGGTACCTGTATGTAAAGAACCCCATGAATCCCGGGCAGGTCAGCAAGATTCTTCTGAACCAGGACACCGTGGACTGCTTTGTGTTCTGGACAAAGGACCCGGGGCCTATGATGGAGAAGCTTTCTGTTTTGGACCGGCTGGGATACCCCTATTATTTCCAGTTTACCCTGACACCCTATGGGGCGGATGTGGAACCCGGACTTCCCCATAAGAATGAGCTGGTAAAAACCTTCCGGGAGCTGTCGGCCAGGCTGGGGCCTGAGCGTGTCATATGGAGGTATGATCCGGTGCTTCTCAGTCCGTCCTATACCAGGGAGTACCATTTCCAGTGGTTTTCACGGCTGTGCAGCAGCCTGGAGGGATATACCCATACCTGCGTCATCAGTTTCCTGGATATGTACCGGAAGATAAAAGGACGGATGGATCGGATTCAGATCCAGGCAATGACAGGGGAGGACATGGTATCCCTGGCATCCTTTATGGGTCCGGAGGCAGAACGGCATGGCATGACCGTCCGGACATGTTCGGAGGCAGCGGATTTGTCCGGTTTCCATATACAGAAGGGAAAATGTATTGATGACCAGCTGATTGCCGGATTGCTGGGCCGTCCCCTGGATGTAAAAAAAGACAGTACCCAGAGGGAGGAATGCGGCTGTGTCAAGAGCGTGGATATCGGCGCTTACAACACCTGCTCCCATCTCTGCAGATATTGCTATGCGAATTTCAGCCCGGATCAGGTGGAGGTAAAACGCAGGTTACATGACCCGGACTCGCCCCTTTTGTGCGGCCGGCTCACCGGGGAGGAACGGATTACGGTGCGTGAGATGAAATCAGTTGTCTGTCCTGCCGGCGGCGGCCAGATGCGCCTTGCATTTGACGTTTCGGAGGATGGGGAACCGGAATAGACAGCATTTGAAAATGAATACAGATGGAGCTTTGATATGATGCGGAAGGTTGATATAGTACGGAATGTTAGTATAGTAAGGAGTGTTAGTATAGTAAGGAGTGTTAATATAATACGGAAAAGACACATGGCAGCAGCCCTTTTAGGCGCTGTGCTTATTGTATCCATGATTCCGGTCCGGGTCCTGGCAAAGGACCGGACTGGGGAGGGATGGAGAGACAAGGTGGAAATCACCGCCCACAGGGGGGACAACACCCAGGCGCCGGAGAATACCATGCCGGCTTTTAAAGCCGCAGTGGAAAATGGGGCTGACTGGATTGAACTGGATGTGACGCAGACAAAAGACGGGGTCCTGGTGATTTTCCACGATGCGGATTTGATGAGGATGACAGGAAAGCCGGATAAGATATGGGATATGAGCTATGAGGAATTGAGCCAAATTAATACCGCCAGCCATTGGGGGCCGTTTTTCAAGGATACCAGGATACCCACGCTGGAGGAGGTATTGGATTACTGCAAGGATAAGATAAAGCTGAATATAGAGGTAAAAGTCAATAACCACCAGACCCAGGACTTTATTGCGCGCCTGGTAGGGCTGATTCAGGACAAGGGCATGGCAGGCCAGTGCATGATCACTTCATTTGACTACCATTCCCTTCAGGCGGTAAAGCAGCTGGCCCCGGCCCTGGAGACTGGATTTATCTCATCCAAGGCCATAGAGCAGCCGGAGGCATTTACCAGCGCTGACAATTTTGTGCTGAGCATAGACCTCATTAACCCTGAGACGGTGAGCCGTATTCATTCCCTGGGCAAGGAAGTGATAGCCTGGACTGTTAATGACGCCTACTCTGTTGACAAATGCAGGAAAGCGGGGGCGGATAATCTGATTACGGATAAACCCAGGAAAATCATGGAGGACTAACACACGGTTGGAGCCTTTTGTATAGATTTTCCATTTAAGACCATACTTTCCATATATAAGCAGGAATGGAGGAGATGGTATGAGACTGCCAAAACACATCGGAATCATCCCGGATGGAAACCGGAGATGGGCCAAAGGCCAGGGAATGGATAAATCAGAGGGATACGGGCACGGGATTTCACCTGGAATGTCCCTGTACCGCATGTGCCGGGAGCTGGGAATTGGGGAAATGTCCTTTTATGGTTTTACCACAGATAACACAAAGCGTCCTTCCGCCCAGAGACAGGCATTTACCAGGGCCTGTGTGGCGGCGGTTGAGGAGCTGGCAAAGGAAGATGCCAGCCTGCTTGTGCTGGGAAATACAAAATCCCCCATGTTTCCCCATGAGCTTCTTCCCTTTACCGCCAGGCATGATTTTGGAAAAGGCGGGATGAAGATTAACTTCCTGGTGAACTACAGCTGGGAGTGGGATTTGGGCTATAAGGATGAGACCATAGGGCCGGGACTTAAAACAGCTGAGGTTTCCAGAATCGACCTGATTATACGGTGGGGCGGAAGACGGCGCCTTTCAGGCTTTTTGCCGGTGCAGTCCGTGTATTCGGATTTTTATGTGGTGGATGATTACTGGCCTGACTTTAAGAGGGAACATGTGGAAGATGCCCTTAAGTGGTACGCGGCCCAGGATATTACCCTGGGAGGGTGATTTTTTGACAAATTTCAACGTGTAATCGTCTTTTTTCAACATTTTAAGATTAATAATACCAGGGGGGTGTAAAATACTAAAGATTAAAATTGCGGTACGGGGACAGGTGCATGATACAGATAGCAATATGTGATGATGACTTTCAGGTGTGCAGCCAGCTGGAGGACTATATCAGGCGATGGAAAGAGGGGCGCAGGCTGGAGGTTGAGATATTCAACACCGGTAAGGAATTTGAGGAAGCACTCAAGGAACGGCATTATGATTTGATTTTTCTGGACATTGTGATGAGGGACAGGAACGGGATTGAACTGGGCAGGTTCATTCGGGAAGAGCTGGGCAATGATACGAGCATGATTGTCTATATGTCGGCTTACGGGGATGAATACGCGCTGGATTTGTTCCAGTTCCAGCCCTTTCATTTTATAAAAAAGCCAATCAGGCCAGAGGACTTCCAGAATATATTTTATAAAGCTTGCGAAAAGATAGAGGGTGATGCCGGAATCTTTGAATTCAAATCAAGCCGGACCGTATACAGAATACCTTTAAAAGACATCCTCTATTTTGAAGGTGATAACCGGCGGGTAAAGATTGTGACTGCCGGCCATACATATCATTGCTATTCCACCTTAGAAAATTTGTTTTCCAAAATCAACATGGACCAGGCTGGTTTCATACGGCTGCATAAGTCCTATGCCGTAAATCTCAGGTATGTGGCCACCTTCAGTGTGCGTATGGTGACCCTGTTTGACGGTTCGGAGTTTACGGTCAGCGCTCCTTTTAAGGAGAATGCGCTGAGGCAGTATGAGGGGTATATTTCCAAGACGGGAATGGGACGGGGAGATACATCCGGAGAATAAATGCAGGAAAAAAAGCAGATGCACAAAAACAAGGCAGGCGCCAGAAGGTTTTTCCTTCAGACGCCTGCCTTTTATGGACAGTTGGAAACAGGCCTATGGGGTTTCATAGATTCCTTTAATGATTCTTACGGTCTTGTCCATGCCAAGCTTGCTGATGTTAAGCAGCATCTGGTGGGACTCAATGCTGCCCCATTTGCGTTTGGTGTAGTTTTCGTAATAGTTTTTGCGGCGGCGATCCGTGGACTTGATGGCGTTGACAGCATCCCTCTCTGAAAAACTGTAGCGATCCATAATCCGGCGCACCCGATCTTCCATATCCGCACAGATAAATACGTCAATCAGGTCGGGGTGGCTGCGGAGCACGTAATCACCGCAGCGGCCTACGATGACACAGGGGCCCTTTTGGGCCAGTGCCTCTATAATAATGGTCTGGGTGACATAAGTGCTGTCATTCAGGGATAATCCATATCCGGTTACGGAATTAGGCTCCTTGGGAATCTGATAGCCGGCCAGGAAGGAGGACAGTGCGGACTCGTCTGCCTTTTCAATGCTTACAGGAGAATGTCCCATCCTTTCAGCGGCCATCTCCACCAGATTCCGGTCATAGAGAGGAATCCCCAGCTGGTCTGACAGCCTTTGGGCGACTTCGTGGCCTCCGCTGCCGAACTGACGGGCTATCGTGATAATCTTATGGCTCATAGTTCCACTCCTTTCCAACCTTAAAAATGAAAATATGCACAAAACATTTCTTGTATGTACTATTATAACGCACTATTTGCACAAAAGATATATAAAGTTGGAAATTTATATGTTTTTCAGATTTGGTTTTCAGATTTGGATTTCCCGGAGCTGCAGCCAGCTATCGTTTGTATCCCTTTTCTGCCTCTTCGGTCTGTGACATATCGGCGGCTGCGGCCTCACTGTATGCTGCCTCTGTTTGTCCGGTGTGCGCTGTTACCTCCATGCATTCCTCCGATGGTTCCCGGTCCCGGCAGTTCCCGCAGTCCCGGAAGTCCCGGTAACCTCCGCAGTCGCCGGGTGCCGTCCCATTGCTCTGGCCGTATTCCCGTTTCTCATGCATCAGTTCCCATATAGTATCGTGCATCCATTTTACCGTATCGCTGAGAATTTTGTTTTCTGTATCCAGGTTCATGATTACGTTGTTCATTTCAGCAATGATTTCCCGGCTGTTGTAGCGCTTATGGGGTTCGGTCAGCCGGGTGATAAGGGACGGATTAGTCTTCAGGATTTCCCTGGAGAGAAATTCGTCACGCTCATCGCAGGACATCCGCATGAATTCCGAGTAATGCATCCTGACCATGTGCATGGCTTCCTGGGTGCCGCATTTGGGGCACTGGGGATGACGGGATGTCTGATAATAGGCATAGTGTCCGCATTTGGGGCAATAAAAAACAGCAAGTTCTCTCATAATGTCCTCTCCTGATTAATACTTATTAATATATATAGCGTTTCAAATCGCAAAATATACCACTTTTTTTTGCGATTTTTGTAAATTCGTCAGATTGGACAAAAAAACGGCAGACTAATTGGTTAGTCTGCCGTGGGCCGCCGGTTAAATGAACGGATGCAGGGGCGGCCTTATGGTTGCTGTGTATCTGTTACTGTGCGGTGCTCTGAGTCTGGATGACACCTTCTGTGTTTACGGTCCATACCTTGTCGTTCTCGTCCTTGAAATCCTTGTAGCCGCTGCCAAGCTCAGGCATGGCGTTTGATTTGGAGGAAGAGGTGGCCTTCTGTACGGCGCCGTTGCTGTTTACAAGATACTGATTGCCGTTTAACTCTACAGGTGCAAAGCGCAGGTCCTTGTCAGCTTCCTGACGCAGGCCGTATACATACAGCACATTGTCCTTGATGCCGTGGAAGCCCTGGCCCTTTCTGGAGCCGTCGGTGTGGAAATACCAGTTCTGGGTCTCGCCTAAGTCCTCATCGAAGATGACCTGCTTGCCGGTCTTCATAACGCCCTCTTCATCAAAGTAGAAGTTAGCCACGTTGCCGTCCTCCAGGTTTACCACCTTCTTGCCGGTCTGCATTTCTCCCTTTGTGTTAAAAGCGTATTTTCTGGATTCAATGGTGAACAGTTCAAGACCCTTTTCTGCATGGTAGGGCTTGCCGTTCTTGAAATAGAAGCGGTAAAGCTCGGCTTCTTCGCTGAGTCCTTCTATGCCCTCGATGGTTCTCCATCCGGAAGCGCGCTTTCCGTCCTCATCGTAGTACTGATAGCCGGCAGCGGTCTGCTCAGACACAGGAGCTGCCTCGGAAGGGGTAGCTGTCTGGGCCTCGCCGGACTCTGCTGCTGCCTGGACAGGAAGCTTGTACCAGCCTGTCTGCATGCGGCCGTCCACAAAGGTGTAGTACTGGCCTTCAATCTTTTTGTCAACTTCATTTTCAATACGCTTGCCCGTATTGTCGAAGTAGTACCATGATTCAACGTATTCCGGATCATCGGTTTCATCTGCCAGAAGAATCCAGCCGGTCTTTCTGCTTCCGTCCTCGCCGAGATAGTAGTTGTAACCATCTACGGTGATGGAGCCGGTCTGCATGATACCGTCCTCGTTGAAATAATACCAGCTTCCATTGATGGAAGCCCATCTGGAGGTCAGGGCCTTGCCGTCCCTTCCATAATAGTAGTACAGGAATTCAGGAGCATCGTCCTCATCCCAGAAATCTTCATTTTCCACGGAAACCCACTTCATGCTCACGCGTTTTCCGTCTTCTCCTACGTAATACTCATCAATCTGTCTGTCAGCGGCGCGGATTCCGTCTGAATCCAGGTAGTACCAGTCATCGCCATTCTTCTTCCAGGTATCGGTGATTGCCTCTCCGTAAGAATCATAGTAATACCAGTTTCCGTTTTCCTCTGTCCAGCCCACGGTTTTTGCGTAAGCAGTGGAAGCGGTGCCGATGAAGTTAGGGGTTACTGCTGCCATGAACATGGCAGTGGATAATACAGCCAGAACTTTGATCTGTTTTTTCATAATAATGAATCTCTCCTTTTTGATATGTGTGTTTGTCTGTGGCCGAAAATCCGGTGTTGCATTACGTGGTTTATTATAACGGACATGAATGTGTAATGATAGTGATGGTTGCTGGAAGTTATGGAAGGCACTGGAGGGGGGCCCCTAAAGCCGCTCCGGCGGTCATTGTAAGAGAAAATATAGTATTATTTTAAGGCGTTTTATGCTATACTCTCCATAGTTGATAGACCGGAAGGGGGACCTTAATTTATGAAAATGAAGATTTCCAATTATATAGCAGGCAAGCTGGTGGAGGAGGGAATCAGCCAGGCTTTCATGGTGACAGGGGGAGGCGCCATGCATCTGGATGACGGCCTGGGGCACCAGGAGGGGCTTCACTGTATTTATAACCACCATGAGCAGGCATGCGCCATGGCTGCTGAGGCTTATGCCAGGATTCACAACCGCATCGCGGCGCTGTGCGTCACCACCGGTCCGGGAGGAACCAATGCAATTACCGGTGTGGTGGGGGGATGGCTGGATTCCATTCCCATGCTGGTACTGTCGGGGCAGGTGCGCTATGATACAACGGCCAGGTGGTCCGGTGTGGGCATCCGCGCCATGGGCGACCAGGAGTTTGATATCTGTAAAGCCATTGACTGTATGACAAAGTATTCGGAGATGGTCATTGATCCCATGAGGATCAGGTACTGTCTGGAGAAGGCTCTTTACCTGGCCCGGTCCGGGCGTCCGGGCCCCTGCTGGCTGGATATTCCCCTGAATGTACAGGGAGCATTTGTGGAGACAGAGGAGCTTCCTGGCTTTGACGCGGCTGACTACGAGGCCGGAGGAAACGGCTGGGCCGGAAAGGACGGGGGACACGGGATACCGGAGGACGAGGCGGGAAAGGGAGAACACCGCCAGGTACTGCCGGGAAAGGTGGATGTTTCAGCCGCCCGGACTATTATAGATAAGATAAGGGCTGCAAAGCGCCCTGTCATCAATGCGGGCAACGGAATCCGCATAGCGGGAGCCCATGATTTGTTCATGGATGTGGCCGAAAAGCTGGGCGTTCCCGTGATTACGGGCTGGGACAGCGAAGATATCATGTATGACACCCACCCCCTGTACGTGGGCCGTGCAGGCAATATGGGGGACAGGCCTGGGAATTTTGCCATTCAAAACAGCGACCTGGTGCTCTCCATTGGAAGCCGTCTGAGCATCCGGCAGGTGGGATATAACTTTGAGACATGGGCCAGGGAGGCTTATGTGATTGTCAATGATATAGATGAGGAAGAGCTGAAGAAGCCATCAGTCCACAGCGACATGCGGGTCCATGCCGATGCAAAGGATCTTCTGGAACAGCTGGACCTGGTTCTGGACCGCGTTTTGGCAGAGGAAGAGGGAAATCTCCCTGAGAGCGTCAGCCGTCCAGGCAGCAGACAGGTGTTTGACGGAGGAAAGGGCCTCAGGGATATGACATGGAGCAGAACCTGCGCCATGTGGAAGGAGAAATATCCTGTTATACTGCCCAAGCACTTTGCCCATACGGATGAGGAACCGGCCAATGTGTACGCGTTTATCCATGCTGTCAGCAGCCGCCTGAGAGAGGGGCAGGTGACGGTGGTGGGCAATGGCTCCGCCTGTGTGGTGGGGGGACACGCCTATATCATTAAGAAGGGCCAGCGTTTCATCACCAATTCCGCCATTGCCTCCATGGGATATGACCTGCCGGCAGCCATAGGCGCCTGGACCGCTTCCAGGGATAAGGGCTGCTACAGCCAGGGCGGGGACAGAAGCGGGGAGGACCTGATCCTGGTGACAGGGGACGGAAGCATGCAGATGAATCTTCAGGAGCTGCAGACCATCATCCACCACAGAATGGGGATCAAGATATTTGTGATTAACAACGGGGGATACCATTCCATCCGCCAGACCCAGAAGAATTTCTTTGGGGAGCCGCTGATTGGAATCGGCGTGGACAGCGGGGATTTGAGCTTCCCGGCTCTGGATAAGCTGGCGGCGGCCTACGGCTACCCCTACGTGTCAGCAAGGCACAACAGCGAGCTGGGGGAGGCTGTGGAGAAAACCCTGGCGGCAGAGGGACCTGCTATCTGCGAGGTATTCGTGTCCATGGACCAGAACTTTGAACCCAAGTCATCCGCCAAGAGACTGCCGGACGGCACCATGGTGTCGCCGCCCCTGGAGGACCTGTCGCCCTTCCTGCCGGATGAGGAGATGGATGAAAATATGATTATTCCCAGGATCAAGGGATAGACCTGCCAGCAGACCAAAGGACAGGCCTGTTGCGGGGGATCCGGGATAAGAAGGAGTATATGTTATGCGTGTAATCGTAACAGGAGCTACCAGTTTTATCGGAAAGGCTGTTACAAAAGAGCTGCTGGCCGGAGGCCATCATGTATTTGCCGTGGTAAGGCCGGACTCTCCGGGGCGAGGCCGGCTTGAACAGCCCGGGGCGGAAGCCGGGGAAAAGACAGAAGAAGAGACTGGGGAAGAGACAGGCAATAAGGCTGGAAAAGAAGCCGGAAAAGAAGGGGGGCGCATTACCGTCCTTCCCTTTGCCCTAAAGGACATCGGTAAGCTGGATGCCTGCCCGGAACTGGTCTCCTGTCCGGTTTTAAAATCCCGTTCTGACCTCAAAACAAAGGCAGACCTGTGGCTTCATCTGGGCTGGGAGGGGGCCGGCAGCGCCAACCGCCAGGACCCTCATGTCCAGGCCCGCAACATCGGGTATGCCCTGGATTCCCTTCACACGGCAGCCCGTCTGGGGTGCGCCAGGTTTCTTTTTTGCGGCTCCCAGGCCGAGTACGGCATTGCGGACGGCGTTATGGGCGAGGAGATTTTGTGCCATCCTGTCTCTGAATACGGAAAGGACAAGCTGGAGGTATGCCGCAGGGCAGGGGAAGAGGCAAAGGCCCTGGGGATTGATTATATCCATGCCAGGATATTCAGCGTTTACGGTCCCGGAGACCATCCCTGGTCCCTGGTGTCCACCTGCCTCAATACCTTTCTTAAAGGAGGCAGGATGGAGCTTGGGGAATGTACCCAGCAGTGGAATTTCCTTCATGTGAGGGATGCGGCCAGGGCCCTGACAGGGCTTCTGCTTGCCAAAGTACCGGCCGGCGTGTATAATGTGGCAGGAGAAGACACCCGCCCCCTTAAGTCGTACATTGAACAGATGCACCGGCTCTGCGGTGAAAAGGGCACCTATGAATATGGAAAACGGCCGCCCAATGCAGAGGGAGTGGTATCCCTGGTGCCGGATATCAGGAAGCTTAAGGAAGCAGCAGGATTCGCCCAGGAGATTTCGTTTGAGGACGGAATCAGGGAAATGATTGGATTATATAAGGAGAATTGTC
Organism: Enterocloster bolteae; assembly: GCF_002234575.2. Classification (NCBI taxonomy): domain Bacteria; kingdom Bacillati; phylum Bacillota; class Clostridia; order Lachnospirales; family Lachnospiraceae; genus Enterocloster; species Enterocloster bolteae. Next base: position 5,663,689 of record NZ_CP022464.2, on the reverse strand, counting down.
TATGAAACGATGCATCGCCTGCGGCGCCCCGTTATGGGAGACGCCGCTGCTTACGTTAGATAATATGCCTGCCTCGGCCCAGCACATGCCGGATGCACAGGGGGTAAAGGAGGACCGGGGACTGACCCTGGATTTATGCCAGTGCATGGGCTGCGGACTGGTCCAGTTTGACTGTGAGCCGGTGGACTATTACCGGGATGTAATTCGGGCCGGCGGCTTTTCAAAGACCATGGTGGAGCTGCGCAGATACCAGTATAAGCATCTCATTGACAGCTATCATCTGGAGGGAAAGAAATTCATCGAAGTGGGGTGCGGCCAGGGAGAATTCTTAAAGGTTCTGTCGGAATTTCCGGTGGAGGTCCACGGCATAGAGCATGATCCCCACCTGGTGGAGCTGGCAAGGGCCCAGGGGCTGGATGTGACGGAAGGGTTTACGGAGACAGAGGATACGCGGTTTGCCGGCGGGCTGTATGACGTATTCCTGTCCTTTAATTTCCTGGAGCACCAGCCGGACCCCAGCACCATGCTTCAGGCCATATACCGCAACCTGGAGGACGATGCCATGGGGCTTATCACAGTCCCAAGCTTTGAATATATCATGGACCACAACAGCTATTATGAACTGATACGGGACCATCTGGCCTACTACACCTTTGAGACCCTTACCCCCCTTCTGGAGCGCAACGGGTTCCAGGTAGAAGAGTGCGAGGTTATCAACAGGGACACCCTTTCCGTTATTGTAAGGAAGCGTCCGCAGATGGATACGGAGAACCTGCTGGAGTGTTATGTGAATTTGAAACGGGAGATGGAGACTTATATGAAGTATCTGGATGCCTGGGATAAGAAGGTGGCCATCTGGGGAGCCAGCCACCAGGGCTTTACCCTTGCAGCCACTACCAAGCTGGGGGAAAAGGCAAGGTATATCATAGATTCCGCACCCTTTAAGCAGGGAAAGTTTGCCCCCGCGTCCCATCTTCCCATCGTTGGACCGGACCATTTCCATGAACACCCGGTGGATGCCATCATAATCACGGCCCCCGGTTATACGGATGAGATAGCGGCAAGCATACGCCAGAAGTTCGGGACCGCCGTGGAAATCAGGGCCATGCGTTCCAACCATCTGGAGATGGTTTAGGAGGGATGATAACATGCGCGTAGTAATTACCGGAGCAACCGGTTTTATCGGAAGCAATCTGGCCAGGGTGTTTCTGGAGCAGGGGGCCCATGTGTACGCCCTGGTGCGTCCGGGTTCCCTTCATCTGGACGCCCTTCCTGTTCATGAGAGACTGCATACAGTGGCCTGCGACCTGGCCCATGTTTTGGAATGCGTCCCTGAGGTGGGACATGCAGACGGCTTTTTCCATATGGCCTGGGGAGGTGTGAACCGGGAGGAGATAGACTCGCCGGAGGTTCAGGCCCGCAATGTGGCAGGCTCCCTGGACTGTGTGGAGGCAGCCGGACGTCTGGGATGCCGGGTATTCATGGACGCTGGTTCCAGAGTGGAATACGGGGCTGTTGACGGAATCATGGAAGAGGAAGCGCCCTGCCGTCCCATCAATGAATACGGAAAGGCAAAATGGGAGTTTTACCAGAAGGCAGCTCCCCTTTGCAGCCGTCTGGGCCTTCACTATTACCATCTGAGATTTTTCAGTGTGTACGGCTGCGGGGATCATCCATGGTCCATCATATCCACCCTGGTGCGGGATTTAAGGCAGGATAAGAAGGTTTCCCTGAGCGCGTGCAGGCATATGTGGAATTTTATGTATATTGAGGATGCGGTACAGGCAGTATATGAATTATACAGGCAGGCCGTAAATGAAGAACCTGGTTTAAAAAAGGACAGCAGTCCCATAAGCGCTATTGTCAACATAGCCAGCCAGGATACCAGGCCCCTCCGGTCCTTTGTGGAGGAAATCCATGATATCGTAGGATTTAAGGGAACGCTGGAGTACGGGACCTTTGTACAGGCCAAAGAGGGCGCCCTGTCCATCCGGCCTGACATTACCAGACTTAAGAGACTCACAGGCGGCAGATGGCAGGAGCGCTATACCTTCCGCCAAGGCATCGAAGAAACCATAGAGAAAGAAGAAGCATAGAGAGATATGAAGAAAATCAGCGTATTGATTCCCTGTTATAATGAAGCGGAAAATGTAGGCCCTATCAGCAGGGCAGTGACGGAAATCCTGGAAAAAGAGCTGCCGCAGTATGACTATGAGCTGGTATTCATTGATAATGATTCCACAGATGGCACCAGGGATATCATCCGGGGCCTGTGCGCGGACAACCCGCGCATCAAGGCCATACTCAATGCCCGGAATTTCGGCCAGTTCAATTCCCCCTATTACGGAATGCTCCAGGTCACCGGAGACTGCGTTATTGAGATGGTGGCGGATTTCCAGGACCCTGTGGAAATGATACCTAAATACATCCATGAGTGGGAGAAGGGATATAAAATCGTTATCGGCATCAAGACCAGCAGCAAGGAAAACCGTCTGATGTACTGGCTCAGAAGCTGCTATTACAAGACCATCAAGAAATTGTCGGATGTGGAGCAGATTGAGCATTTTACCGGTTCCGGTCTCTATGACAGGGAGTTCATCGAGGTCTTACGCAACCTGGATGACCCCACTCCTTTCCTCAGGGGAATCGTGGCTGAGCTGGGATACCGCCGCAAGGAGATTCCCTATGAGCAGCCGCGCCGCAGGGCGGGCAAGACCCATAATAACTTTTATCGTCTGTATGACGCCGCCATGCTCAGCGTTACTTCCTATACAAAAGCAGGCCTGCGTCTGGCTACGATTTTCGGCAGCATATGCGCTGTTGTCAGCATGCTCATCGCCATGGTCTACCTGGTAATGAAGCTGATTTGGTGGGACCGTTTCCCGGCAGGCATGGCGCCCATGCTGATCGGAATGCTGTTTTTGGGGTCGGTACAGCTGTTCTTCATCGGTTTTCTGGGAGAGTATATCATGAGTATTAACCAGCGGGTGATGAAGCGGCCTCTGGTTATTGAGGAAGAGCGTATTAATTTTAACGAGGAAGAGAAAAAGGGCGGTAATGAAGCATGAAATATAAGATAGACGTGGTACGCATCCGGGAGAATTCCATTACCCTTAACGGATGGGCTATAGGTAAATCCCCTGACAGCAAGGCCACCTTCCGGGTGGAGGATGAGAAGCGCCAGCCGGTAAAATTTAAGCATGTAAATACCCGCAGGGATGATGTGAGCCAGATATATTTTAAGAAGGTCTATGACCGGGAATTTGGATTTGACATCCAGTTTCCCTATGAGCGGGGGAAGGATTATTACCTGCTGATCCGCTGTGAGGGACGCCAGGCAAAAATCAAGTACAATGAGGAACTGATTGCCAGGCGGGCCAGCGTGGCCCACAAGCGCATGGAGAAGCTTAAGGACCTGATGAACATGGAGACAGTCCATGTGGCCATGGATTTTTGGAAGGAGCATGGCCTTAAGGCCCTTGTGGTCAAGTCAAAGCACAAGCTGCAGGGAATTGACAATGATTATGATTACAGCGAGTGGTATGAGCTGACCAAACCAACGGACGAGGAGCTGGCGGAGCAGAGAAAGCATTTATTTGACTTTGAGCCCATGCTGTCTGTTGTAATTCCCGCCTATAAGACCCCGGAGCGCTATCTCAGGGAAATGCTGGACTCTATCATGGAACAGACCTATACAAACTGGGAGATATGTGTTGCAGACGGAAGTCCCAGGGGTGAGGGGCTCGAGCGCGTGCTTAAGAAGTACGCGGACCGTGACCGGCGTGTGCGCTATGAGATTCTGGGCAGCAACCGCGGAATCTCAGGCAATACCAATGCAGCCCTGGATATGGCCAGGGGAGACTTTGTCATCCTGGCCGATCATGACGATACGCTTCCTCCTAATGCTTTTTATGAGGTCGTGAAGGCAATCAATGAAAATCCCGACTGCCAGGTTATTTATTCTGATGAAGATAAGCTGGACATGGATGGAAAGGCCCTGTTTGACCCTCATTTCAAACCGGATTTCAACCCGGATTTGCTGACCAGCGTCAATTATATATGCCATCTGTTCGTCATAAGGCAGGATTTGTTAAAGCAGGTGGGCGGATTCCGCCAGGAGTTTGACGGCGCCCAGGATTATGATTTCATTTTCCGGTGTACGGAGGCAGCAAAGAGGGTATACCATATTCCAAAGGTCCTCTATCACTGGCGCTGCCATCAGAATTCCACGGCCAGCAACCCGGAGAGCAAGATGTATGCCTTTGAGGCCGGATCCAGAGCCATCATGGCCCACTATGAGCGTATGGGAATTCCGGCGGTGAAGGTGGAGAAGGGCGTGGATTACGGCATTTACCATACCACCTTTGAGATACAGGGGGAACCTCTGGTGTCTGTTATCATCCCCAACAAGGACCACAGCCAGGACCTGGATGTGTGCGTGCGGTCCCTGATGGAGAAATCGTCATACCGGAACCTGGAATTCATTATCGTGGAAAATAACAGTTCCCAGAAGGAAACCTTCGCCTACTATGATAAGATGCAGGCGGAGCACACCAATTTCCGGGTGGTTACCTGGAAGGAGGGCTTCAACTATTCAGCCATCAATAATTACGGAGCCTCCTTTGCAAAGGGTGAATACCTGCTGCTGCTCAACAATGACACGGAGCTGATTGAAGAGGACAGTATAAATGAAATGCTGGGATTCTGCCAGAGGGAGGATGTGGGCATTGCAGGAGCCAGACTTCTCTATGGGGATGACACCATACAGCACGCCGGAGTGGTCATAGGCTTTGGCGGCATTGCGGGCCATACATTTATCGGACTTCATAAGGCCGAGAACAGCTATTTCCACAGAGCCATGTGCGCCCAGGACTACAGCGCCGTCACGGCGGCCTGCCTCATGACAAAGAAATCCGTCTTTGACCAGGTGGGAGGTTTGAGCCCGGAGCTGGCAGTGGCCTTTAATGACATTGATTACTGCATGAAAGTACGCGCCCTGGGGAAAATGGTAGTGTATGCGCCTTATTCATGCTTTTACCACTATGAATCCAAGTCCAGAGGACTGGAGGATACGCCTGAAAAGATAGCCCGCTTTAACCGGGAGGTAGCCATTTTCATACGGAAGTGGCCTGATATCATTCAAAATGGCGACCCCTGCTACAACCCCAACCTGACGCTGCGCAAATCTAATTTCGCGCTCAGGGACCTTCTGAAGGAAAAAATAGGTGAGCCTTATGACCTTAAGGTTTACGAACAGTTTGCGCCGGAGGACGATACGAAAGCACATGAGTGACCATAGAAATGATTATGAAGCAGAATGCGATTATAAAGCGGGACGCGGCAATGAAGCGGGATGCGATAATAAAGCAGGATGCGGCAATGAAGCGGGACGTGGCAATGAAACCGGCCGAAGAACAGGCAGGCGCAGAAAGGTAACCATCGTCATACCCAATTATAACGGGCTTAAGTTTATGGAACCCTGTTTCAAAGCTCTCAGCATGCAGATTTGCCGGGATTTTGACATCCTGGTGGTGGACAACGGTTCCACAGACGGAAGCGTGGAGTGGCTGAAGGAGCAAGAGATTCCGGCCATTTTCCTGCCGGAGAACACCGGGTTCTCAGGCGCGGTGAATGTGGGCCTTAAGGCGGCGGCGACTCCCTATGTGATTCTGCTCAACAATGACACGGAGCCGGACTTCCACTATGTGGGAGAAATGATTAAGGCCATTGAGCGCTCCCCAAAGATATTTTCCGTCAGCTGCAAGATGATTCAGCTCTGCCGCAAGGAGCTGATGGACGATGCCGGGGATATGTACAGTCTGTTGGGCTGGGCATACCAGAGAGGGGTGGGACGCTCATCCGCAAAATATAACAGGGCCTGCCGCATCTTCTCGGCCTGCGCCGGGGCAGCCATCTACCGCAGGGAGGTGTTTGATGAAATCGGATACTTTGACGAGATGCATTTTGCGTACCTGGAGGATTTGGACGTTGGCTACAGGGCCAGAATTGCGGGATATGACAACATCTACTGTCCCACGGCCATGGTTTATCATGTGGGAAGCGGCACCAGCGGTTCCAAGTACAATCCCTTCAAGGTAAAGCTGGCTGCCAGGAATAATATTTATCTGAATTATAAAAACATGCCCCTTTTGCAGCTGGCGGTGAACCTGGTTCCGATTCTCCTGGGAATGGGACTTAAATACATGTTTTTTAAGAAAAAGGGATTTGGAAGGGATTATGCGGCTGGCGTGAAGGAAGGCCTGGCAACCGCTAAAAGGTGCCGGAAGGTGCCTTACAACAGGGAGCGGCTTAAAAATTATCTGGCCATTGAGTGGGAATTGATTACAGGGACCCTTATCTATGTTTATGAGTTTGCCGCAAGGCAGATTGCTAAATTATGAACTTTTTCGAAATTAAGAGAAATGTTATAGAATAATGACGGCTTATCATGTATAATAACAACGATATTTACGGTAAGAAGGGATTCCCTGAGAAACCAAGGTGAAATACAATGATAAAAGATAACCAGAAAAGGCTGAACCGCATGCATGTCCTGCTGGATATACTGGTCACTGTGGTGGCCTATGCTCTGGCATGGTTCATTGTCATCAGCGGAAAGGTACTGCCCTTAGACGAAGGCGTGCTAAAGCCCCAGGTATATTTTATGGCGCTCATTTTTATCGTGCCCATATACCTGATTCTATATGCCAGTTTCCATCTGTATGTGCCCAAACGGATTCAGGGGCGGCGTTCGGAACTGGCCAATATCTGCAAGGCCAATGTCATCGGCCTTATGCTCTTTACGTTCGTGCTTTTTGGCCTGCGAAGGTTCGTAAGCCATCTGAGCTATTTCTCCACAAAGATGATTCTGGCATTCTTTGCGGCCAATATCATCCTGCTGGAAGCAGAGCGGATATCAATACGCATCTTCCTGCGCTCCCTGCGGACCAACGGCTATAATCAGAAGCATGTGCTCCTTATTGGCTACAGCCGGGCGGCCGAAGGGTTCATCGACAGGGTCAGCGTCAATCCGGAATGGGGTTACCATGTCCAGGGAATCCTGGATGACCACCGGCCGGCCGGCTTTGCATATAAAAAGGTACAGGTGCTGGGACCCACCAATCATCTGGAGGATTTCCTGGCGTCCAATACGCTGGACGAAATAGCCATTACCCTGAGCATCAAAGAGTACTCTAATCTGGAACAGATTGTGGCTGCCTGCGAGAAATCAGGCGTGCATACAAAGTTCATACCGGATTATAATAACATAATACCGACGATTCCCTATATGGAAGACCTTCAGGGACTTCCGGTAATCCACATCCGCCATGTGCCCCTTACCGGGGTGTTTAACGCCACCATGAAACGGATAGTGGATTTAGCCGGCGCTCTGTTTGGTCTGATTGTATTTTCGCCTCTCATGCTGGTTACGGCTCTGCTCATCAAAATCACTTCACCAGGGCCCGTGCTTTTCAGCCAGGAGAGGATAGGGCTGCACAACCGTCCCTTTAAGATGTACAAGTTCCGTTCCATGGAGGTTCAGGACCCGGGCAGGGAGCGCAGCCAGTGGACAACGCCCCATGATCCCAGGGTAACGCCTGTGGGACGTTTCATACGCAAGACAAGCATTGACGAGATGCCCCAGTTTTTTAATGTCCTCATTGGTGATATGAGTCTGGTGGGGCCCCGGCCGGAGCGGCCGCTGTTTGTGGAAAAATTTAAAGAAGAGATACCGCGGTATATGATTAAGCATCAGGTGCGTCCGGGACTCACGGGCTGGGCCCAGGTCAACGGCTACCGCGGGGATACATCAATTACCAAGAGGATTGAGCATGACCTTTATTACATTGAGAACTGGAGTCTGGGTTTTGACTTCAAGATTATGTTTCTCACTGTTTTCAAGGGATTTATTAATAAAAATGCATATTGATATGCATGACGTTTGCGTTAAGAATGCTCCTGCGTTTTAGCCGTGCCCGGATACAGTCTGCGGGTCAGGGGAGCGGGGCTGCTTATGAATGATTAGCGCCTGGTTTACGTGATGGAATGAGGATGGACGAATGAATCGTGAGTTTGACAATGGATTTGATGAGGAAGAAGAGAGATTAAGAAGCCGCAGCAGGAAGCGCGATTTGGGCGCCGGTGCCGGGGCTGATTCAGATACAATGCCCCGCGGGCGTACCGGAGGCAGCGGGCAGGAGATAAGGGGCGCCGGACAGGCGGGCCGCGCAGGTTCGGGAGGCGGATCCAGGCAGGGAACGCCGGTATCTGCCGGCAGGGCGTCAGTAAGGACTGCATCAGATGGCCGCGGCTCAGGTTCGGCTGCCGGGCCCAGCTCCGGTTCCGGCGCCCGTCCGCGCTATGCCGGAGTGGGAGACGCAGAGCGTACCCCGGGCATACCAGGAAAGAACGGCGGAATGCGAAGCACCTATGCAGGTGAGAGGATGCCGGAACGCCCTGTAAGCGGTGAGGGAAAGACAGGCCAGCGTCCGCGTTTTGCAGGAGAGAAGCCGGCGGGCCGTCCCGGAGGCACGGCCGGAGGGGCCGGTGAGCGCCCCGGATACACAGGCACAGGCGGCAAGGGCGGAGCGCGTCCCGGATACACGGGCACAGGCAGCGGATCCGGTGAACGCCCCGTATATACGGGCACAGGCAGCAAGACCGGTGAACACCCCGGATATACAGGCACGGGCAGCAAGACCGGTGAGCGCCCCGGATATACAGGCGGGGGCAGCAAGACCGGTGAACACCCCGGATATACAGGCACGGGCAGCAAGACCGGTGAACGCCCCGGATATACAGGCGCGGGCGGCAGGAGCGGTGAACGCCCCAGATTCACAGGGGACCGGCCTGACGGAAGGCCGGGAGTCTCAGGAAGCAGGCCGGGAGAACGGCCAAGGTATACAGGTGAAGGAAAAGGTACCAGGACGGCAGCCGGGAATTTGGGGGCTGGTGAGACTGGCAGCCGCACATACAGCCGGTCCTATGCCGGGGCGGAAGACCTTGGCGCCGGTAAGGGCAGGGATTCGTCTTTCGGAAGGAACGGGGGCGGAGCAGGAGGCCGCAGGGCAGCCAGGGAAGCGGCGGCAGCGGATCCGGCAGCAGCAGAGATCAAGCGCCGCCGTAAGTTGATAATTGTATTCATCATACTGGAAATCTTATTCCTTTTGGGAACCGGGCTTTACCGGTATGCGCAGAATAAGATGAGTCTGATTCAGCCAAGCCAGTTTAAACCGGCCCAGGTGACTAACCCTAATATCCCTCAGGGGAAGGTGGAGGAGATGGAGGGATACTGGACCATTGCCCTCTTTGGTGTGGACAGCCGGAATAACTCGGTGGGAAAGGGCAATAACGCCGATGTTATCATCATATGCAACATTGACCAGGGCACCGGCGAGATTAAGCTTGTCAGCGTGTTCAGGGACACATATCTCAGTGTAAGCGACAACGGGCTGTACAATAAGATCAATCAGGCTTATTTCCTGGGAGGTCCTGAGCAGGCAGTGGAGGCGCTGAACAGAAACCTGGACCTGCAGATAGATGATTTTGCCACATTTAACTGGAAAGCAGTGGTGGATGCGGTCAATATTCTGGGCGGAGTGGATGTGGAGCTGAGCAAGGCGGAATTTTACTATATCAATGCCTATATTACGGAGACTGTGGAGGCTACCGGTGTAGGGTCCTATCAGTTAAAACAGGCGGGGCTCAACCATCTGGACGGTGTCCAGGCAGTTGCGTATGCAAGGCTTCGTAAGATGGATACAGACTTTGCCAGGACAGAGCGCCAGCGGGAAATCATAGACCTATGTTTCCAGAAACTCAAGAAATCCGACTTTGCGGTGGTAAACAATGTCATGGAGGCAGTGTTCCCCCAGATTCTTTCCAGCGTTACCATTGATGACATTATACCGGCAGCCAGAAATCTGACCAAGTATACCATAGCGGATACCATGGGATTCCCGGCAGCCAGAAGCGATGCCAATATGGGCAAGAAGGGCGCCTGCGTCATTCCCCAGACACTGGAGAGCAATGTAACCCTTCTCCACCAGTTCCTGTTTGGGGATGAAAATTACCAGCCCAGTGATATGGTAAAGAAGATCAGTGCCAAAATATCAGCGGATACAGGCATGTACAATGAAGCTAAGCCAATCGACCATGTGGGAACAGACGGAGGGTATATCCCCAAGCCCACTCAGGCGACCAAGGCAACGGAAGAGACAAAAGAAAATGAGTCTGAGAGCAGCACGTCCGGGACAGATGAGTCCATTATTGACGGCGAGACGGATTTGGAGATAGAGACCGACGAGTTCGGCAATGAACTGGATCCGCCTGAGGATGATATATTCGGAAGGCCGGGGGAGAGCAGCGGATCCGGTACCGTCCATCCCGGCCGGCCGGGAGAGAGCAGCTCAGGCAGCATATTCCCGGGGGCCGAGACCTCAGAGGGCGACCAGACAACCGGACCAGGCGCAATCACCTATCCGGGCCAGGACCCCACCAGGGGAACCAGCGCAGCTTATCCGGGCGCCTCTAAGGGGACCACGGCTGCGTATCCCGGAAGCCAGGGAACGTCCCCGGCTTATCCTGGCAGCACCAAGGGGAGCACCGCAGCTTACCCTGGCAGCACCAAGGGAAGTACGGCAGCTTATCCGGGCGCATCGTCCGAGGAATACGTGCCGGAGGGACCGGGGTCTGTGATCATCGGACCGGGAAATTAATGTCAGGATTGTTCGTATAAAAGCAGCAGATATAAAGACTGTAAAAGTGCCGGCAGGGATATGTCATTCCCTGCCGGCACTTTTTAGTCTTATATAATAAAATGGTCACACATTTATCACAAATCGTTGCTAAACTGTGTACAGAATCGGGAGATTACGTGAGAAAGCGTGAGAAAGGGGAATTATAATGTACGACAACGACCAGAACTACGGGTGGAAGTCTTATGATAACCAGAGTTATGACAACAGGCAGTACGGCGGGGACCCATACGGGCGCCGTCCCCAGCCGGAGGATATGCCCCCAAAGAAGAAAAAAGGCGGCATTTTAAAAAAAGCAGTCCTGATTACAGCGGGTGCCCTTCTCTTTGGCACTGTCTCAGGGGCGACCATGGTGGGGGTCAATGTGGCTGCATCCAGATTCATGGGAAACAGCGCGGCTGCATCGGCTGAAGCGGAAAAAAAGGAAGAGATATCAAAGGCCCAGACAGAAAGTCAGGGCAGCGGACAGGATAACGGCCAGGGCAGCGCCCAGGGTAACGGCGGATACCAGCAGGGCCAGAGGAACAATGGAAAGGCAGTGGCGGATGTGTCCGATATTGTGGAACAGGCCATGCCCACAGTGGTGGCAATTACCAGTACGGCGGTATACCAGAGCAATAATTACGGATACGGCTGGTTCTTCAGGGGCGGCCCCCAGACCTATGAGGTACCCAGCAGCGGTTCGGGAATCATAGTGGGTGAGAATGACAAGGAACTTCTTATCGTGACCAATAACCATGTGGTGGAGGATTCCACCTCCCTGAAGGTGGCCTTTATTGACAGTGAGGTAGTGGATGCAGCCATCAAGGGAACGGACGCAGAAACGGATCTGGCAGTCATAGCAGTGCCCCTGGAGCAGATTAAGGACGATACCAAGAGCAAGATTAAGGTGGCCAGGCTGGGCAACTCCGATGAACTGAAGGTGGGACAGGGCGTTGTAGCCATTGGCAATGCGCTGGGCTACGGCCAGTCCGTGACCGTGGGGTATGTAAGCGCCCTTAACCGGGAGGTCAGGGTATCAAATACCAGTACCAGGGAACTTCTGCAGACAGATGCGGCCATCAATCCCGGCAACAGCGGAGGAGCCCTTCTTAATATGAAGGGAGAGGTGATAGGAATCAACGCCGCCAAGTATTCCTCCACCGAGGTAGAGGGAATCGGCTATGCAATTCCCATATCCAAGGCAGAAGACATCATGAACCAGCTTATGAACCGCAAGACCATGAATCCGGTGGAGGAGGCCAAAAGAGGCTATCTGGGCATACAGGGAACCAGCGTGGATGAAGAGTCCGCAGCGGCTTTCGGAATGCCAAGAGGTGTGTATGTATACAAGATACTGGAGGAAGGAGCCGCGGCCCAGTCTGACCTGAGGGAAAAGGACATCATCACCAGGGTGGACGGACAGAGCGTCCGGAACATGACGGATTTGCAGGAGCTTCTGGCCTGCTACGAGATGGGAGAACAGATTGATCTGACGGTACAGTCCCAGAAGGACGGGGAATACCAGGAAAGGACGGTCACCATCACGCTGAAGGCCATGCCCCAGGAGAATACGGAAACACAGGCCCAATAACTAAAATTTTTCAAAACAATGTGAAATGAAAATGCTTCCTCTTGTTTGGGGAAGCATTTTGTTATATACTTTACGTTAAGCGGCGGGACGATGGAACGGCCCGGTACGCCCTTTAACAGAGAGGAGAACTGACTTGGACGAGAAAGAGTATACCCAGGATGTGGAGACATCCGGCCATGGTGAAGATAAAGACAAACAAAAGGAAGAAGACCGCTATGAAAAGGTGTGTTACATGTGCCGGCGGCCTGAGAGCAAGGCCGGCCCCATGATATCCATGCCCGGCGGCATGAATCTCTGCCATGACTGTATGCAGAAAGCATTTGATTCCGTGACAAAGGGGGGCATGGATTTTTCCAAACTGCCTAATATGCCCTATATGAACATGAACCTCAATGACCTGAACATGACGCCTCCCGCAGTGGAAATCCCCAAAAAGCAGAAAATCAAGAAAAAAGCCAAGGAACAGCCGGTCCTGACTATGAAGGATATACCGGCGCCCCATGTCATCAAGGCAGAGCTGGACGAATATGTTATCGGCCAGGAAAAGGCCAAGAAGGTAATGGCAGTGGCTGTATATAACCATTATAAAAGGGCATTTCTGGACCAGCCGCCTCAGGACGGGGCAGGGGAGGATGCCGGAACAGATAAGAACATTGTCATTGAAAAGTCCAACATACTGATGATTGGTCCAACAGGAAGCGGAAAGACCTATCTTGTTAAGACGCTGGCCAGACTTCTGGATGTACCGCTGGCCATTGCCGACGCCACCTCCCTGACAGAGGCCGGTTATATCGGCGATGATATAGAAAGCGTGGTGTCCAAGCTTCTGGCTGCTGCGGATAACGATGTGGAACGGGCTCAGAGGGGAATCATATTCATTGATGAGATTGACAAGATTGCCAAGAAGAAACAGACCAATGCCAGAGATGTAAGCGGCGAATCCGTACAGCAGGAGCTGCTCAAGCTGCTGGAGGGAAGCACTGTGGAGGTGCCGGTAGGCTCCAACCAGAAAAACGCCATGACACCCATGGCAACAGTGAATACGGATAATATCCTGTTCATCTGCGGCGGCGCCTTCCCCGATTTGGAGGAAATCATTAAGGAGCGCCTGATGAAGAAAATCACCATGGGCTTTGGTTCTATACTGAAGGATACATATGATAAGGATCCCGATATTCTGGGGCAGGTGACCAATGAGGATTTGCGGACCTTTGGAATGATTCCTGAGTTTCTGGGAAGGCTTCCTGTGACAGTAACCCTTCAGGGGCTTACGGAGGATATGATGGTCCGCATCCTGAAAGAGCCGAAGAATGCCATCACCAAGCAGTATGAGCGTCTGCTGGAGATGGATGAGGTGCGGCTGGTCTTTGAGGATGAGGCCCTTAAATGGATTGCCGGTGAAGCCATCAAGAGAGGGACCGGGGCCAGGGCGCTGAGGGCCATTCTGGAGGAATTCATGCTGGATATCATGTATGAGATTCCCAAGGACCCTAATATCGGCTCTGTTGTTGTCACCCGTCCCTATCTGGAAAAAAGCGGCGGACCATTGATACAGATGCGTGGATAATTCATACCTTTGCATGGCTCATTTACCTTACTGAACAGAGGGTTATTCCCTGATACGCCGGAAGGTTTCATATAAATCCAGTGCTCCGTAGCCCCATTCTTCGTTGGGGTAGCGGAGTGCTGGATTTCTTCTTGCACCCCGGATCAAATAAGATTTCACGGACGCCTGGCTCATGGTAATCTGGTTGCTCTCCACGATTCCCCAGCCAAAGAGGCTGGCCACGGCGCCGGCCACGTGGGCGGCAGCCACTGAGGTGCCGCTGCGGGTGGTCATGGGTACGGATCCGCCAGCTCTGCGGCCTACAGAAGGCCCCATTACATTGACGCCTGGAGCTGCCAGCTCCGGCTTTACAATACCGGAAGGGGTGAAGCCGCGGCTGGAGTGGATGTAAATACTGTTGTTCAGGTGATTATAGGCCCCCACTGTAATGGGCGCGGCCGTATTGCCGGGCAGGGTAATGGTGGTGTCGGGAGTGGGACGCAGAAATACGGTCTCATCCGATACTAGTCCCTCGGAGGGCAGCCACATATGGAATTCTCCTGTAAAATATTGGGTATTATAGACCCGCACCTTCCATATGCCGGCCACAGGATTTCTAAAACGCATGAATATCAGCTGTTTTCCGGCGCCGGATTCAATGAGCTGGTAATTGACCGTAATGACCGTTGGTTCCAGAAGAAAAGGGATAGAGGTCTCGTTCCTGGCTATAATAGGAATACGGGAGATTATCTCGCCGCTGGGGGAGACAAAGCCCACAGAGTAGGTATCGGCAGTGGATGCCCAGAGCTCCAGGGAAAAACCGCGGGCGGATTCCTCCGGTCCCACCCGGATTTCCACATCATCCCACTCCTGTCCGGACGGAATGGTGCCGAAATGGTGATGGGCCCGGCCTGTCTCATTGCCTGCCGCGATGACCGCTGCCCGGCCCAGGAAACGGCTGGCATCCTGTACAACGCTGCTTAAGGGTGAGGTACCTTCATGGCTTCCAAGGTTGGAGCCAAGGGCTATGAGGATGATGAGGGGGCGTCCAAGGCGGAATGCGGTCACCCTCAGGTATTTAATTCCCATCATGATGTCATTTTCCTGATAAGCATCTGCGTCCTGGCTGACAAGGTAGAATTCGCGGAGATAGCGTTTTGCCTGTTTCAGTTTGACCACTATGATCTCGCATTCCGGAGCCGCGCCAGTGAAGTCCTGTTCCGGCAGGGAGCCGCCGGCGGCAATACCGGCCAGGAAGGTACCGTGGCCATTGGTGTCTGTGGAGGGCACCAGGTCCAGGGGGCTGTCGGAGGCAAGGGCCTGGTTGATTTGCTCCCTGGTAAATTCAGTGCCATAAGAGGCGCCGCTGAGTTCATAATAGGCCGGCACGCCGGGAGGAATGACATCCTCTCCTGTGGGGATGCTCTGGTCCCACAGTCCGGCGATTCGGGTGGAGCCGTCCTGATAGCGGAATAAGGGGTTGGTATAGTCAATGCCGGTATCCACGATACCTATTAGGGTTCCGCGCCCCCTGTTTCCCAGGGCAGGCGCGGCAAAGGTGGTAAGTATGCCGGAGGCCTCCATGCTGGAACTGTCCAGAAGGGAAAAAAGTCCGGGTACAGTATAGTAGCTGTATCGGGCCAGGGAAATGGGGGTTACGGTATCCAGAGGAGTGTAGATGATATTGTATTCATCGTTCACATAATCCATACAGGGAATATCGGCCGGATTGCCGACTATCTGCTGCTGGCTTCCAATTCTGTATATGAAATCAGCAATATTCTCGTCGGCGGAATTAAATGGGCAGTCTGCCATGGCACACCTCGGGCAGGATATTTGTTATAGTATATGCTTGAATTCAGAAACCTTTCACTGGACGGAGGTGTGAAACCATAGTAAAATGAAATAAAAGGGTGGAAAGGAAGGCGAATCTATGATTTATGGCTGGATAATAGGCGGGCTGGCTGCCCTGGACCTGGGGGTCAAGAGCGTGGTGGAAGGTCAGGAGGACGACACGTTTCCAAGGGACCTGCCGTCTGCCAAAGGATTTATAAAGCTTCATAAGAACCACAACAGCGGTTTTCCCTTCGGATTTATGAAGGAAAGACCGGAATTGGTAAAGGGGATTCCGCTTATGGTGATTTCGGCCATGGCCGGAGCACTGGCAGCCATGATGCAGGATAAGGGAAAGACCGGGGAGAAGCTGGGCCTGTCTCTTGTGATGGGAGGCGCTCTCAGCAATCTGTACGACCGTGTGGTGCGCGGGTATGTGGTGGATTACTTCACCATTGAATGGAAATCCCTTAAGAAGGTGGTGTTCAATCTGGGCGACATGTTCGTGTTTTTGGGAAGTGCTGTCTTTGTGCTGGCACAGGCTGTGGGGAGCCTGGAAGATGCGGGTGTGAAGAAGAAAAAGAAATAAGAAAAAATAAGGCCCGGCAAAGGGCATCTGATGGAAGAGAAGAGAGAATGACCGGATTCCATGGCCATGACTGGAATCAGGTATTCTCTCTTTTGAACATTAACTGAGCATCCCCCCTATGGTTCCTCCCAGCGCGCATATGCCCATGACGGTGACAGACCGCTCCATATCAATGGCTGACCCCATATTCATGGCCCAGGACACTGCAAAAAGCACCAGGAAGTACAGAAGCCCTGACAGAAGCCCCCAGAAGAACCGGCGCTGCCGGATGCGTTTGCCCGCCAGAAAACCGCCGCATAAGCAGGTCAAAAGATACACGGCATACACCATCAGGTTCACCTGTCCCTCTTTCAGGCGCAGTTTATAGAGGGCAAAGGCCAGGGCAGCCAGAAGGATTCCTGACAGCACATAGGAGATGAGCAGGGAGCGGAGCATGGGCTTCACAATACCATTTTCCATATATTGTTCTCCTTTTGAAAGAATCTATGTTGCAGTATATTCCCGGGGGAGCCTTTAATATGACAAACCTTTGAAAATACCGTTGCAAGGGACTTTAACCTGTGTTATAATTTCAAGGAATTATAGTTTCAAATAATTAATAATATTAAATGAATAGGAGGTGCCGTAGTATGAAGCACGTTAAGACATTGAATACCAATACCTTAAAGGACACAATGAAGAAGGGCGGATGCGGCGAGTGCCAGACTTCCTGCCAGTCAGCCTGCAAGACATCCTGTACAGTAGGAAACCAGAGCTGCGAGAACGCTAACCGCTAATCGCCGGTCAGAAGAGATACATACAGGAAATTGGTTGCAAGCCCCTATGGTCGATGGGATTATAGGGGCTTTACCATGCACAGGATTTGGGGCCACTGGCCCTTGGAAAGAGAGAGTAAATTCGTGATTCATCAGTATATAAATAATGGTTATCATATTGTCCTGGATGTCAACAGCGGATCCGTCCATGTGGTGGACCCGGTGGTCTACGACGCCGTGCAGCTGGTTTCACAGCGGATTCCGGAGATGGAAGCGCCCGCTGCCCTGCCTTCATATGTGAAGGAAGAGGTAAGGGTCTGTCTGAAGGACAGATACAGCCAGGAGGATATAGAGGAGGCTCTGGAGGAAATCGGTCAGCTGATTGAAGCAGAGCAGCTCCTTACCAAGGATATTTACAGGGATTTTGTGGTAGACTTTAAGAAGAGGAAGACGGTGGTGAAGGCACTGTGCCTGCACATTGCCCATGACTGCAATCTGGCCTGCCGTTACTGCTTTGCAGAGGAAGGCGAGTATCATGGACGCCGCGCCCTCATGAGCTATGAGGTGGGAAAGAAGGCACTGGATTTCCTGATTGCCAATTCCGGAAACAGGGAGCACCTGGAGGTGGACTTCTTTGGCGGCGAGCCTCTGATGAACTGGGATGTGGTGAAACGGCTGGTGGAATACGGCCGTTCACAGGAGGAAGCCCACCACAAGAAATTCCGTTTTACCCTGACAACCAACGGTGTTCTGCTAAATGACGAGGTAATGGAATTCTGCAACCGTGAGATGAGCAATGTGGTGCTGAGCCTGGACGGACGAAAGGATGTCAACGATAAGATGCGCCCCTTCCGTAACGGCAGCGGCAGCTATGACCTGATTGTCCCCAAGTTCCAGAAGTTTGCGGACAGCAGAAAGCAGATGAATTATTATGTCCGCGGTACATTCACCAGGAACAATCTGGACTTTGCAGACGACGTGCTCCATTATGCGGATCTGGGGTTTGAGCAGATGTCCATGGAGCCGGTGGTGGCTGACCCGTCAGAGGATTACGCCATCAAGGAGGAAGATATCCCGGCCATCTTAAAGGAATACGACCGCCTGGCCCTGGAGTATATCAAGCGTAAAAAGGAGGGAAGGGGATTCAACTTCTTCCATTTTATGCTGGACTTAAAGGCAGGACCCTGCGTGGCTAAGCGCATGGCAGGCTGCGGTTCCGGCACCGAGTATCTGGCGGTGACCCCCTGGGGCGATCTCTATCCCTGCCACCAGTTTGTGGGCAATGAAAAATTCCTTATGGGCAATGTGGACACAGGTGTTGTGAACACGGATATCAGGGATGAGTTCAAGACCTGCAATGTATACGCCAAGCCGGGGTGCAAGGACTGCTTTGCCAGGTTCTACTGCAGCGGCGGCTGTTCTGCCAACGCGTATAACTTCAGCGGCTCCATCAACGGGGCATATGACATTGGCTGTGAGATGCAGAAGAAGCGGATTGAGTGCGCCATCATGATTAAAGCTGCCCTGGCAGACGATGAGGAATAATTGAGGCATATCATATGAAATATCAAGTCATAACAAAGGACGGGCGTGCCAAGCGCGCCCGTATGGAAACAGTACACGGTACCGTGGAGACGCCTGTGTTCATGAATGTGGGAACAGTGGGCGCCATCAAGGGAGCTGTATCAACGGATGATCTGCGGGAAATCGGCACCCAGGTGGAACTGTCCAATACCTATCATCTCCACGTGCGCACCGGCGACAAGCTTATAAGGGAATTTGGCGGGCTGCACAGGTTCATGAACTGGGACCGCCCTATCCTTACGGATTCCGGCGGGTTCCAGGTATTTTCCCTGGCAGGACTGCGCAAGATTAAGGAAGAAGGGGTTTACTTTAATTCCCATATCGACGGCCACAAGATATTCATGGGGCCTGAGGAAAGCATGCAGATTCAGTCCAATCTGGGTTCCACCATTGCCATGGCGTTTGACGAATGCCCTCCCAGCCATGCAAGCGACGACTACATCCGGCATTCAGTGGAGCGCACCACCCGCTGGCTGGCGCGCTGCAAGACCGAGATGGAGCGTCTTAACTCCCTGCCGGACACGGTGAACCGTCAGCAGCTGCTGTTCGGCATCAACCAGGGCGGCGTGGTGGATGAGATACGTATGGAGCATGCAAGGACTATACGGGAAATGGACTTGGACGGTTATGCAGTGGGCGGACTGGCGGTGGGCGAGAGCCACGAGGAGATGTACCATATTCTGGATGTGACAGTGCCCTGCCTGCCTGAGGACAAGCCTGTATATCTGATGGGCGTGGGAACTCCGGCCAATATCCTGGAAGCGGTTGACCGGGGCGTGGACTTCTTTGACTGCGTATATCCATCCAGGAACGGACGCCACGGCCATGTGTACACCAACCAGGGCAAGCTGAATCTGTTTAACCAGAAATACGAGCTGGATTCCCGTCCCATAGAAGAAGGATGCGGCTGTCCTGCCTGCCGTTCATACAGCAGGGCCTATATACGCCATCTGCTGAAGGCAAAAGAAATGCTTGGAATGAGATTATGTACCTTGCATAATTTGTATTTTTATAATACAATGATGAAAGAGATTCGCGACGCCATCGAGGAACACCGTTATGCTGAGTATAAAGCGGCCAAGCTTGCCGGTATGGAAGGTTCCGGCCGTGCGATCAGTACGGCGTCTGATGAATAAGAAACTACTGCGGCGAGGCGGCGGTAGGTGTGAAGGAGGAAAATGGAATGACAAGTGGTCCGATGTTCTGGGTTCTCTATATTGTTCTTCTGGGAGGTATGTTATATTTCATGGCAATCCGTCCTCAGAAGAAGGAGAAGCAAAGACAGAAGGAATTGCTGGAAAGCGTTGCAGTTGGTGATACCATTCTCACCAGCAGCGGATTCTATGGCGTTATCATCGACATGACAGATGATACAGTCATTGTGGAATTCGGTAACAATAAAAACTGCCGTATTCCTATGCAGAAGGCTGCCATTATCCAGGTTGAAAAACCGGAAGCCTAAGAGACGTGAAACCCGGGGCCTTGTCCCGGGTTTTTGAATATGGTGAAATGTTCCCCTTGGAGGCTGCAAAGCCATCATATATGAAAGATAGCAGGAGGATAGGATGATTAAGAACATTGTTTTTGATATGGGAAATGTCCTGGTGGACTACATAGCGGACGGAGTGTGCAGGCATTTCATAGAGGACCAGGAGACCAGGAAAAAGGTCAGCACTTCCATATTCGTATCTCCTGAGTGGATTCTGCTGGACTTGGGAGTAATGCCGGAGGATATGGCATTAAAAAAGATGCAGGCCCGCCTGGATACAGAGGAGGAGCGCAGTCTGGCCGCCCTGTGTTTCAACCGCTGGCATGAGTTCAACATGTATAAGAAGGAAGGAATGGAGGATGTGGTAAGATGGCTTAAGTCCATGGGCTACGGCATCTATCTGTGCTCCAATGCATCTGTGCGCCTTTTGAGCTGCTATAAGGACGTGCTGCCCGCAGTGGACTGTTTTGACGGCATCCTGTTCTCGGCCGACGTCCTGTGTCTGAAGCCACAGAAGGAAATATACGGCCACCTCTTTGAGCGGTTCCATCTGAAGCCTGAAGAATGCTTCTTTGTGGATGACCTTGAGCTTAACATAGAGGGAGCGCGCCGCTGCGGGATGGACGGATATTGTTTTGATGATGGAAATGTGGAGAAATTGAGGGAAGTTCTGGCAGGGCTGAACCGGAGATAGGTACCGTAGATGGATACCGGAGATAGAGAAAGTCAAACATTATGGAATTCATAGAAAAAGCTCCGTACCAGGTGGTACGGAGCAATTTTCTTTAGGATTTTCGGATTTTCAAAAAGGGTTGAAGGATAGTTGTTAAACATTCGTGCATTTCTTATGTACTTAGTATAGCATGCAATCCTCCGGAATGTTTGAATGTTCTTTGAATAGATTATTAAGAAAATCTTAAAATTGATAATTTCCACCCGCTGGACAAAGCCGCGGAAACAAATAAGGCTGCAAGGGAAAAATCAGGAGGCTGGAAAAAACAGGCTTTGGGGGATGAAAGAAAAATGAAATGGAATCGTAAACTGAAAAAGGGTACGAAAAATGGAAGTAATGGGGCTCGAACCCATGACCTTTCGCGTGTGAGGCGAACGCTCATCCCAGCTGAGCTATACTTCCATGAGACTATTATAGCACGATGATGCGGAAATACAAGCATTTTAATGATAGAATGTAAAAATTTTGCAGAAAAACCAAATAGATGAAGAAGTATTGATAATTTAAATAAAAATTTAATAATATCAGAATATTGTACTTTTATATGGATTATAGTATTATGATATCAAATATATCGGGGGCTAAAGAATAAACAGAAGGAGGTATTTGTGTGAGACAATACAATGATTTAAAAAAAATGATGGACGTTGCTGCCGGAAGAAGAAAGGCATCCCTTGTGTTAAAAGGGGGGACAATCGTCAATGTATTTACGGAGCGCACAGAGATTGGGGACATAGCCATTGAGGATGGCTGCATAGCCGGCATAGGGGAATATGATGGGCTTGTCAACGTAGATATGACAGGCAGGTATATCTGTCCCGGTTTTATTGACGGGCATATACATATTGAAAGTTCCATGGTGTCGCCGCCGGAGTTTGAAAAAGCAGTCCTTCCCCATGGCACCACCACCGTGATTACGGATCCCCATGAGATTGGCAACGTGGCAGGGTGCCAGGGCGTGGATTATATGTTAAAAGCCACGGAGGGACTGTCCCTGGATACATTTTTTGTCATGCCCTCCTGCGTGCCCTCCACCGGACTGGACGAGTCCGGTGCTGTGCTGGGGCCGGAGGATATAAAGCCATACTATGAGAATCCCAGGGTTTTGGGGCTGGCAGAGGTGATGAATTCAGTGGGAGTGGTTGCCGGCCAGGAGGATCTGATGGGGAAGCTTACGGAGGCAGGGAGGCGAGGCAAGGTTATAGACGGCCATGCGCCTTTCCTGAGAGGGAATGAGCTGAATGCCTACGTGTGCTCCGGCGTGTGGTCTGACCACGAGTGTTCAGATGCAGGGGAGGCTCTGGAAAAACTTGGAAGAGGACAGTGGATTATGATACGGGAGGGCACGGCTGCCAGGAACCTGGAGGCACTTATGCCCCTGTTTGAGGCCCCCTATTATGAGAGGTGTATGCTGGTGACAGATGACAAGCATCCCGGCGACCTGATTTCTATGGGACATATTGATTATATTATCCGCAGGGCAGTGTCCCTGGGCGCGGACCCCATACGGGCCATTAAGATGGGAACCTTTAATGCAGCCCGGTATTTTGGACTGAAGGACAGGGGCGCTGTCATGCCTGGGCTGAGGGCGGACCTGGCAGTGCTTGAGGACTTGAAGGATATCCGGGTGGCGGCTGTATACAAGGACGGAGTCCTGACGGCAAAGGAGGGAGTATGCCTGGGGGCCGGGAAGGAAAAGAAACGAAATTATGCAGCAGGAGAGGAGCCGCGGTCCGGAAGCAGGGAGGATACCGAATCTGCGGAAAAAACAGCCGGTGGCCTGGAAACTGCATTTCCAAGGGTGTTTAACTCCTTCCATATGGATGAGGTTACCCTGGAGGACCTGGTGCTGGAGCAAAAGGGGGCCATGGAGCGGGTTATTCAGTTTAAACCCCATGAACTTCTCACAGAGGAGCGTCTGGTGCCCTGGCAGAATACTCCGGGGCTGGCACCCGGCGTCAGCCTGGAACAGGATATTGTGAAGGCAGCTGTGTTTGAACGCCATCTTCACACCGGACACAAGGGACTGGGCTTTGTGGGCGGATACGGTCTTAAGAAGGGAGCCGTGGCTACAAGCGTAGCCCATGATTCCCACAACCTGATTGTGGTGGGGACCAATGACAGGGATATGGTATTGGCCGCCAACGCAGTGAGAAAGAACAGGGGCGGCCTGGCTGTGGCGGCAGAAGGACAGGTGCTAGGCGAGCTTGCGCTTCCCATTGGCGGAGTTATGAGCCGGTTATCCGTGGAGGAGGTGGAGGAGCAGCTGCAGGCTCTGAAGGTTTTGACAAGGCAGCTGGGAATCAGCAGCGATATAGATGCATTCATGACCCTGGCATTTGTAAGCCTTCCGGTCATTCCGAAGCTGAGAATCAATACCTACGGTGTGATTGACGTGGACCGGCAGAAGCAGGTTCCGCCTTCCTTTTAAAGAAAATATTTTTGCTCCTGTCAGGCGGTTTTATCTGCCTGACAGTCCTGCCTGCCTGACCGCGTCACACGGTGCCCTGGCACAGATTCCTTCATTATAGAATATCCTAATAAAAAAGGAGAAAATCGTGATGTGAATCAGGCGAGAGAAGACATTAATTGTGAAGAAGTGTATTCCATGGGTATTACGGGTAGAGGAGTGGGTGTGGCAGTACTTGACACCGGAATTTACCTCCATGAGGATTTTAAGGATAGAGTGACAGCCTTTGCTGATTTTGTAAACCACCGCACATCGCCCTATGATGACAATGGCCATGGCACCCATATAGCTGCAATGATTGGAGGCAGCGGTATCTCCTCCGACGGGAAATACAGAGGGGTGGCGCCGGGATGCAGTCTCATATCGGTGAAGGTGCTGGACCAGAAGGGAAACGGCTATGCCACAGACGTACTGACCGGACTTAAATGGATCCGGGAGAACAGGGACAGATATAATATCCGCATTGTGAATATCTCCGTAGGCTCCTTGTCCCGCAGGGACATGACAGAGAACTCAATTCTGGTGCGGGGGGTGAATGCGGCCTGGGATGACGGCCTGGTGGTAGTGGTGGCAGCCGGAAATCATGGACCGGGCCGAATGACCATCACAACTCCCGGCATCAGCCGCAAGGTTATAACCGTGGGCTGCTCCGACGATCACAAGGAAGTGGACGTCATGGGAAGCCGCATGGTGGATTATTCCGGAAGAGGCCCCACACTGGCTTGTGTCTGCAAGCCGGATTTGGTAGCGCCGGGCTCAGGCATCATCAGCTGCTGCAATGAGCCCGGCAAATATTTTTCAAAGTCAGGCACCAGCATGTCCACGCCTCTTGTGTCAGGCGCAATAGCCCTGCTGCTGGAAAAGTACCCGGATATGAGCAACAAGGATGTGAAGCTTCGTATCAGGGAACGGGCCCTGGACCTGGGCCTTCCCCATAACCAGCAGGGGTGGGGGAAGCTGGATGTGGGACGGCTGCTGGAGTGAAAATACATCTCCAAAGGCGTCCGGTCTAATACAGGGAAGCTCCTAAAAGCAGTTTTACAAAGAACACACCGTCTCATGCTCCTCTAACGTGGTGGGGTAAAATTTGTTGATGGGTGTTTCGATGCTGCCCTGGAGGACGCCGTCAATGGAGATGATGCTGTCATATCCAATCTGGTATAATGGCTGACTGATACTGGTAATACGGGGGCCGCGGTAGGAGAAACCGTATGTATTCAGATTGTCAAAACCGACAACCGATACATCCTCAGGCACTTTGAATCCGGATTCCGTCAGTTCGTTGATTACCATTATGGCAATCTTGTCATTGCTGCAGAAGATTGCAGTGGGCCGCTCGCCCTTGGGGCGGTTCATCATTTCCCTGAATTTCGGAAGGGAGAGAGTGGAGTCGCTGAGGGTATTTTGTATATAGTAGTCCTGAATTAACAGGCCGTTGTCCTGCATGGTTTCTATATAACCGTTGAGACGTTCCAGGATAACCTTTTTATTGGGATTGCCCATAACATGGGCAATCCTTTTGTGGTTATGGCGGATGAGGTAGTTCACTGCATCCCTGGCTCCGGCAACATTGTCAATGAGGAACTGGTTGACCGGCATCATCTGAAAATTATTTTCTATCAGCAGGAACGGGAACCCCACTTCCTGAAGATGCTCTACCATAGCCTTGTCCGTAAAGAGGGAGCCATACAGGATGATGGCGTCGGAGATACCGTTGGTCAGGTATTCGATATAGCGGTCCCGTACCTTTTCGTCTTTACCGGGGCTGCAGAAAATGATGTTGCGCCCAAGGGTGGCAGAGGCATCCTCAATCCCACGTATCAGGTCGGTGAAAAATGGGTCATGTATGTTGCGCAGCAGGATGGCGATGGAGTCTGTCTGCTTTTTCACCAGCGAGCGAGCGGCATTGTTGGGAAAGTATCCCAGTTCCTTGATGGCCTGGTCTACTTTTGCCTTTGTTTTGGGTGAGACTTTATCAGAACCATTGACTACCCGTGAAACGGTGGTCAGAGAAACACCGGAATAAGCAGCCACATCTTTTATTGTTTTCATTCTTGTCCCCTCTTATGAAAATATTTGTTATGTTTTCATTATAGCATAACTCAAAATCAGTTTCAAGGCATTGAAATGACAATAATTAATAACGTTAACATTTTAGAAAAGAGATAAAAATGTTAAAAAAACTATTTTTTATTAAAAAATACTTGCAATATGCACAAAAGTTTGCTAGTATAAAGACACGAAACAAATGGTAACGTTAACATTTTTAGAAAAAGAAGTACGGAAACGAAATTGAGGAGGAAGAAACATGAAAAAGGCAGTGAGGAGAACACTGAGCGTAACTGTGGCGGCTGCGATGGCGATGGGGCTTATGACCGGATGCTCTTCGGGGAAGGGGGAGCAGAAACCGGCCGGGGAGGCTTCCGGGCCCCAGGGACAGGCGGCTGATTCCGGGAAGCAGGCAGGAGCTGCGGGGGAGCAGACCACCATCAAGTTCTGGGACGGAAACTGGCAGGAAGCCGTATGGCCCGAGGTGGAGGCGATCTGGAACCAGGAACACCCGGACATTAAGATTGAGGCTGAATTCCAGGCAGACCTGGCCAATGATAAATACATGCTGGCATTGACCAATGGCACTGCCCCGGACGTGATGGCCTGCGCCCTTGACTGGGTCACCACCTTTGGCAGCGCAAACCTGCTTGAACCGCTGGATGAGTATGTGGCAAAGGATTCCTTTGATGTAAGCCAGTTCGTACAGGGGGCCAACGATGCCTCCACTGTGGATGGAAAGCTCTACGGCCTGCCATTCCGCAGCGAGACCTATGTCATGTATTACAATAAGGATATCTTATCAGCAGCAGGATACGATACGCCTCCGGCCACATGGGAGGAAGTGAAGGAAGTGGCTGCGGCATGTACCAACGGAGATGTGTATGGGTACGGACTCTGCGGAACCAACTATTCCAACTTCTCATTCCAGTACATAACCATGCTCCGCTCCTCGGGAAGCGATATTCTGAATGCAGACAACTCTGCATCGGAACTGGGAAACAGTGTGGCTGTTGAAACGGCCCAGCTTTATAAGGACCTGGCTGCCTATTCCCCGGCATCCCTTTTGGAAAATGACAACATTGCAAACCGTACCCTGTTTGCAAGCGGCAAGATTGCAATGTACTTAAGCGGCATTTATGATTTGGAGGAAATTGTCAAGACAAATCCTGATTTGAATTTTGCCTGTGCCATGGTTCCAACTGCCAACGGCGCTGAGAGAAACACAATCCTGGGCGGCTGGTCTGTGGCGGTTGCGGAATGCAGCAAGGAAAAGGAAGCTGCCTGGGAATTTGTGAAGTTCCTTACCAGACCAGATATTGCTGCTATCTATACCAACACATTTACAGGAACAGCGGAAGTGGCGGCGCGTTATGCGGATTATCCGGAGGATATCATCAAACCCAATGCAGAAGCCCTTCAGTATGCAAGTGCGCTTCCGGCAGTGAAGAACATTGTGGGAATCCGGCAGGCCATCATGGATAATCTCCAGTTAATGTTGTCCGAGGATATGTCCGCAGAAGAAGCAAGCAGATTGCTTGACCAGGCAGTAAACGGTTTATTGGAGTAATTCGGGCAGGGCAGGCTTTGCCGGTGCCGTCCAGTGCTTATGCGCGGGGCGGTACCGGCAGGCAGGGCCTGTTTCTTAAAAGGAGAAAGGTGAAAGTATGCTTAGAAAAATAAAACGTTCCGGAGCTGGCTACGTACTTCCTGCAGTGCTCGTTGTTGCTGTGGTCATGCTGTATCCTTTGTTTTATACGCTGATAATGGGTTTCTTTAATAATACCCTGTTCATGCAGACCCCTGTTTTCTGCGGCATTTCCCAGTATAAGAAGCTGTTTGGGGACAAGGTCTTTATAGGCTCCATTGGCAATACATTGCTCTGGACCTTTGGAAGCGTTTTCTTTCAGTTTGGTCTGGGCTTTATCATGGCGCTGGTGCTTCACCAGCCCTTTGTAAAAGGGAAGACGTTCATCCGTATCCTGCTGATGATACCCTGGGTGACGCCCAGCATCATTGGATCCGTTGTGTGGAAATGGATGTACAATGCGGACTATGGAATCATCAACTTTATTTTCTGCTCCCTTGGGATTATTGAGACAAACCAGACATGGCTGTCCAACCCGAAGGTTGCCATGTGGTCCGTGATTGCGGTCAATACCTGGAAAATGTTTCCTTTTATCCTGCTGATGATAGAGGCTGCCCTGCAGAGCGTATCAAAAGACCTTAAGGAGGCCGCGGTGATTGACGGGGCCAACATACTTGATATTTTTAAGAATGTTACCTGGCCGTCCATAGCCGCCACCTGTTATTCCACCATCCTCCTGATGATTATCTGGACACTCAACGCATTTACGTTCATATATGCGATGACAGAAGGAGGGCCGGCCCACAAGACAGAGGTCATGGCCATGTATATTTATAAGAGGGCATTCATGGATTATGATTTTGGAATGGCCAGCGCCGCCAGCGCGGTCCTGTTCGTATTATCCATGTCGGTAAGCCTTGTGTATCTCTATCTGACAAGAGAAAAGGAGGGGAAGTAAAATGGCGAAAATGAAAAAGTCCGTAACCGGCACCAGTCCGGTTTGGCAGGTCTGTACCTATGCGGTTTTGCTCCTGGTGGTTCTGGTGGCCGTCTTTCCGGCAATCTGGATGCTGTCCACTTCCATCAAGCTTCCCACGGAACAATATGACATCCCTCCCCAGATTATCCCGGATACCCCGACAATCAGCAACTATGTGAATGTGCTGACCAATTCCAAGATGTACCTGGCTTTTATAAACAGCGTGATCATCACGGCCTGTGTGGTGGCGGTTACACTTTTCATATCCATCCTGGCAGGTTATGGATTGAGCCGGTATAAATTTAAAGGGCACGGGGTTTTGAAGATAGCTCTTTTGTTTGGACAGATGATCCCCAGCGTGGTTATCATCATCCCGCTGTATTTCCTGGTTGCAAAGACAGGGCTTTTGGATACCCACTTTTCGCTCATCTTGGCGGATTTGGCATTGACCATACCCATGGGCGTGATCATGCTCAGCTCCTTTTTTGAGACAGTTCCAAAGGAATTGGAGGAGGCGGCTAAGATTGACGGCTGCACCGGAATGGGGGCTCTTTTCAGAGTTGTGCTTCCCATTGCAAAGCCGGGACTGATTTCCGTGGCCATCTATACATATATCCATGCGTGGGAGGAATTCTTGTTTGCCCTGAACTTGAGCACTTCCACCAGGACCAGGACACTTCCAATCGCCATACACATGTTTGCGGGGGAGTTTTCTGTTGACTGGGGCTCCACCATGGCGGCTTCGGCGGTTGTGGCATTCCCCGTGCTCCTCATTTTCCTTTCCTGCAATAAGTACTTTGTCAAGGGAATGGCAGATGGAGCGGTAAAGGGCTAGAGCAGTCCGAGGTTTGACAGGATAGAATAAAGTCAGGAGGATGATAATGGAATATAAAGACAGGCAGACAAATGTGAATTATGAGGAATGTTTGGATTATGTACGCCGCAGCTCCAATCCGTCGAAGCTGAGGATTACAGACGTGAAGTTTACCAAGGTTGACCTTCCGCCCTGGGGCTGTTACCTGGTGCGGATTGATACGAACCAGGGAATCAGCGGATACGGGGAAATGCGGGATGGTGCCAGCGCCACCTACTTAAAGTATCTGAAGAGCAGGATTGTAGGGGAAAACCCCTGTGAAGTGGACCGGATATTCAGGAAAATCAAACAGTTCGGCGGTCCGGCAAGGCAGGCGGCCGGTGTGTGCGCCATAGAGCTGGCCCTCTGGGATCTGGCAGGCAAGGCGTACGGCGTGCCTGTGTACCAGCTTCTGGGCGGAAGGTTCCGGGATAAGGTAAGACTTTACGCGGATACCCACATCGAGGAGGGAAGGGCCACCGGCATTCTGATGGAACCTGAGAAGGTGGGCCGCATCCTGAAGGGGTATATGGACCAGGGATTTACCGTGGTCAAAATACTCAGCGTGGAGCTTCTGATGGCCCAGGAAGGAAATTACTGCGGTCCTCTGGACTGGGTGAATGAACTGAGGGCCGTGGAGGAAAAGGTGCGTCAGGTTACAAGGACCGGCACAAGGGCTGAAAGCTCGGCGGCTAATGCGCAGCTGTATGATTTTAATAGGATTCCTCATCCTTTTACTAACATGCATGTGACGGAACAGGGCCTGGAACAGTTGGATGAATATATTGGAAGGGTCAGGAGCGTGATTGGCACCAAGGTTCCGCTGGCCATTGACCATTTTGGCCATTTCCCTCTTCCTGATATGATAAAGATTGCCAGAAGGCTGGAAAAGTATCATCTTGCCTGGCTGGAGGATATGCTGCCCTGGTATTTGACAGGCCAGTACGGGGAGCTGAAGCACGCCACCACGGCTCCGATTGCCACCGGGGAGGACATGTACCTGGCGGAGTCATTTGAACCGCTTCTTCAGGCAGGCGCCCTGGATGTGGTTCATCCCGACCTGCTGACCTCAGGCGGTATCCTGGAGACAAAGAAGCTGGGAGACCTGGCAGCCAGGTATGGGGCATCCATGGCCCTGCATATGTGCGAAAGCCCTGTGTCCGCCCTGGCCGGAGCGCATATGGCGACTGCCAGCGAGAATTTCTTTGCCCAGGAGCATGACGCATTTGATTCGGAGTGGTGGCAGGATTTAATTATTGGGCCGGTGAAGCCCATTGTGAAAGATGGATTCACAGTGGTCACGGATGCTCCGGGTCTTGGCATTGAGGGACTTAACGAGGACCTTATCCGCGAACATGGGCCGATGAAGAACAAAGATGTGTGGGTATCCACAGATGAATGGAACCAGGAAACTTCCCTGGACCGGATTTGGAGTTGATGTAATATGAGACTGGCTTATGGACAGATACGCAGCGTAGATAAGGAAATCCTTACCAATGCCAGGCAGATGGGGATAGACAGGGTCCAGTTCAACCTGCCCCATGACCTGCCGGCGGACGGATTGTGGAAATATGAGGACCTGGCCCGTTTTAGGGATGCATGTGACCGTTACGGCGTTATTGTGGAGGCCATGGAAAACATGCCCATTTCCTTTTACGATAAGGCTATGCTGGGACTGGAAGGAAGGGACAGGCAGATTGAAAATGTCTGCGAGTCCATCCGCAGCCTGGGGCGGGCGGGTATTCCTGTGCTGGGATATCATTTCTCTCCTTCCTTTGTATGGAGGACAGATAACCACGCCCCTGTGGGACGGTATGGGGCCACGGTACAGGCATTTGATTTGGAAATGCAGAAACAGGGCGTGGATGACATGGATGATTTTGGGCAGAGAAGGGACGTGGCGGTGCCGGATGTGGAACTGCTGTGGGAGAATTTCGAGTACTTTATGAAACGAGTTATACCGGTTGCAGAGGAATACAATGTTACCATGGCGCTCCATCCGGATGACCCTCCTGTAAAAAGCCTGTCCGGCATAGCAAGGATGTTCATCGATCTGGACAGCTATAAACGGGCGGAGGCCATGATTGACAGCCCCAACTGGGGCCTGCTGTTCTGCATCGGGACTTTTTCCCAGATGGAGGGCGGGGCCAGGAATATCTTCGACGCCATTAAATATTTCGGACCCAGGAAAAAGCTGGTTTATGCGCACATGAGGGATGTGCGGGGGACCGTGCCCAAATTCCAGGAGTGTTTCCTGGGGGAGGGGAACTTTGACCCCTTTGAGGTGGTGTATAAGCTGATGCATTCTGGATTTGACGGATTTCTTGTCAGCGACCATGTCCCGGGTATTGAAGGGGACAGGGAATGGGGGCATAAGGTAAGATATGCGGATACTGCTTACATCAAGGGCTTGATGGAGGCCATTGAAAAGATGGAGGCTGCGAAGCAGGTATAGAAGAATCTATGGATGATATGCTGTGCATGGATAAAGGATGGAAAGGAAGGATGAATAGATGGATAAGAATATGGACAGGCCCATTGAAGATATGCGGCTGGCGCAGATCGGTTTTCTGGTAAATGATATTGAAAAGACAAAAAAAGAATTTGCACGTTTTTTTGGGGTGGAGGAACCGGAGACTGTAAACAGCGGTGAGTATGAGATTACACATACGGAATACAGAGGAGAGCCTGCTCCGAAGGCAAAGTGCTATATGACCTTCTTTTACTTCGGGGACCTGCAGATGGAGCTGATACAGCCCAATGAGGAGCCCAGTATATGGCGGGAACATCTGGAACAGTTTGGCGAGGGAATCCACCATATATCATTTAATGTGAAGGGAATGCAAAAGACCATAAGCGTCTGTGAGGACTGGGGCATGAAGCTCCTGCAGAGAGGCGAATACAGGGGCGCCAACGGAAGATATGCGTTCATGGATGCGCTGGACAGCCTGAAGGTCGTGGTGGAACTATTGGAACGGGATGAATAGGAAGGGGTAAGATGATGCAGAGATATGAAGGCAATTCCGGTAAGGCGGAGGCGGGGAAACATCATTTTCCGGAAGGATTTGTCTGGGGGGTGGCAACCGCGTCCTATCAGATTGAAGGGGCATGGGATGAGGATGGAAGAGGGGAGACCATATGGGACAGATATTGTTCCATTCCCGGCAACATTCTGGATGGGGATGACGGGAAAACAGCCTGCGACCATTACCACAGATACAAAGAAGACGTGGCGCTGATGAAGCAGATGGGAATCAGGGCATACCGCTTTTCCATTGCCTGGTCCAGGATTCTTCCCAAGGGATACGGGGAAGTGAATCAAAAGGGGCTTGATTTCTACAGCTGTCTGATAGATGAATTGCTGGACGCCGGGATTGAGCCGTATATCACCTTATATCACTGGGACCTTCCCCAGGCCCTGCAGGACATGGGGGGCTGGACCAATCCCGATATGCCGAGGTATTTCATGGAGTACGCCAGGATTGTCATGGATGCATTCCATGACCGGGTAAAGAAATGGATTACTTTGAATGAACCGTACTGCGCGGCTTTTCTGGGCAATTATGAGGGACGGCAGGCACCGGGACTGCGCGACTTTTCCGCCGCCGTACAGGTTTCCTATCACCTCTATGTGGGGCATGGCCTGGCAGTGGAATATTTCCGCAAGCAGGGATATGAGGGGGAAATCGGAATCACCCTGAATCTTATGGGAAGGCTTCCGCTGACAGACAGCGAAGAGGACAGGGCGGCGGCTGTCAGGGCGGACGGATACCTGAACCGCTGGTTTGCTGAACCCATTGTGTTTGGCAGATATCCTGAGGACATGGTTGAACTTTACCGATCCAAGGGAGTCCGGCTGCCTGAGTTTAAAGAAGAGCATATGAAGCTGATAGGCCAGAAGCTGGATTTCATCGGGCTGAACTATTACAATGACTTTTATGTAAAGGCAGATGAGCACGTATGGCCCCTTGGTTTTAAGATAGAGAATCCCAAACACATTCCGATCAATGACAGGAACTGGCCGGTAACAGAGCAAGGGTTTACAAACATGCTTCTGCGCATGAAAAATGAATACGGCATTGAAACGATTTATATTACGGAAAACGGCACCTCTTCCCACGATGTGGTTTCCATGGAAGGAAGGGTGGAGGATGGACCGAGAAAGGATTATCTTCACAGGCATCTGCTCGCGCTTTGGGAGGCTGTTTCCCAGGGGGTTAATGTGAAGGGATATTTCCAGTGGTCCCTGTATGATAATTTTGAGTGGTCCTTTGGATATGAAAGCCGTTTCGGAATTGTATTTGTGGACTTTCATACACAGGAGCGGATTATCAAGGAAAGCGGTCGCTGGTATTCCGGTGTAATCCGGGATAACGCGGTATAAGGAGGCTTCCGATGAAAGGAATCAAAAAGGTAAAAACAGCAGTTATCGGATGCGGGGCCATCAGCCGCATCTATTTTGAGAACATGACAAATGCGTTTGAAATCCTGGAGGTGGCTGGATGCTGCGACTTAAACCGGCAGCTGGCTGAAGATACGGCGGCGGCCTATGATATCTCTGTCCTGACCATGGAGGAAATCCTTGAGGATTCCGGGATTGAGATTGTGGTGAACCTGACCAATCCGGCGGCCCATTATGGGGTGATACGGAACCTTCTGGAACATGGCAAGCATGTGTACACGGAAAAGGTGCTGGCAGCAACCTTCGGCCAGGCCCAGAAACTGGCTGCGCTGGCCCATGAAAAGGGAAGGCTGCTGTGCAGCGCCCCGGATACATTCCTGGGAGCAGCCGTGCAGACTGCCAGGTATCTGGTGGAATCGGGCGTGATTGGAACCGTGACTTCCTGTGTGGCGGTTCTGCAAAGGGATGCCAGGCTTCTGGCTGAGAAATTTCCCTATACATCCAGGCCGGGGGGAGGCATCGGGATTGATGTGGGGATTTATTATACCACAGCCATGGTTAATATCCTGGGAGAGGTGAAGGAAGTGTGCGGCATGTCCGGTGTATGCATGCCGGAGCAATCCCATTACTTTGTAAAGAATGAAAGCTTCGGGGAAACCTACGTCCAGGAGTCGGAGACATACCTTGCCGGTTCCCTGCAGTTTAAGAACGGATGTGTGGGAACCCTCCATTTTAATTCAAGAAGTATCCGCACAGAGAAGCCTTATGTTGCCTTTTATGGAACAGAGGGAATCCTGTTCCTGGAGGACCCCAACTTCTTTGGGGGTGATGTGAAGGTCATCTTAAAGGGACAGACAGAACCGGTTGTATTTCCACATACCCACGGATACGACGGCGATGACAGGGGACTTGGGGTGGCAGAAATGGCCTGGGCGCTGAGAAAGGGACGTGTTCCCAGAACCAGGGCGGATATGGCGCTTCATTCGCTGGAAGTCCTGACCGGTGTGATTGAGAGCGGGCACACGAAGCATTTTTATGAAATGCAGACCGGGTTTGAGAGACAGCCCATGCTGCCAAGGGGGTATCTGGGTGGAACGTACGCCATGAACCAGCCGGAGGGCGCCCTGGCTTTATAGGAAATGCCGTGTAAAGTTTGCTCAGAGGATGAATGGTATCCTCTATCATCCGGATCTTCCTTTTGGGCCCCGTGAGTCCTGGCGCCAAACCAGTCCCAATTGGCAGCCGGCTAAAAATTACGTTAACCAGCCGTGGAAAAAAGCTGTTGCAGTTGTGCAGCAGCTTTTTAATTGGATTTTTATAATTTAAGGTTATGAAATCATTGAAAACCCCATTATGATTCTTGACAAAGAACAAGAGTAGGAGTATTATATAAGTATAAAAACAAAACAAAGTTTTGCAATGCAAAACTTATTATTTTAACTCATAATACAAAACAAAGTTTTCTATTACAAAACAAAAGAAGGGAAGGGTAATGAGAGAGAACGATATCTTAAAAGGGGAACAGGGTGCTCTAAAGCGGGCTCTGTACAAGTCTATGGGATTCACCGGGGAACAGCTGGGCAAACCAATTATTGCCATTGCTAACAGCTACACCAATGCGACGCCGGGGCATTTTGTATTAAAACAGCTGTGCGAGAGCGTAAAGGAAGGGATTATCAAGGCAGGAGGAACGCCCATGGAGTTCTCCACGGTGGCTCCCTGCGACGGTATTGCGGAAGGCCATGAGGGGATGCGCTACATTCTGCCCACCAGGGATTTGATTGCGTCATCCATTGAGTGTATGGTAAGGGCCCACCGGTTTGACGGACTGGTGCTGCTGGGCTCCTGCGACAAGATTGTACCGGGCATGCTGATGGCTGCGGCCAGGCTGGAGATGCCGGCCATTTTCCTGAATGGAGGCCCCATGTATCCGGCTTCCTACTGCGGCAGGCATTACGACGGAAACATTGTGACAGAGGCTATTGGGTGGAAACAACAGGGAAGGATTGATGAAGAGGAGTTCCGGCATATTGAAGATATTGCGGAACCGTGTCCTGGCTCCTGTGCCATGCTGGGAACTGCTAATACCATGAGCGCCCTATCGGAGAGCCTGGGAATGTCCCTGATGGGAAGCAGCACCATTCCGGCTGTCCTGGCAGCCCGCATGGCAAAGGGGGTTGAGACCGGAGAGAAAATTGTAGAACTGGTTCAAAAGGGAGTCACCACAAGGGACATCCTTACAGAGGAAGCATTTGAAAATGCGGTTATGCACCTTTTAACAATGGGCGGATCCACCAACGGTATTCTCCATCTCCAGGCAATTTATCATGAAGCCGGACTGGGGGAACTGCCGCTCAGTGTATTTGATGAATTCAGCAGAAAAATTCCGCAGGTGGCCTCCATTTATCCGGCTTCGGAATTTGACATGGTTGACTTTTACGAGGGAGGCGGAGTTCCGGCCGTATTGAAGGAGATAGAGGAATACCTGCACAAGGATACCCTGACGGTATCCGGCCTTACAATGGGGGAGGCACTGTCACGGTTTTCTTATACCAATAACAGAAACATGATTAAAACGGCAGAGGAGCCCTTTGCACCTACAGGCGGTGTCGCCATATTAAAGGGAAACATAGCGCCGCTGGGATGTGTAATCAAGCCCGCGGCCGTGCCAAAGCACATGTTCAGATATTCAGGCCGTGCCCAGGTCTTTACCACCGAGGAGGAATCCTATCAGGCCGTACTGGAGGGCAGGGTGAAACCAGGCACCTGCATGGTCCTGATGTACGAGGGGCCAAAAGGCGGACCGGGTATGCCCGAGATGTACAAAACCATGAAATATCTGGAGGGAATGGGGCTGTCTGATACATGCGCCCTGATTACGGACGGAAGATTTTCAGGGTCCAACCGCGGACTTTTCGTGGGCCATATCTCACCCGAGGCATATGAACAGGGGGACTTTGCTCTGATACAGGATGGGGATGTGATTGAAATTGATGTTGATGCCAGGAGCATAGAACTTAAGGTGCCGGAGGAGATACTTGAGGAACGCAGGAAACGTTTTGTTCCTGTGGAAAAAGAAGTAAAGCGGGGATATCTGAGGACATACAGAAGAATCAGCGCATCTGCATCCAAGGGAGCAGTTGTAGAATAAAGAATACTAAGAGAAGGAGTATTTAAAAATGAAGAAGAGAATGTTAGCAGCATTATTAGCCGGGAGTATGTTATTGACAGCATGTGGCGGCACAGGGGGACAGACAGTGTCACAGGCACCGAAGGGAGAGGCATCCCAGAGTGCGCCGGCAGACACCGGGACACAGTCAGGCCAGAAAGTTACCATGAAGGTCAGCGTGGGTGTGGCTGATAACCATTTTGAGGCGATTGCTGTAAATAAGATGAAGGAATACATAGAAGAGCAGACAGGGGGAAACTTCACGGTAGAGATATTCACAGGAGCCCAGATTGGAAATGACCAGGAGGTTTTTGAGGGACTGAAGCTGGGAGTGGCGGACATGCTTCCCTGCGGTACGGATATCATCGGAAACTTCTCAAAGGACTTCGGACTGCTGTCACTGCCATATCTCTTTGACAACGAAAAGCAGGTGGAGGCTGTTGTGGAAGGCGAATTCGGACAATCACTGCTAAAGGAGCTTGAGGACATCGGCTATGTGGGTCTGGGATTTGGAAACTTTGGCTTCCGTCATACAACCAACAGCAAGCATCCAATCAACAGTGTGGAGGACATGAAAGGATTAAAAATAAGGACCATGACCACGCCGATTCATCTGGAGGTGTTTGAGGCATTGGGGGCCAATCCCACTCCTATGGCATTCAGCGAGCTGTTCTCTGCATTGCAGCAGGGCGTTGTTGACGGCCAGGAAAATCCGCTAATGAATATTTACGCTAACAAGCTTCATGAGGTTCAGAAGTATCTTACCCTGGATGGTCATGTATTTACCTTTGTCACATTTGTCGTTTCCAAGGATTGGTATGATAAACTGGATCCATCCTACCAGCAGATTCTGAACGATGGTATAAAGATAGCCACTGAGTATATGAAAGAGAGCTGTGAGTCTGAGGATGCATTGGCTCTTGAGAAGATGAAGGAAGCCGGAGTTGAGGTGGTGGAGCTTACCCCTGAGGCAAAGGATGAATTTAGGGAAGCTGTGAAGGGTGTCAGCGAAAAATACGGCAATGAGATAAATCCGGACAGATATAAAGAAATGCTGGATATCATTGCAGCGGTGCAGTAGATGACTCACAGAAAGGGGTTACGTATCAATGAAAAAAAAGAAAAACTTTGAATATTATCTGATTGTTTTTCTGTTTACGATTCTGATAGTGGTGTGTTTTCTCCAGGTGCTGTTCCGCTTTGTGTTCAATCTTCCGCTGGCATGGACAGAGGAGCTGTCCAGGTATGTATTCATTATCCTGATATACTGCGGTGCCAGCGCAGCTGTGCTGGATAACGCCCATGTCAGGGTGGAGCTGATTGATAATGTACTTTCAGAGCGCGGCAGGTTTGCGTTAGACATTGCAGTAAAGCTGCTGTGCGCTGCCGTCAGCCTGGTCATCGCCTACAACTCCAGACAGATCATTTATAATGCCAGCCTTTCCAAACAGCTGTCCGCCTCTCTCAGAATTCCTATGGCAGGCCTGTATGCACTGGTTGCTGTCATGTTCTGCCTGATTGCCTTCAGATTCCTGCAGGCAGTGTTTAAGATGATAGTCCGGAAAAAGGAGGTTGAAACCAAATCATGAGCATATTTCTGATGATGATGGCAGTATTTCTGGTATTTGTATTCCTTGGGATACCGGTATCGTTCAGTATAGGACTGTCGACTGTGGCGGCGGTCCTGGCCAAGGGTATGCCCCTGGCGTTTGTATCACAGATGGCATTTACGGGATTGGACTCTTATACATACCTGGCTATCCCTATGTTCATTCTGGCCGGCTATCTTATGGAGACCGGCGGGCTGTCCAAAAGGCTGGTGAATTTTGCAGCCAGCCTTGTGGGAAACATTCATGGAGGGCTGGGAATCATAACCGTGCTGGCCTGTGCTTTTTTCGCGGCCATCTCAGGCTCATCTCCGGGTACGGTTGCAGCCGTAGGTGCGATGATGATTCCTCCCATGGTGGAGAAGGGGTATGACAGGGATTTTTCCGCAGCATTGACAGCCAGTGCAGGTTCTTTGGGAGTCCTGATTCCGCCATCTATTCCCATGGTGCTCTACTGTATTGCCGGTGAGGTGTCCATTGGAGAGATGTTCATGGCAGGATTCATACCTGGTTTCCTCATGACAGCAGCCCTGGCTCTCACCACCTATGTGATTTCCAAAAAGAATGGATACAAGTCTGATGAGGGAGAATTTGAGTGGAAGAAGGTGGCTGCCAGTTTTAAGGAGGCAATCTGGCCTCTCCTTGCCCCGGTCATTATCCTGGGCGGCATATACAGCGGTATCTTTACTCCCACGGAAGCAGCCGTGGTGGTAGTGGTGTATTCCATGTTTGTAGGACTGTTCATCACAAAGGAGCTTAAAGTGTCGGACCTGCCCGGTATTCTCTATAAAGGTGCAGTTACAGCAGGAACCACTGTATTCATACTGGCATTTGCAATGGCATTTTCACGCTATCTCACATTAAACCAGATTCCGCAGCTCATTGGAAGCGTGATTCTGGGCATCACGGGCAATGTCCATGTGATTCTGATTCTCTTTGTGCTGCTATGTTTTGTGACAGGAACCTTCCTTGAGACAGCTTCTCAGGTGCTGATTTATACACCGTTGTTCCTGCCTACCTTAAAAGGACTGGGTGTCAGCCCGCTGCATTTTGGTATTCTGCTTACAGTGGGGACCATGCTGGGCATGATGACGCCTCCGGTGGGAATCAACCTGTTTGTCGCGCAGGGAATCAGCGGAGCAAAGATATCAAAGATGACCAAGGCAATCCTTCCCTTCCTGTTTGTGATGCTGTTTGTGCAGATACTGTTTGTGTTCTTCCCGGGCTTTTCGACCTTCCTTCCGGGATTGTTCTCAAAGTAGGGGCAGGATTAACCGGTTGACCGCAGGCGAGCACATAAACTATAATAAATAAAAAAGGTTTGGAGTTGGGTGAATGGAACGGGAAAGTCAATATACAATCTCATCGGTAAAAAAGGCGCTAAAGGTTTTAAAACTCTTTGACAGTGCCCATAAAAGCATGACGCTGACTGAAATCAGCGAGAGGGCAGATATGCGCAAGGGAACCATGGTCAGGGTGCTGACGACCCTGGAGGAAGAAGGGTTTGTAAGGTACGACGAGATTTCCAAGCGCTACAGCCTTGGCATGTCCATTTACGTGCTGAGCAGCAATGCATTTCAGTTTATAAGCGTTGTGGAAGCTGCCAGGCCTTATCTGGAGAAGGTTACAACAGAACTGAATCTGATTGCCCATCTGTCTGTGCTTGAAGGCGAAAAAATCGTGCTGATTGACCGTGTGGTGCCCAACGCAAACGCTGTTGTCTTTGATTTGAACTCTAAGATAGGCGGTGAAGTGGAGGCGCATAATACGGGGGCAGGAAAGGTGCTAACTGCCTATTCTGCGGCAGAGGTCAGGGAGAAAATTATCAGTCATTGTTCCTTTGAATCATATTCAGAGAGGACCATCACGGATAAGGACGAGTACAGAAGAGTCCTGGATGCTGTCAGGAAAAACGGTTATGCCACCAATGAAGGGGAAAGTGAACCTTATTTGAAATGTATTACATATCCCATATTCGGTTATGGAGGCAAGATTGAGGCGGCTCTCAGTTTGAGCGGAATTATTCAATATTTTGACACCGGGCTGGAGCAGAGATGCCATGAGGCGTTAAAGGAAATCTGTGAAAAGATTTCCGCGGCCATGGGGCAGAGTCTGTAATCCTGTCCCTGCCGTATGGGCAGAGAGGAAATGGAATGAAAGGACAGGAGTCTGTTTATCTTCCGCATTTCACCATCGGGCTCAATGCATTTGATGCGTTCCGGGATGTGATTGGGAGATATGGAAATAAGATTGCGGCGGTTCATGGGGAAAAAGCCTGGAATGCCGCCGGCCGGTATGTTACACAGGCTGTGGAAAAAGCCGGCATGACGACGACGGGTGAAATTCTCTATGGCCATGAAGCCACCTGGAGTAATGTGGAACGTCTGGTTGCAGATCAGAGGGTCAGGCAGTCGGATGTGCTGCTGGCGGTGGGAGGCGGAAAATGCGTGGATACCGTAAAACTGGCAGCAGATCTTCTGAGAAAGCCTGTGTTTACGATTCCCACCATTGCATCCAACTGTGCTCCGGTTACAAAGCTGAGTATCATGTATGGTGAAGACGGAACGTTTGAGAAGGTGAAACGGTTAAATTCGGTTCCGGTCCATTGCTTTATCCATCCCGGGATTATCCTGGATGCCCCTATTCGTTATCTCAGGGCCGGCATAGGAGATGCCATGGCAAAACATGTTGAGTCGGAGTGGTCGGCCAAGGCAGGAGAGAAGCTGAGCTTTGGAAGCGAATTTGGTATTTTAGCGGGAAGGCTGTGCTTCTATCCAATGCTGGAATTTGGTAAGAAGGCAGTGGAAGACGCTAAGGCGGGGATTGTCAGTGAAGAACTGGAAAAAATATTGCTTAACATAATTATCACTCCGGGAATCGTGTCTGTATCCGTACATTCGGATTATGTGGGCGGGATTGCCCACGCATTGTTCTATGGACTTACGAGACGCAGACAGATCGAGGAAAATTATCTTCATGGAGATGTGGTTGCTTATGGTACACTGGTTAATCTGATGGTGGATCGGGACTGGGATAAGTTGGAAAAGACTTATCGGTTCAACCGTTCCCTTGGACTGCCGTCATGTCTGAAGGATTTGGGACTTACCCTGGAAGATGATCTGGAGGATGTGCTGGCGGCGGCTGTGGAAAATCAGGAACTCAGCCATACACCGTATCCGGTTACGGCTGACTTGATTCAGGAGGCTATGAGGGAGTTGGAAAGCTATAGGGCCTGACGTATTGACAGAGAACGATTACATATGAATGAGAGGAATTTATTAAATCATGGTTGTATGGAAAAATGATGACGAGCTTTTTG
Source organism: Enterocloster bolteae (assembly GCF_002234575.2). Taxonomy (NCBI): domain Bacteria; kingdom Bacillati; phylum Bacillota; class Clostridia; order Lachnospirales; family Lachnospiraceae; genus Enterocloster; species Enterocloster bolteae. The sequence continues at coordinate 5,622,394 of NZ_CP022464.2, read as the reverse complement.
CTCTCATGAGGGAAACACTGTATTCATCTGTTATAGGTGATATATTGGATAAAATGAACTATCTCCATCAGTTCCTGCCATGGAGGATTCAGCCCATGCGGGAAAATATGGTGGTGGCCGGAAGGGCCATGACTGTGCTTGAGGCAGATGCTCTGGAGACAGTATCTGAGGGGCAGAATCCAATCATGAGGCAGAGCTTTGGCCTTATGCTGGAGGCGCTGGATGACCTTAAGAAAAACGAAGTATATATATGTACCGGATCGTCACCCACATATGCCCTGGTAGGGGAGCTGATGTGTACGAGAATGAAGATACTGGGTGCGGCCGGCGCTGTTGTAAATGGATTTCACCGCGACACCAACGGAATCCTGGACCTGGATTTCCCATGCTTTTCTTATGGGAGATATGCCCAGGACCAGGGCCCCAGAGGAAAGGTGATTGACTACAGGGTTCCCATTGACATGGAGGGAGTGAAAATCAATCCCGGAGACATTGTATTTGGGGACTTGGACGGTGTCCTTGTTATCCCTAAGGAGATTGAGGAGGAAGTGATTGTCAGGGCTGTTGAAAAGGCTACCGGAGAGAAGATGGTGGCTGAGGCCATTAAGAACGGTATGGCTGCAAAAGCCTCTTTCGATAAGTACGGGATTATGTAAAATGAAAGGACCAAGTGATTAAGAAGCAGGTGATAAGAACAGAGATTAGCACCAGGCAAGAAAAAGCCCCGCATCAGCGAATCCTGATGCGGGACTTTTTTGCATTATGCTTCCCAGCGCCCGGATGCCCCGCAGGGCAGCACCAGGCCTGTCTGGGTGACAGGGAGGCCCACCTCCTCGGCGCTTACTGTTCCGCCGAAACGGGGGACGATTTCCACGCCTATCATGTAGGAAAGGACTGCGGGCGCCAGTCCGGTGGTGTAGGAGTTAATCAGAAAGAACAGGGGCTTGTCTGACAGGAGCTGGACGCACAGCTTGACCAGAGGATGAATGGCGTCCTCTATCTTCCAGATTTCCCCTTTTGGTCCCCTCCCATAGGAGGGAGGGTCCATGATGACCGCATCGTAGCGGTTGCCCCTGCGGATTTCCCGCTCCACGAATTTCACGCAGTCATCCACGATCCAGCGTATGGGGGCATCGGCCAGTCCTGAGGACTGGGCGTTTTCCTTGGCCCAGGCCACCATGCCCTTGGAGGCGTCCACATGGGTGACACTGGCGCCAGCCTTGGCTGCGGCCAGGGTAGCTCCGCCGGTATACGCAAACAGGTTTAGGACCTTGACCGGACGTCCGGCTTCGCGAATCCTGGCGCCAAACCAGTCCCAATTGGCAGCCTGTTCGGGAAACAGACCGGTGTGTTTAAAACTAAAGGGCTTTAGATTGAAGGTAAGTCCCTTATATCCAATGGACCACTGCTCAGGAAGATGGAAGAATTCCCACTCGCCTCCGCCCTTGCTGCTGCGGTGATAATGGCCGTTCATCTTTTTCCAGCCCTTGTGGTTTCTGGGGGTGTCCCAGATAACCTGAGGGTCCGGGCGCACCAGCAGGTAATCACCCCAGCGCTCCAGTTTTTCTCCCTTTGAACAGTCTATCACTTCATAATCCTTCCACTCGTCTGCAAGCCACATATATTTATTTAACCTCGTTTCTTCCATATATAATAATGATAATATTGAGTATAGTCTAAGTGCTGCGGCTCCGTCAAGTATTCGGTACATTTTCGGAAAAATAGAAACGGTTTGGCTAAATTGTAATAGAATTGAAAGATAAATTAGGTTGAATAATTGAGGGAGCCTTGATACAATATACCATAGGATTATCAGCCCCGGCAGAAACAGGGCTGATATGGGTGAATGCAGATGGGAAGAGGAGTTGAGCATATGAAGAAAAAGATGGTGGCGGTGTGGGCCCTGGCGGCAGTGCTGTGCTTTGGTACGGCTACGATATCTGCCCTGGCAGCAGAGGGTTGGGCTCAATCGGGGAGCACCTGGGTCTACTATGACTCCAACGGGAATAAAATATATAATACATGGAAAAAAGGGGCGGACAACCAGTGGCGTTATCTCAACGGCGAGGGAGTTATGGCCACCAATGCGTGGGTTGAGTCTGATTATTATATGGACAGCAACGGCATCATGCTCACTGACAAGTGGCTGAAGCTTACCGGCGACCAGGGCGAATACGAGTGGTATTATTTCAGCAGCAGCGGCAAGGTAATCACAGATGCCTGGAAAAAGATTGACAATAAGTGGTATCACTTTAACGGTGATGGCCGTATGGAGATTGGCTGGATTCTGGACGATATGTATTATACCGGTTCTGACGGCGTTATGCGGACGGGCTGGCAGAAGCTGTATCCGCCGGATGACGATGACGACAACGCAGACAAGGTGACGCCGGGAATTGACAGTGTCACAGATGATGACGGCCGCTACTGGTACTATTTCTCCTCAAATGGCAAGAAATATGCGCCTGACAGCTCAGACGGCGATTACACGGCCCGTAAGATAGACGGAACCTATTACTGCTTTGACGAGAACGGCGCCATGCAGACAGGCTGGAAGAACGTAAAGTCCACAACCAATGACTCCATCCAGGATTACATGTACTTTGGTTCTGACGGCAAGGCCAAGATTGGCTGGTATTCCATTGAACCTCCTGAGGATCTGAACGGTTATGAGGAAGCCGTGGAGTGGTTCTACTTCAATAACAGCGGCAAGCCGAGAGCGGCTGATTCCGAACGTCTTACCACCAGCGACATTGTGAAGCTGAACGGCAAATCCTATCTGTTCAACCATCTGGGCAATCCGGTTTATGGACTTAAGAAGGTTTATACCGGTTCCGGCGAGGATGACTGGACCGCGTTCTACTTTGGAGATAAGAATAAGAGCTGTGTCCAAAAAGGAAAGATGAAGGTGACCGAGGACGACGGCAATAAGAGCGATTTTTACTTCCTGGACAATGGACGGGGCGTCAATGGGGTTAAGGATAACTACTTATACTATAAGGGGAAACTCCAGAAGGCAACGGACGGCCAGAAGTATGTATGCTACCGGGTGGAGGGCAGGAATTATGTGGTCAACGCTTCCGGTAAGGTTATGAAGGGAAGCAATGTAAAGAACAGCGACGGCGTCAAGTTTACAACCAACAGCTCAGGCGAGCTGACAAAGGCGGATGATGACAGTGATGTTGATTCTTACGCACAGGAGCCCACGGAGCCATACTGCACAGAGTAAACAGACTGGCGCTATTACCGGTATGTGACTAAAATGATTCATATAAGGAAAGACTTCTATAATAAATGGGAGGTCTTTCCTTTTTTGCTTTTGGAGACCCCAGTCAGCCTGAGTAAGAATGCTCCGGGAAAAGCGTTGAAAAGAATCAATTAAAACCAATAAAACTCCGGGCAAAGGCTGACGAAGCACTGACGAAGAAAATTGAAAAAAATACTTGCATTTATTTGGAATGTGTGCTATCATACAAAGGCTGTGGCATGATAGCGTTGAAGCGAGAGGTTGCTGCCCACAAAGTGAGGCGGGTTTTCCGTGGAGCGAATGTCAAGTTAGGAAACTGGCGACAAGTCACTGTACCAATTAAAGAAACTGCAATGTTAGAACGCAGAATCAGTGTGGAGTTCTGTTAGGACACACACGGAAACGTGTACAGTCACCGCTTGTCGTACTTGGTTTGAAAGTGCGAAAAGGAGGCGACTTTTTTTATGGCAAGTCAAGTAATGAGAATCACTTTAAAGGCTTATGATCATCAGTTGGTAGATCAGTCCGCCGGAAAAATCATCGAGACTGTAAAGAAGACAGGATCACAGGTGAGCGGACCGGTGCCGTTACCAACCAAGAAAGAGGTAGTAACTATTCTGCGTGCGGTTCATAAGTACAAAGATTCCAGAGAGCAGTTCGAGCAGAGAACTCACAAGAGACTCATCGACATCACAGCTCCAAGCCAGAAAACAGTTGATGCGCTGTCCAGACTGGAAATGCCAGCTGGTGTGTACATCGACATCAAGATGAAAACGAAATAATCGAAGACAGATTCGTTTTCATGCTGCGCAAGCGCAGCGCAGCTGGGTTCGCGGTTCCCGTTTGAACAGGATGGGGATGCGATAAAAATGTTTATATCCTGAAGGGTTTAAATATAGAAGCAACACTGCATTTCCTGTTGAGGAATCAACATACCGCCAGGCGGTTCATAGTGTTCCACGTATATTAGGCTGTTCTAGGATGAATGCGAAAGCATTCCGCTGTAGATCATGAAACAGGAGGTAAGACAATGAAGAAAGCGATTTTAGCAACAAAAGTCGGAATGACCCAGATCTTCAATGAGAATGGTGCTTTAGTTCCGGTAACCGTACTTCAGGCAGGACCTTGTGTGGTAACACAGGTTAAGACAGCTGAGAACGATGGTTACAAAGCAGTACAGGTTGGTTTTGTTGACAAGAGGGACAAACTGGTCAGCAAGCCGCAGAAAGGCCATTTTGACAAGGCCGGTGTTTCTTACAAGAGATATGTAAGAGAATTCAAGTTTGAGAATGCGGAAGAGTATTCCGTAAAAGATGAGATTAAGGCAGACATCTTCGCAGCAGGCGATAAGATTGATGCAACCGCTATTTCCAAGGGTAAAGGCTTCCAGGGCGCCATCAAGAGATACGGACAGCACAGAGGACCTATGGCACATGGTTCCAAGTTCCATCGTCATCAGGGTTCCAACGGTTCCGCTACAACCCCAGGCCGCGTATTCAAGGGCAAGGGAATGCCAGGCCACATGGGCAGCAAGCAGATTACCGTTCAGAATCTGGAGGTTGTCAAGGTTGACGTTGACAATAACCTGATTCTGGTTAAGGGCGCAGTACCAGGACCAAAGAAGAGCCTGGTAACAATTAAAGAAACCGTTAAGGTTGAAAGGTAAGCTTTTATAGGAAAGGAGGAACACACAAATGGCAAACGTATCTGTTTACAATATGGAAGGTAAAGAAGTTGGCGCATTAGAACTGAACGATGCCGTGTTCGGTGTAGAAGTTAACGAGCATCTGGTACATCTTGCAGTTGTTGCACAGCTTGCAAATAAACGTCAGGGAACACAGAAAGCAAAGACACGTTCTGAGGTTTCCGGCGGCGGCAGAAAGCCGTGGAGACAGAAAGGAACCGGTCATGCAAGACAGGGTTCAACCAGGTCTCCTCAGTGGAAGGGCGGCGGCGTGGTATTCGCTCCAACACCAAGAGATTACACCATCAGACTGAACAAGAAGGAAAAGAGAGCTGCTCTCAGGTCTGCTCTGACCAGCCGTGTTCAGGATAACAAGTTTATCGTAGTAGATGAGCTTAAGTTTGACGAGATTAAGACCAAGAAGTTCCAGAATGTTATGGATAACCTGAAGGTATCCAAGGCACTGGTGGTTCTGGCTGACAATGATCAGAATACAGTATTATCTGCAAGGAACATTGCAGGCGTTAAGACCTCTCAGGTCGGCTCCATCAACGTATACGACATTCTGAAGTACAACACAGTAGTGGCTACCAAGGCTGCTGTTGCATCCATCGAGGAGGTGTACGCATAATGGCAGATATCAAGTACTATGACGTCATTTTAAAACCAGTCATCACTGAGAAGAGCATGAATGCCATGGGCGATAGAAAGTATACTTTCATGGTACATGTAGACGCTAACAAGTCTATGATTAAAGAGGCTGTTGAGAAGATGTTCCCAGGCACCAAGGTTGCCAGCGTGAACACCATGAACTGTGAAGGCAAGACCAAGAGAAGGGGAATGACCTTCGGCAAGACAGCTGCTTCCAAGAAAGCAATCGTAAAGCTGACAGAAGACAGCAAAGAGATAGAGATTTTCCAGGGACTGTAAGAAAATCTCACACCCGCCGGACACACCCGGACGGAGAACTTATACGGCATCCGGGATATCCCAGATATCCCTACCAAAGTCATACGCCGTGAAAAGAAAAAGAAAAGGAGTAAAATGTCATGGGAATTAAGAAGTATAATGCTTATACACCTTCCAGAAGACATATGACCGGTTCTGATTTCAAGGAAATCACAAAGGACACTCCGGAGAAATCTCTGGTAGTATCCCTGAACAAGAACGCTGGTCGTAACAATCAGGGTAAAATCACTGTTCGTCACAGAGGCGGCGGCAGCAGAAGAAAATACAGAATCATCGACTTCAAGAGAAACAGCAAGGATGGTATTCCGGCAACCGTTATCGGAATTGAGTACGATCCAAACAGAACTGCCAACATCGCTCTTATCTGCTATGCAGACGGCGAGAAGGCATATATCCTGGCACCACAGGGCTTAACCGACGGAATGAAGGTTATGAGCGGCGATACAGCAGAGGCAAAGCTTGGCAACTGCATGCCACTGTATCACATCCCGGTTGGTACTCAGGTACACAACATTGAGTTATATCCTGGCAAGGGCGGCCAGTTAGTCCGTTCAGCCGGTAATTCAGCACAGTTGATGGCTAAGGAAGGCAAGTATGCAACCTTACGTTTACCTTCAGGCGAAATGAGAATGGTTCCAATCATCTGCCGCGCAACAATCGGTGTTGTGGGCAATGGCGAACACTCCCTGATCAACATTGGTAAAGCTGGTAGGAAGCGCAACATGGGTATCAGACCTACAGTCCGCGGTTCCGTAATGAACCCCAACGACCATCCACACGGTGGTGGTGAAGGCAAGTGTGGTATCGGCCGTCCAGGTCCGTGCACACCATGGGGCAAGCCTGCTCTGGGTCTGAAGACCAGAAAGAAAAACAAGCAGTCTAACAAGTTGATCGTAAGAAGACGTGATGGCAGAACCATCAAATAGTTAAAGGAGGTTAAGAACACATGGCTCGTTCACTGAAAAAAGGACCATTTGCAGACGCGCATCTGTTAAAGAAAGTAGACGCTATGAATGCAGCAGGACAGAAGCAGGTAATCAAAACCTGGTCCCGCCGTTCTACAATCTTCCCACAGATGGTTGGTCACACAATTGCAGTTCATGACGGCAGGAAACACGTTCCGGTATATGTAACCGAAGATATGGTAGGACATAAGCTGGGCGAATTCGTAGCAACCAGAACCTATAGAGGTCACGGTAAAGACGAGAAGAAGTCCGGCGTGAGAAAGTAATTCACGGTAAATTGAAAGGAGGTTTTACCAATGGCAAAAGGACATAGATCCCAAGTCAAGAGAGAAAGAAATGCCCAGAAGGACACAAGACCAAGCGCAACACTGTCTTACGCAAGAGTGTCTGTCCAGAAGGCTTGCTTTGTATTAGATGCCATCAGAGGCAAAGATTTACAGACCGCACTTGGTATTGTAACTTACAATCCCAGATACGCTTCCAGCTTAATCAAAAAGTTACTGGAATCAGCAGCAGCAAATGCTGAGAACAATAACGGAATGGACCCGGCAAAACTTTATGTTGAAGAGTGCTACGCTAACCAGGGCCCGACCATGAAGAGAGTCAGACCGAGAGCTCAGGGACGTGCTTACAGGATCGAGAAGAGAATGAGCCACATCACTGTTGTTCTGAATGAGAGATAGGAGGCAAATATGGGACAGAAAGTTAATCCACACGGCTTAAGAGTCGGTGTTATTAAAGACTGGGATTCCAAGTGGTATGCAGAAGCTGATTTTGCTGACTGCCTGGTTGAAGATTACAATATGAGAAAGTTCCTCAAGAAGAGACTGTTCAGTGCCGGCATTTCCAAGATTGAAATTGAGCGTGCATCTGACAGGGTTAAGATTATCATTTATACCGCTAAGCCAGGCGTGGTTATCGGTAAGGGTGGTTCTGAAATCGAGAAGCTGAAGAAGGAAGTTCAGAAGCTGACTGATAAGAAGCTGTTCATCGACATCAAGGAAATCAAGCGTCCGGACAGGGATGCACAGCTGGTTGCAGAGTCCATCGCTCAGCAGCTGGAAAACCGTGTTTCCTTCCGTCGTGCAATGAAGTCCACCATGGGAAGAACCATGAAGGCAGGCGTTAAGGGCATCAAGACTGCTGTTGCAGGCCGCCTGGGTGGAGCTGATATGGCACGTACTGAATTCTACAGCGAAGGTACCATCCCGCTTCAGACATTAAGAGCAGATATTGACTATGGTTTCGCAGAAGCAGATACAACCTACGGCAAGATTGGCGTAAAGGTATGGATCTACAAGGGCGAAGTTCTTCCTACTAAAGGAAACAAGGAAGGGAGCGATAAATAATGTTAATGCCTAAGAGAGTTAAGCGTCGTAAGCAGTTCCGTGGTTCCATGGCCGGCAAGGCATTAAGAGGCAACACGATTTCTAACGGCGAGTACGGTTTAGTCTCCACTGAACCATGTTGGATCAAATCAAACCAGATTGAGGCTGCCCGTGTGGCCATGACCCGTTACATCAAGCGTGGCGGTAAAGTCTGGATTAAGATTTTCCCGGATAAACCTGTAACAGCAAAGCCAGCAGAAACCCGTATGGGTTCCGGTAAAGGCGCTCTGGAGTACTGGGTAGCAGTTGTAAAGCCAGGCCGTGTATTATTCGAAATCGCTGGTGTACCAGAGGAAACAGCTAGAGAAGCTCTGCGTCTTGCTATGCACAAGCTGCCATGCAAGTGTAAGATTGTTTCTAAAGCAGATTTAGAAGGCGGTGATAACAGTGAAAACTAATAAATTTGTAGAAGAGTTAAAGAATAAGTCAGCAAATGAGCTGAATGAAGAGTTAGTAGCTGCGAAGAAGGAACTGTTCAATTTAAGATTCCAGAATGCAACCAATCAGCTGGATAACACATCCAGGATTAAGGAAGTTCGCAAGAACATTGCCAGGATCCAGACTGTTATCACTGAGAAGGCTAACGCATAATGCGAAAGGAGACATTTACCGTGGAAAGAAATTTGAGAAAGACCCGTACCGGTAAAGTGGTCAGCAACAAGATGGATAAGACAATCGTAGTTGCTATCGAGGACCATGTAAAACATCCTGTAATCGGTAAGATCGTTAAGAAAACCGTGAAGTTAAAAGCTCATGATGAAAAGAATGAGTGCACCATCGGTGATACAGTAAAAGTAATGGAAACAAGACCACTGTCCAAGGATAAGAGATGGAGACTTGTTGAGATTATCGAGAAAGCTAGATAATGAGATGAGGAAGGAGTAACAGGTATGGTTCAGCAGGAAACAAGACTTAAAGTTGCCGACAATACCGGTGCAAAAGAACTTCTCTGCATCCGTGTATTAGGTGGTTCAACCAGAAGATATGCAAATATCGGTGATATCATCGTTGCTTCCGTTAAAGATGCAACACCAGGCGGTGTTGTAAAGAAGGGCGATGTTGTAAAGGCTGTAGTGGTACGTACCGTTAAGGGCGCACGCCGTAAAGACGGTTCTTACATCAGATTTGATGAGAACGCAGCAGTAATTATTAAGGATGACAAGACTCCAAGAGGAACTCGTATCTTTGGGCCTGTAGCAAGAGAATTAAGAGACAAACAGTTCATGAAGATTGTCTCCTTAGCTCCCGAAGTATTATAAGGAGGTGTTACTGTGAATAAGATTAAGAAGGACGACTTAGTAGTCGTAATCGCAGGTAAAGATAAAGATAAGCAGGGAAAGGTTATCTCTGTTGATACAAAGAAGAACAAAGTTCTGGTTCAGGGCTGCAACATGGTTACCAAGCACACAAAGCAGGCTCCGGGCAACCCACAGGGCGGCATTGTTAACCAGGAAGCTCCTATTGATATCTCCAATGTAATGCTGGTAGTAGACGGCAAGGCAACCAGGGTCGGATTTGAAGAAAAAGACGGCAAGAAGGTTCGCGTGGCTAAGACAACCGGCAAAGTAATCGACTAATTCAGGAGAGGAGGAAAAAAACGTTGGCTAGATTAAAAGAACAGTATCAGAACGAGATGGTAGACGCTCTGATGAAAAAATTTGGATATAAGAACGTTATGCAGGTGCCGAAGCTTGATAAGATCGTTATCAACATGGGCGTAGGCGAAGCAAAGGAAAATGCCAAGGTTCTGGATTCTGCTGTAAGGGATTTGGAAATCATCTCCGGACAGAAGGCTATAACCACCAAGGCAAAGAAGTCCATTGCTAACTTTAAGCTCCGTGAAGGCATGGCAATCGGCTGCAAGGTAACACTGCGCGGCGAGAGAATGTATGAATTCCTTGACCGTCTGGTAAACCTGGCACTGCCCCGTGTACGTGACTTTAGAGGTGTTAACCCTAACGCATTTGATGGCAGAGGAAACTATGCGCTCGGTATCAAAGAGCAGCTGATCTTCCCTGAGATTGAGTACGACAAAGTTGACAAGGTAAGAGGTATGGATATCATCTTCGTTACCACCGCTAAGACTGACGAAGAAGCTCGTGAACTTTTGACATTATTCAATATGCCGTTTGCAAAATAGTTAGGAGGAAACTTTCATGGCTAAGACTTCAATGAAGATTAAACAGCAGCGTCCGGCTAAATTCTCCACCAGAGAGTACAACCGCTGCAGAATCTGTGGCCGTCCACATGCTTATTTAAGAAAGTACGGTATCTGCCGTATCTGTTTCCGCGAGTTAGCATACAAGGGTCAGATTCCTGGCGTTAAGAAAGCTAGCTGGTAAAATAGAGAGAATTAGGAAGGAGGCATTTTAAAATGACAATGAGCGATCCGATTGCAGATATGCTTACAAGAATTCGTAATGCAAACACTGCAAAACATGATACAGTAGACGTACCTTCATCCAAGATGAAAATAGCTATCGCTGACATCCTGGTAAAAGAGGGTTATGTTGCAAAGTACGACATGGTAGAGGACGGCGGTTTCCAGACCATCAGAATCACCTTAAAGTACGGCAAAGACAAGAACGAGAAAATCATTTCCGGTATCAAGAGAATCTCCAAACCGGGTCTGCGTGTATACGCTAACAAGGAAGAGCTTCCCAAGGTACTGGGCGGACTTGGTACCGCTATCATCTCCACCAACCAGGGCGTGATTACAGATAAAGAAGCACGTCAGTTAGGTGTTGGCGGCGAAGTATTGGCATTTGTTTGGTAATGATGAGATAGAGGAAACTGAAAACAGAAGGAACGCACAGTTCCTTCCGAGAATTTAAGTAGGAGGTAAAGGCATGTCACGTATCGGTAGAATGCCAGTTGCGGTTCCGGCAGGAGTTACTGTTACAATCGCAGAAGGAAACAAAGTGACTGTAAAAGGTCCAAAGGGAACATTAGAGAGAGAGCTCCCCGTAGAAATGACCATCGAGCAGAAAGATGGACAGATTATAGTAAGCAGACCAAACGATTTAAAGAAGATGAAATCTTTACATGGTCTGACCAGAACCCTGGTTAACAACATGATTCATGGTGTTACAGAAGGGTATGAGAAGGTTCTTGAAGTAAACGGCGTTGGTTACAGGGCCGCTAAGCAGGGCAAGAAGCTTACCCTGAACCTGGGCTACTCCCATCCGGTAGAGATGGAAGATCCAGAGGGCATCGAGACCGTTATGGAAGGTCAGAACAAGATTATCGTTAAAGGTATCAGTAAAGAAAAAGTTGGCCAATACGCTGCTGAAATCAGAGACAAGAGAAGACCTGAGCCATACAAGGGCAAGGGTATCAAGTATGCTGACGAGGTTATCAGACGTAAAGTTGGTAAGACTGGTAAGAAATAATTAAGGAGAGTGTAAAAATGGTTAACAAACAGTCAAGAAGCGAAATTCGCGTAAAGAAACACAACAGAATGCGTAACCGTTTTGCTGGCACAGCAGAGAGACCGCGTCTGGCAGTGTTTAGAAGTAATAATCATATGTATGCTCAAATTATCGACGATACGGTTGGTAACACCCTGGTTGCTGCTTCCACAGTTGAGAAAGAAGTAAATGCTGAACTGGAGAAGACCAACGATAAGGCAGCTGCAGCATATGTAGGTACAGTTATTGCAAAGAGAGCCCTTGAAAAAGGTATCAAGGAAGTTGTTTTCGATAGAGGCGGCTTTATATATCAGGGCAAAGTTCAGGCATTAGCAGACGCAGCCCGCGAGGCTGGTCTGGATTTCTAATAGAGAGGAGAACAAGCATGAAGCGTACAATTATTGACGCCAGTCAGATGGAGCTGAATGACAAGGTAGTGGCAATCAAGAGAGTATCCAAGACTGTTAAAGGTGGACGTACCATGAGATTTTCCGCTCTGGTAGTAGTAGGCGATGGCAACGGCCACGTTGGCGCAGGTTTAGGAAAGGCCGGCGAGGTTCCGGAGGCCATCCGCAAAGGTAAAGAAGCCGCAATTAAGAATCTGGTAGAGATTCCTGTAGATGAGAATAAGAGTATCCCACATGATTTTATCGGTAAATTCGGAAGTGCAGCTGTTCTGTTAAAGAGAGCTCCTGAAGGTACTGGTGTTATCGCCGGCGGTCCGGCACGTTCCGTACTGGAGATGGCAGGAATCAAGAACATCCGTACAAAATCCTTAGGATCCAACAACAAGACAAATGTAGTTCTGGCAACTCTTGCAGGCCTTACTTCCTTAAAGACTCCGGAAGAATTCGCAAGACTGCGCGGCAAATCTGTGGAAGAAATCGTAGGCTAATAGGAGGAGAAAGACATGGCAGAGAAATTAAAAATCACATTAGTCAAGTCCCCTATCGGTGCTGTTCCAAAGCAGAAAGCAACGGTTAAGGCTCTTGGACTGACCAAGATGCACAAGACGGTTGAAATGCCAGATAATGGCGCTGTCAGAGGCATGGTCGCAGCAGTGCGGCATTTAGTAAAAGTTGAAGAAGTCTAATCATATAGAGTAAGGAGGTGCAGTCATGGAGTTGTCAAATTTACAGCCTGCTGCAGGTTCAAAGCATAGCGATAATTTTAGAAAAGGCCGTGGCCATGGTTCTGGTAATGGTAAGACCGCAGGTAAGGGCCATAAGGGTCAGAAAGCTCGTTCCGGAGCAACAAGGCCTGGCTTTGAAGGCGGACAGATGCCTTTATACAGACGTCTGCCAAAGCGTGGTTTCACTAATATGAATTCTAAGACCATTATTGGTATTAACGTAAGCGCTCTGGAAAGGTTCGATAATGATGCTGAGGTTACGGTTGAGACCTTAATCGAGGCAGGAATCGTTAAGAACCCAAGAGATGGTGTAAAGATCCTTGGAAATGGAGAATTAACCAAAAAGCTGACCGTTAAGGTTAATGCATTCAGTGAAGGTGCAAAATCTAAAATCGAAGCTTTAGGTGGAACCTGCGAGGTGATCTAATGTTTAAAACGATCAGAAATGCATTCAAGGTAAAAGAGCTTCGCACTAAGATTCTCTATACCTTCATGATGCTGGTAGTCATCCGTTTTGGCAGCCAGCTGCCGATTCCGGGAATCGAGACATCGTTCTTTGCGAATTGGTTTGCGAAACAGACAACGGATGTGTTTGGCTTCTTTAATGCCATGACAGGTGGTTCATTTTCATCCATGTCCATCTTTGCCCTGAGCATTACGCCATACATCACATCTTCCATCATCATCCAGCTTCTGACCATTGCAATTCCAAAACTGGAAGAGCTGCAGAAGGATGGCGAGGACGGAAGAAAGAAGATTCAGGAATACACCCGCTATACCACCGTGGGCCTGGCACTGATTGAATCAAGTGCCATGGCCATCGGCTTCGGACGTCAGGGACTTCTGATAGATTATAACGCATGGAACATCATCATCGCCATCGTCACCATGACAACGGGCAGTGCCCTGCTCATGTGGATCGGCGAGCAGATTACGGAAAAGGGCGTTGGAAACGGTATCTCAATCGTACTGTTATTCAACATCCTGTCCAGTGTGCCGGATGATATGAAAACTCTTTATTACCGCTTTATCTTCGGACAGACGGTTACAAAGATGATTTTCAGCGTTGTAGTGATTGCCCTGATTATCCTGGCTATGGTAGTTTTCGTTATCGTGCTGAACGATGCCGAGAGGAGAATTCCGGTCCAGTATTCCAAGAAGATGGTTGGCCGTAAGATGGTTGGCGGACAGGCTTCCAACATCCCACTGAAGATAAATACCGCAGGCGTTATGCCGGTAATCTTTGCTTCTTCCATCATGTCCTTCCCGGTGGTGATTTCTCAGTTCTTTACGATTGATCCAAACTCCATCGGCAGTAAGATTCTGATGGTGCTCAATTCGGGTTCATGGTGCAGGCCTGAGTATCCTATATACTCCATCGGTCTGGTGATTTATATTGCATTGCTGATTATGTTCGCTTACTTCTATACGTCCATTACGTTTAACCCGTTGGAAGTGGCCAATAACATGAAGAAGCAGGGCGGCTTTATCCCGGGCATTCGTCCTGGCAAGCCAACCAGCGATTATTTGAATAAGATATTGAATTATATTGTTTTTATTGGTGCATGCGGCCTGATAGTGATTGCGATTGTTCCGATTCTTGCGTCCGGTTTACTCAACGTCAGCCGAATCTCATTTTCCGGAACGTCCCTGATTATTATCGTTGGCGTTGTGCTTGAGACAATCAAAGCAGTAGAATCTCAGATGCTTGTGCGTTATTATAAGGGATTTTTGAACGATTAACAACCACAGTTGAATCAATCAATCTGCCTTTGTGGTATTCCACAGGGGCGGATTTGTTGTATTTATAGCTTATAACGCGCCGCTGCACTAAGCTCGTGAGGGGACCTCGCCAAGTGCCAGTGGCATGTATTGCACGCAAGCGGCCGGAATACGGCGGCTAAGTGCTCATAACGAGCCACTCCACTAGGCTCGTGGAAGACCTCACCAAGTGGAGGTGACATGTATCGCACGTAAGCGGCCGGAATACGGCCACTAAGTGCTCATAACGAGCCACTCCACTGGCTCGTGGAAGACCTCACCAAGTGGAGGTGACATGTATCGCACGTAAGCGGCCAAAATACGGCCACTAAGTGCTCATAACGAGGAGGACTGGGTTTATGAAGATTATCATGTTAGGCGCACCTGGTGCCGGCAAGGGTACTCAGGCAAAAAAGATTGCAGCAAAATATCAGATTCCCCATATCTCTACCGGGGACATTTTCCGGGCCAACATTAAAAACGGCACGGAGCTGGGCATGAAAGCCAAGTCCTATATGGATGCAGGCGGTCTTGTGCCGGATGAAATCACCATCGGCATGCTGCTGGACCGCATCCATGAGGAGGACTGCAAAAACGGATATGTGCTGGACGGATTCCCAAGGACTATTCCCCAGGCAGAGAGCCTTACAAAAGCTCTGGGCGACATGGGTGAGGCCATTGACTATGCAATCAACGTGGATGTTCCGGATGAGAACATCATAAACCGTATGTCCGGACGCCGCGCATGCCTTTCCTGCGGGGCAACATATCATATCGTATACAATCCTCCTAAAAAGGAAGGAATCTGTGATGTATGCGGCCAGCAGCTGGTACTTAGGGATGATGATAAACCTGAAACTGTTAAGAAGCGTCTTGATGTCTATCATGACCAGACTCAGCCTCTCATAGAGTATTATAAAAAGGCAGGCGTTTTAGCCGAGGTAGATGGCACATTGGATATGGAAGAAGTATTCCAGGCCATTGTCAGGATTTTAGGAGCATAAAGAATGGTAACGATTAAATCAGAACGGGAAATTGAATTAATGCGGGAAGCAGGGCGTATACTTGCCAAGGTTCATGAGGAGCTTGGCAGGACCCTGGTACCGGGAATGTCTACCAAAGAAATCGACCGGATGTGTGAAGATATGATAAGAAGTCATGGATGTGTTCCATCCTTTCTGAATTATCAGGGTTTTCCGGCATCTGTGTGTATATCTATTAACGATGAGGTGGTTCACGGCATTCCGGATAAGCACCGCTATCTGGAAGAAGGAGATATCGTCAGCCTGGATACAGGTGTTATATGGAAGGGATATCAGTCCGATGCAGCCAGAACCCATATGATTGGAGAAGTGAGCGGGGAGGCCAGGAAACTGGTAGAGGTGACGCAGCAGAGCTTTTTTGAAGGTATAAAGTATGCAAAAGCTGGCAATCATCTCAATGATATTTCCAAAGCCATTCAGGAATATGCAGAAAGCTTTGGCTTCGGAGTGGTCCGGGACCTGGTAGGTCACGGTATCGGTACGGAGATGCATGAAGCACCGGAGATTCCCAATTTCGCCCAGCGCCGCAAAGGCATCAGGCTGGCTGCCGGAATGACACTCGCAATTGAACCTATGATTACTGCAGGGCGCTATGATGTAGTATGGGAGGATGACGGCTGGACCGTTGTGACAGAGGACGGCTCTCTGGCATCCCATTATGAGAACACCATCCTGATTACGGATGGCGAACCTGAGATTTTATCGCTGTAGTTTGAGGTGGCCCTATGGTAGAGTTTAAGGAAGCCGGCCTGGTAAAGAGTTTAGCAGGCCACGACAAAAATGAACTGTATATCATAATCAGTGTCCAAGGGGAATATGTTTATCTGTCAGACGGCAGGAAACACCCTTTAAGTAAACAGAAACGCAAGAACAGGAAACACTTGCAGCTCATACATGAGCACGATGAAACCTTAAGGAAGAAGCTTACAGAAGGCGCGGCGGTGAGGGATGAGGAGATAGCAGGCTTCATCCGCAGCCGCAGGCAGTAGGAGGTAAAATAGAATGTCAAAAGCAGACGTAATTGAAATTGAGGGAACCGTAATTGAGAAATTACCCAACGCCATGTTCCAGGTTGAACTGGAGAACGGCCATCAGGTACTGGCACACATCAGCGGAAAGCTTCGTATGAACTATATCCGCATCCTGCCAGGAGATAAAGTGACCATTGAGCTGTCACCCTATGATTTATCCAAGGGAAGAATCATCTGGAGAGATAAATAAGGTAAACAGGCTGTCTGGTGACAGAATAAAGACAGAGTAAAGAAAGAGTTCCGTTTTCCAGCAGGCCAGTGATGTCAAACACCGCCTGCCCCGGAAAAGAACATAAAACACCATAGATAAAAAAGTGCTTGCATTATTGGCAAATGTTTGATATAATGCTTTAGCAACTTTGTTGGTCTATAGAAAGGAGAATTACTGTGAAGGTTAGATCATCCGTAAAGCCGATCTGCGAAAAATGCAAGATCATAAAGAGAAAAGGCAGTATCAGAGTAATTTGTGAAAATCCAAAGCATAAACAGAGACAAGGTTAATTAAAATTAGGAGGTGTACTACACACATGGCTCGTATTTCAGGTGTTGACTTACCAAGAGAAAAACGTGTTGAGATCGGTCTTACTTACATCTACGGTATCGGTAGAGCAAGCTCCAACCGCATCTTAACGGCAGCTGGCGTTAACCCAGACACTCGCGTTAAGGATTTAACCGATGATGAGGTAAAAAAGCTGGCTAACACAATTGCTGAGACTCAGACTGTTGAAGGTGATCTTCGTAGAGAGATTGCTATGAACATCAAGAGACTTCAGGAAATTGGATGCTACAGAGGAATCCGTCATAGAAAGAGCCTGCCGGTTCGTGGCCAGAAGACAAAGACCAACGCCAGAACTTGCAAGGGTCCGAGGAAGACAGTAGCAAACAAGAAGAAGTAAGAATTTCATTAGCAACATTGTAACCGAATTCGATTTACATGTTTTAAAAACAGGAAGAGCGAATTCAAGAAAATGAGAAAGTAGGTTAGTTTAAAATGGCTAAAAAAGTGTCCACTACAGCTAAAAAAGTGACAAAAAAGCGTGTAAAGAAAAACGTTGAACGCGGACAGGCACATATCCAGTCATCTTTTAATAACACAATTGTTACATTAACTGATGCGCAGGGTAACGCTCTTTCATGGGCTAGTGCCGGTGGTCTTGGATTTAGAGGTTCAAGAAAATCTACTCCATATGCAGCCCAGATGGCGGCAGAAACTGCTACTAAGGCAGCTCTCGTACATGGCTTAAAATCCGTAGACGTTATGGTAAAGGGTCCTGGTTCAGGACGTGAAGCAGCAATCCGTGCCCTTCAGGCATGTGGATTGGAAGTAACCAGCATTAAGGACGTGACACCAGTTCCACATAACGGATGCCGTCCGCCAAAACGTAGAAGAGTCTGATTGATTTTAATTAGGAGGTAATTAAAGTGGCAGTAGATAGAGTTCCTGTTCTTAAAAGATGTAGATCCCTTGGTCTGGATCCAATCTATTTAGGAATTGATAAAAAGTCCAACAGAGAATCCAAGAGAACAAACAAAAAGTTAAGTGAATACGGCATGCAGTTAAGAGAAAAGCAGAAAGCCAAATTCATTTACGGTGTATTAGAGAAACCTTTCCGTAATTACTATGCTAAGGCATCCAAGATGAACGGTATGGTAGGTACTAACCTGATGATCCTGTTAGAGTGCAGACTGGACAACGTTCTGTTCCGCATGGGTCTGGGCCGTACACGCAAGGAAGCAAGACAGATTGTTGACCATAAGCACATTCTGGTTAACGGCAAGCCAGTGAACATTCCATCCTACCGTGTTAAGGCTGGGGATGTCATCGAAGTGAAGGAGAAATACAAATCCGCACAGAGATACAAAGACGTCCTGGAAGTAACCGGCGGACGTATGGTTCCGGCTTGGCTGGATGTAGACCAGGAGAACCTGCGCGGTACTGTTAAGGAAATGCCAACCAGGGATGAGATTGATGTTCCAGTAAACGAAATGCTTATCGTCGAGTTGTACTCCAAGTAATCCTACAATTGATTATAAATTGTACAAGGTATGCCTGTCCTTTATAGGGCAGGCGTACTTTGCAGGATGAAAAACCCGAACTTACGCCTTGGGCTGTGTTTGGGCAGTGCACTGCTTTGCAGTGCTTTATTTCCCTCGAGATTTGATAGAAACCCAAAAAGGAGGGGCTATTAGTGTTCGATTTTGAAAAACCAAACATTGAAATCGCAGAGATTTCAGAAGACAAGAGATACGGCAAGTTTGTAGTTGAACCACTTGAGAGAGGTTACGGCACTACGCTGGGCAATTCCTTAAGAAGAATTATGCTTTCTTCTTTACCCGGAGCCGCAGTGAGTCAGGTAAAAATCGATGGCGTTTTGCATGAGTTCAGTTCTATTCCCGGAGTTAAGGAAGATGTGACTGAAATTATTATGAACATCAAAAGCTTAGCGATTAAGAACAACAGCGATACCGATGAGCCCAAGGTTGCATACATTGAATTTGAAGGCGAAGGTGTAATTACTGCAGCTGATATCCAGGCAGATGCTGATATCGAGATCATGAATCCGGATCAGATTATCGCCACCTTAAGCGGCGGCACGGACAGCAAGTTCTATATGGAACTTACCATCACCAAGGGCCGCGGCTATATCAGCGCCGATAAGAATAAGAACGACGATTTACCAATCGGGGTCATAGCAGTTGATTCCATCTACACTCCTGTGGAGCGCGTGAACATGGCAGTAGCCAATACACGTGTGGGGCAGCAGACGGACTACGATAAGCTTACACTTGAGATTTATACCAACGGCACCCTGGCTCCCGATGAGGCTGTCAGCCTGGCCGCAAAGGTATTAAGCGAGCACCTGAATCTGTTCATTGACCTTTCCGAGAATGCCAAGACCGCTGAGATCATGGTAGAGAAGGAAGACAATGAGAAAGAGAAAGTGCTTGAGATGAATATCGACGAACTGGAGCTTTCCGTTCGTTCCTACAACTGTCTGAAGAGAGCCGGCATCAACACAGTGGAAGAGCTGTGCAACAGGACTTCTGAGGACATGATGAAGGTTCGTAACTTAGGCCGCAAGTCCTTAGAGGAAGTACTGGCCAAGTTAAAGGAATTAGGCTTACAGCTAAATCCAAGCGACGACAACTAAGCGACCGAACACAGTGAGGGAGCGCTGCGCAGACGAAGTGAAGCGGAGTTTGCGTTTCCCGCACAGACCGAACGAAGTGAGGGAGCTTTACTCCCGGTCAGTAAGTCCAAAGAAGCATGACTGAGAGAGCCAAATAGAATAAGTGGGCGAAAACGCCAATACCAGTAAGTCCAAAGAAGCATGGTGAAGGTGTTCCACGATAATGGAGGAAAATACAATGGCAGGATATAGAAAATTAGGAAGAACTTCCGATCAGAGAAAGGCTTTAATCAGAAGCCAGGTAACAGCACTGTTATATCATGGACACATCAGGACAACTGAGACCCGTGCAAAGGAAATCCGCAAGGTTGCAGAAGGTCTGATTGCCATGGCAGTTAAGGAGAAGGATAACTTCGAGACTGTAAAGGTTACCGCTAAGGTTGCCCGCAAGGACAAAGACGGCAAGAGGGTTAAGGAAGTTGTAGACGGCAAGAAGGTTACCGTATACGATGAAGTAGAGAAGGAAATCAAGAAAGATATGCCTTCCAGACTGCATGCCAGAAGGCAGATGTTAAAGGTTCTCTACGGAGTGACCGAAGTTCCGGCTGCCGCAGCAGGAAAGAAGAGAAATACCAAGTCTGTTGACCTGGTAGCTAAGATTTTTGACGACGTTGCTCCAAAGTACGTAGGCCGTAATGGTGGTTACACCAGAATCGTTAAGATTGGCCAGCGTAAGGGTGATGGCGCTATGGAAGTTCTGATTGAGTTAGTATAATTCCATTGAATCGTGCAGAAGGCTGCAGATACGGTAATCGTGTCTGCAGTTTTTTTAGTTCCTGAAATAATCGTGAAAATATCGCAAGAATATCGTAAGTTGACGCAAAACTGTCCCCTGGTCTATAATAGAACCAGGAAAAGAAGAAACAAGGAAAGTGCAGCAAGGGGGAATCCTTGGAGGAGGTTGAATTTCATGAGAAGCATGAAGCGATTGTTATGTCTGGCCCTGGCCACGGGTACGCTGATTACAGCTATGCCCATCCAGTCCATGGCATCATCTGATTATAAGTATATCACGAACATCTCTTTGAAGGTGGATATAGACCTGGATTCAGGGGATGAAATCAATGATGGTGACAGCCTGGGAACAGATTCCAGCGACAGCGGGAACAAGGTATACACTTCATCGAACAAATACAGGGTTCAGTCAGCAGAGTGGTCCAATGATAAGGAAGTGACCATTGGCGATACGCCAAAGATAACTGTGTGGCTGGAGCCGGAGAGTTCCAGCAACAGCAATTATGATTACCGTTTCCGCAGCAGCTACAGTTCAGGCAGCGTCAGTGTCAGCGGCGGAACTTTTGTGTCTGCTTCCAAAAGCGGAAGTGACCTTAAGGTGGTAATCAGGGCAAACGGAATCAAGGGGACCTACGACCCGCCGGAAGACGCGGAATGGGGCAGCACCCGGGGAAGAGCCAGGTGGGAGGAACCGGAAAACGGCGGTTCCGGATATTACGACGTGTATTTGTACCGTGGATCATCCGTGGTTAAGAAGCTGGAGGAGTATAAGGGAACATCCTATAATTTTTATCCTTACATGACCAAGGAAGGTGATTATTCCTTTAAGGTAAGGACCGTTCCCCACACAGAGGAGGAAAAGAAGCGCGGCAAGAAGAGCGAATGGACCGAAGCAGGAGACTTATATATCGCTGAGGACGAGGTTTCTGACGGCACCGGACAGGAGGATGGCAACGGCAGTACTCCCAGCGGAGGAAACACGGACGTTGGATGGCGCAAGGAAGGTGACACATGGTATTTTAAATATCCCGACGGCAACTACCAGAAAAACGGCTGGCTGAGATGGAATGATAAATGGTATCTGTTCGACGAGACAGGCAAGATGGTGACGGGATGGAAGCAGACCAACAGCGGATGGTACTATCTGGGTGAAAGCGGCGATATGAAGACAGGCTGGGTAAAGTCCAATAATATTTGGTACTATATGAACCCCAACCAGGACGGACCGGAAGGCGCCATGGTCAAGAACAGCTGGCTCACCATTGACGGAAAGACGTATTTCATGAACGAAAGCGGCGCCATGGTGGAAGGGTGGTACAAGGTCCAGGATAATTGGTACTACTTCTATCCGGGACAGGGACAGAAGGCTGTAAACACATCCATCAGCGGTTTCCAGTTAGACGCCAATGGAGTATGGCAGCATTAGGATAAAGAGGTTTGTGAGTGATTTGCGGGAAAAAGAAGTATGACGGCATTTTTCATAGATAAAGGAAGGATAGTTGAAAGGAGACGCTATGAAAAGAGGCAGGTTTTGTTTTACAGCTGCTGCCGTTTGTTTGATGGTATTTGGCCTGAGCATAAGTGCTCAGGCTAAAACCACATATAGGCTGGAGATTACCAACCAGTACGACACAGACGGCACCAGCAGGGACGACAATGACAAAGACAGGGTACATCCCCTGGAACCGGATGTGGAAGTGTCTGAAGGCTCCTCGGATGGGATGGAGCTGGCATCCGATGTGGAGTGGTCCAAGGCTCCCCTGAACTGGAGTGCAGGCAATGAGGTGACAGGAACCCTGTATCTGGGCTGCACGGGGAGCCTGGGCAGGGACAGTCTGGAGCTACGTGTGACCAATGGAAGAAATGAAGCAAAGGTTTCCTCCGTGAAAAAGTATACGGGAGAGGACTATGAATCAGATTTGGGAAATGTATATGAGGTGAAATTTAAGTACCAGGTTGCGGCGCAGCTGGGAGAGACTGCCTGGGCCGGCTGGGACAGTGCAAACCCCAGTCTTGCCAGATGGAATGCCGTTAAGTACGCCAACACCTACCGGGTTGTTCTCTATGATGACCAGGGGTCTGTGGTGAGCCAGCTTGTGGAGGGCAGTACCGAGTACGATTTTTCACCATTTATGACAAAGGAGGGGGTTCAGTATTATTTTGAGGTCCAGGCCATTGCAAGAAACGGAAACCAGCAGGATTATCTTGAGGATGGTGAAGCTGTAAGTTCCCTTACCTCCGGGGCCAATACACCGGGCATTACAGACGGCACCTGGGGTGATTACCAGGAGGGCAGGCGTTTTACCTATGAGGATGGGACCGCAGCAGCAGACAGGTGGGAGCGTATTATGGGCAAATGGTACTATTTTAACCCGGAAGGTTATGCTGTAACCGGATGGAACCAGATTCAGGATACATGGTATTACATGTATGAAGACGGCGCTATGGCGGCGGGAGTTACCACACCGGACGGCTTTCAGGTAGATGACAGCGGGGCCTGGATTCATTGACGCAGAGGCACAGTTTATGGTTTGCAGTGAAAGGGAGAGTGTGATATGGGGAGACTGAAACAGCAGGCAGTCATTTGGATGTCAGGGGCGCTGCTGATGCTTACGTGCGGGACGGCCATGGCATCCACAAGGACAGAGATAGACAGTATATCCCTGGATGTGGAGTCCAATATTGAGGCGGGCGACAGTTCCGGAGACGTGGATGTGACCTGTGATTCCGGCGACTATTACGTGGATGATATAGAGATAACCAATGAACCTAAAAATGGATGGGATGACGGCGATAAGCCAAAGCTGAAGGTTACGGTGGAGGCGGAGGATGATTACTATTTTTCTTCCGGTCTGTCTAAAAGTGATGTGGATTTAAGAGGGGCGGACGGTAAAGTTACATCGGTCACCAGAAAGAGCAGCACCCTGATCGTATACATTACTCTGGATTCCCTGGACGGCAGTGACAGCGGATATGATTTGGATGTCTACGGGCTGGAATGGGATGAATCCGACGGCATGGCTTCGTGGGAGGACAGCGGGGACGCGAGGAAATACGAGGTAAGGCTTTACCGCAATGATAATTCCGTTACCTCCGTACTTACAACCTCGGATACCAGTTATGATTTTTCCGGTTATATTACAAAAAGCGGTGACTATCTGTTTAAGGTAAGGGCCGTGTACAGCTCCTCCGACAAGGGAAGCTGGGAGGAGTCCGATTCCTGGTATGTTTCATCGGAGGAGGCGGATGAAATCAGTGACGGCAGAAGGACATACGGTTCCTCCTCATCCAGTTACAAAGGCGCCTGGCTCAGGGATTCGGTGGGCTGGTGGTACTGCAATGCGGATAAGAGCTATACGGTAAATAACTGGCAGTATATTGATGACAGGTGGTATTTTTTTAATGCCGCCGGATACATGGTGACGGGCTGGATTGACTGGGGCGGCAGATGGTATTACTGCGGAGACGACGGAGCCATGTATTACAATACCACTACACCGGACGGGTATTATGTGGGAGATGACGGGGCCTGGGTGCAGTGAATTGTCAGATAAGAAAAGATGTTATTGTGTATTACAACACAAACGAATCCCCGAAGAGAGGCAGCTCTTCGGGGATTCGTTTTCCTTTTAAGGAGGTATATCCCAGGCTGTCTGTTGCTCATTACTTTCTGCACGGCATTTGCTGATGTATCAGCAAATCACACCGGCCGGAACAGAAATGATAATGGATGTTATGTACTGCATTGCGCCATCAGATATTCCATTCCGTCCCGGGGCAGGTCACTGGAAAACAGTTGCTTTTGGCATGGGAAAAAAATATAATGAAACTGTAAGCAGAAACCAATGGGCGCAGCAGGGGGTATCTCATGACAGAAGCCCTTTAGAGTGCCTGGTGAACGGTCGGACTGCAGCCATGGCGCCTGTAACGGGATTATTGCGCCGCTGCTCTTGACTTATATAGTAATATCAACTAAAATTGAGAAACGTAGCAGAACGAAGGTGTTGAAAGGACGCATATGGGAATCGTTAAAGCGGCAAAACTGGTATATGAGTATATAAGACGCGATGAGGAAGAAAATATAGAAGAAGTGAACCGGGCTATTGACGGTGTGGATGTGGATATAAAAAAGGGTGATTTTGTGGCTGTGCTGGGCCATAATGGTTCCGGCAAGTCAACTCTGGCCAAGCATGTCAACGGTCTTCTGCTGCCCACGGAAGGAACCGTATGGGTGGGGGATATGGATACCAGGGATGAGGAACATATCTGGGATGTCCGCAAGACAGCCGGCATGGTGTTCCAGAATCCGGATAACCAGATCATCGGCAATATTGTGGAGGAGGATGTGGGCTTTGGACCGGAGAATATAGGCGTGCCCACAGAAGAGATATGGAAGCGTGTGGAGGAGAGCCTGAAGGCTGTTGGAATGACCGCCTACCGGCTCCAGTCACCCAATAAGCTTTCAGGAGGACAGAAGCAGAGGGTGGCCATAGCAGGCGTTATGGCCATGAAGCCGGAGTGCATTATTCTGGACGAGCCCACTGCCATGCTGGACCCTAACGGCCGCAAGGAGGTTATACGGACCATTCATGAGTTAAACAGGGCAGAAGGCATCACCGTCCTGCTGATTACCCACTATATGGAGGAAGCCATTGAGGCTGACAGAATCATTGTCATGGACGACGGCAGGATTGTCATGGACGGACAGCCAAGGGAAATTTTCTCTAGGGTCAAAGAACTGAAGAGCCATGGACTGGACGTGCCCCAGGTCACAGAGCTGGCCTGGGAGCTTAAGGAGGCAGGAATGCCCCTTACGGATGGAATCCTTAGCAGGGAAGAGCTGGTGGAACAGCTGGTACCCCTTCTGAGATAGGGAGAAGGAGATAGAGGATGTCAATAAAAGCAGTTGATTTGAATTTTGTATATGGCGGCGGCACGGCCTTTGAGCAGCATGCCCTGTTTGACGTGAATCTGGAGATTGAGGACGGGGAATTTGTGGGTCTGATTGGACATACGGGCTCGGGAAAGTCCACCCTGATTCAGCATTTAAACGGGCTGATAAAAGCCAGCGCAGGCGAACTCTACTACAACGGGGAGAATATCTACAGCCAGGGCTATGACATGAAGCAGCTGAGGAGCAAGGTGGGCCTGGTATTCCAGTATCCGGAGCACCAGCTCTTTGAAGTGGATGTGCTGACAGATGTATGCTTCGGACCTAAGAATCAGGGACTGAGCAGGGAGGAGGCCGAAGCCAGGGCAAAAAAAGCCCTGGAACAGGTGGGCCTGGACCCTTCTTATTATAAACAGTCTCCCTTTGAGCTGTCCGGCGGCCAGAAACGGCGGGTGGCCATAGCTGGCGTGCTGGCCATGGAACCGGAGGTCCTTATACTGGACGAGCCGACAGCCGGCCTGGATCCAAGGGGAAGGGATGAGATTCTGGACCAGATTGACAGGCTCCACAGGGAGCGCCATATGACCATCATACTGGTTTCCCACAGCATGGAGGATGTGGCCAGGTATGCGGACCGTCTGATTGTGATGAACCATGGGCAGAAGGTGTTTGACGGCGCGCCAAAGGAGGTATTTTGCCATTACAGGGAACTGGAGACCATGGGACTGGCTGCGCCCCAGATAACTTATCTGGTCCATGACCTGAAGGAAAACGGCATTGATATTGATGATGATATTACCACAGTGGCGGAGGCTAGGGAGGCTATTCTGGCGCTGAGGAATAAACTGACAGAAAGCAGCAGGGATAAAAATGTTTAGAGAGATTACGTTGGGCCAGTACTATCCGGTGGACTCCGCCGTTCACAGACTGGACCCCAGGACAAAGCTTTTTGGAACTATGGTGTTCATAGCCTCCTTGTTTGTTGCAGACAATATATGGGGTTATGTCATTGCCACGGTGGTGCTGGCAGCTGTGATTAAGCTGACCAGGGTGCCGGTGCGTTTCATTCTCAGGGGGCTGAAGGCTATCATGATTCTGCTGTTAATCAGTGTCAGCTTCAATCTGTTCCTGACAGACGGACGCATACTGGTAAAGTTCTGGATTTTCAAGATAACCTTTGAGGGCGTGCGTATGGCCTTTTTTATGGGGCTGAGGCTTATCTATCTGGTGATTGGCTCATCCATCATGACGCTGACCACCACGCCCAACCAGCTGACAGACGGTCTGGAAAAGGGCCTGGGCTTTCTGAAACGGTTCAGGGTGCCGGTCCATGAGGTTGCCATGATGATGTCCATTGCCCTGAGATTCATCCCTATTCTGGTGGAGGAAACCGATAAAATCATGAAGGCCCAGATGGCCAGGGGAG
Organism: Enterocloster bolteae; assembly: GCF_002234575.2. Lineage (NCBI taxonomy): Bacteria > Bacillati > Bacillota > Clostridia > Lachnospirales > Lachnospiraceae > Enterocloster > Enterocloster bolteae. The sequence continues at coordinate 5,595,521 of NZ_CP022464.2, read as the reverse complement.
CTGACTTTGAGACCGGCAATCTGATACAGAAGGCAAAGGCCATGGTGCCTCTTCTGGTGCCGTTATTTATTTCCGCCTTCCGCAGGGCCACAGACCTGGCCATGGCCATGGAAGCCCGCTGTTACCGCGGCGGCGACGGCCGCACAAAGATGAAACCCCTGCAGTACCGCCAGGCGGACCATGACGCCTATATGATATATGCCCTGTATTTTGTGGTCATCATAGCGTCCAGGGTTTATCTCTAAAATGAGCACTGCGCTGCATATACAGGAAGGTAGGATCAATGAAACGAATACGGCTTGTGGTTGCCTATGACGGCACCCAATATCACGGCTGGCAGATACAGCCGGGGGCAGTGACCATAGAATCTGTTTTGAATGAAGCCCTTACCCAGCTTATGAGGGAGCCCATCCAGGTTATAGGTGCCAGCAGGACAGATTCAGGAGTCCATGCAAGGGGGAATGTGGCTGTCTTTGACACAGAAAGCCAGATGCCGCCGGATAAGATTTGCATGGCCTTAAACCAGAGGCTTCCTGAGGACATCCGGGTTCAGGTATCCGAGGAAGTGCCCTCTGACTGGCATCCCAGAAAATGCACCTGCATCAAGACATATGAATACAGGATTTTAAACCGGAGAATCAACATGCCCATGGAGCGCCTGTACTCCCATTTCTGTTATTATAAGCTGGATGTGGACAGGATGCAGGCTGCTGCAAATATGCTGGCCGGGGAACATGATTTTAAAAGCTTCTGCAGTGTCCGCACCCAGGTGACGGATACAGTAAGGACCGTCTATAGGATTGATGTTACGAGAAATGCGGATGATATCATTACCATACGCGTGACCGGAAACGGTTTTCTGTATAATATGGTGCGCATCATTGCCGGGACCCTGATGGCTGTGGGAACAGGCCATATACAGGCAGAGGATATGCCCTCCATTCTGGAGGCAAAGGACCGGCGGGCAGCAGGCCCCACGGCGCCTGCCAGGGGGCTTACTCTGATAGAAATGAAATATGAGCTGTAAATGCCGGAATATCTTTGATTATTCGGCATTTTTTCTTTGTAAAGTGGTTGACAGGGAGTGTTTGGTATTATATAATATAAAACTGTGACATTAGCAAAGAATGCTCATCCAAAGCCCCGGAGTGAGCACTTTGATTGATAAATACTTCCCATATTTATCAGGCATATAGCGGGCATCCGTTGGATGTCAGGTGTATAACAAGGTTGAGATTAACAGGAGGTTAACCAATGAAGAGTTTTATGGCTAGTCCAGCGACAATTGAAAGAAAATGGTATGTAGTTGATGCTACAGGATATACATTAGGACGTCTGTCTTCAGAGATAGCAAAGGTTTTAAGAGGAAAGAACAAGCCGATTTTCACACCTCATATGGATTGCGGCGATTATGTAATCGTTGTGAACGCTGAGAAGATTAAAGTAACCGGCAAGAAGTTGGATCAGAAGATTTATTACAATCACTCTGATTACGTAGGCGGTATGAGAGAGACAACCCTGCGTGAATTGATGGCTAAGAAGCCTGAGAAGGTTATCGAGTTAGCAGTTAAGGGTATGCTTCCAAAGGGACCTCTGGGAAGAAGCATGTTTGGCAAGCTTCATGTATATGCAGGCCCAGACCATGAGCAGGCAGCACAGAAACCAGAAGTTTTAACATTTTAATGAGGATTGGAGGAAGAAAGTATCATGGCTAACGCAAAATTTTACGGAACAGGCAGAAGAAAAAAATCCATCGCCAGAGTATATTTAGTACCAGGTACCGGCAACATCACCATCAACAAGAGAGATATCAATGAGTATCTTGGTCTTGAGACTTTAAAGGTTATTGTTCGCCAGCCATTAGTAGCTACTGAGACTACTGATAAATTCGATGTAATGGTTAACGTTCGCGGCGGCGGCACAACAGGACAGGCCGGCGCAATCCGTCACGGCATCTCCAGAGCTCTCCTTCAGGTAGACGCTGATTACAGACCAGCCCTGAAGAAAGCTGGTTTCTTAACAAGAGACCCAAGAATGAAAGAGAGAAAGAAGTACGGCTTAAAGGCAGCCCGTCGTGCTCCTCAGTTCTCCAAGCGTTAATTCTGGAGTCAGACATCTGGTTTACACCAGTATGTCCCAACAAACGTATACAGGACCTTTCGGAACCAGTTTTCCGGAAGGTCTTTTTGGCTCTCTATGTTTTTGATATCATTAGAACAGGGATGGCTGAACCTTCCGGCTCAGGCATCCCTGTTCTTGTGTGTGATATGCAATTTATGAATTACCGTACCCCGAATTTGGTACCGCGTCTGAGTGTTCCGTTGCTGTTCCACTCTGTATAAACATATGGACCGCCGTCGGTGGTTCCGTTTTCGGTGAAGGTGTGGGTCTGGCCATTGAAGGAGCGTTCTCCGGTCTGTAACTTACAGCTGTTGCTGTCGAAGTAGTAGACATTGCCGTTGATCTTCATGATGCCGCCCTGGAGCTCGCCTGTATCGGCGGCGTAATACCAGGTGCCGTCCTTCTGAATCCATCCGGTACGCATAATCTGGTCCTCTCCGAAGAAGAACCAGTGGTTCTTGTAGTTTACCCAGTTATTGGTACAGTAATCTCCGGAACCCCACTGATACTTTGTTCCCTGAGAGGTGTGAACGAATCCCGCAGCAAATGATGTCATAGCGCTCCCTGCGGCCAGGGCCATGGAGAGAGCTGCGATTGCTAAATATTTCTTTTTCATAAGAAGCATGCCTCCTTGCGATTTATATTAGTGTATTGCTTTTCTGAGTAAATTCTACACCATGGAGCGGCTCCAAGGTCAATACAGTTAATATATTCGTAAGGATAAGGAAAAGTTTCGGAAAGGTTCGGGAGACATAGTGGGAGTCTGCCCCCGGTCTAAATCCCCCGGCCTGAACCCATCAGCCAAACCCCGCCAGTCTAAATCCATCCCCCGTCCAGTCCGATGATCTGTCCGGTAAGGTATGATTCCTTATAGCCCAGATGGTAAGCCAAATCAGCCACCTCCTCAGCGCGGCCAAGGCGCCCGGAGGGAATCTCGTCCACCAGGGCGATAAGGTCGTCCTCATCCATCCACTGGTTCATCTCTGTGTCAATGGCTCCGCAGGCAATTGCATTGACCTGGATATTGCTGGGGGCCAGCTCCTTTGCCAGGGCCTTTGTCAGGGCGTTGATACCGCCTTTGGTGGCTGAGTAGGCTGTCTCGCAGGAGGCGCCCACAACGCCCCATACAGAAGATATATTGACAATTTTTCCCTGCTTCTGAGAAATCATATAGGGGACCGCCAGCTTGCAGCAATTGAAAACAGATGTCAGGTTGGTGCGCAGCATGCGCTCCCAGTCCGCCGGAGTCATATCCTGGAGAAGTCCGATATAGGAGATGCCGGCATTGTTCACAAGGACATCCACACCACCGAACATCTTTTTAATCTTAAGGAACAGCTCCTCACAGCAAGCCATGTCCCCCATATCTCCTTTGTATGCCAGGCAGGGGACCTGGAAGGATTCGATTTCTTTCCGGGTCTGCATCAGCTGTTCCTCCCTGTGGACACAGCTGATAGCCACATTATAGCCCTTCTTTGCAAACTTAACTGCCACGGCCTTGCCGATGCCTCTGGAGGCTCCGGTGACCAGTACGGTTTTACGCGGCATAAGATACACATCCTTTCTGTTATGGGTTATAACATATTTTACCATACCAATGATAGAATTGTAAGAAATTGAATTGTAATAAATAATTTATTTGTGATATAATAATTACAAATTGTTTAACAAAAGAAGCTAAAATACCCCCGCCCCAACAGGCGGATGGATGCATTGCCGGAAACAAACAGTCGTACTCTGTTTCATTACCGGGTGTGGATTGAAACAAAACAGTGAAAATATCGGCTTAGATCGAATAAAAGGAAAAGGTGAAACTATGTCTCATATTTATGATTTGATTATTATCGGTTCCGGACCGGCAGGTCTGGCGGCTGCTGTTTACGCCCAGAGGGCAAAGCTGGACACTCTTGTGGTAGAAAAGGCAATGGTCAGCGGAGGCCAGGTCCTGACCACCTATGAGGTGGACAACTATCCCGGACTTCCCGGAATCGGCGGATACGACCTGGGAATTAAATTCAGGGAACACGCAGACCGTCTGGGAGCCCGGTTCGTGGAGGACGAGGTTCTGAATATCCAGGATGGAGGAAAAGGCGCAATCAAGGGCGTGGTGTGTCAGGGAAATACCTATGAGGCCAGGTCCCTTATACTTGCCACCGGAGCTGTGCACAGGAAGCTGGGCGTGCCGGGCGAGGAAGAGCTGGCAGGAGCCGGAGTGTCCTACTGTGCCACCTGCGACGGGGCATTTTTCCGCAATAAGGTCACGGCAGTCATCGGAGGCGGCGATGTGGCTGTGGAGGATGCCATTTTCCTGGCGCGTATGTGCAGCAAGGTGTATCTGATTCACAGGAGAAATGAACTGCGGGCAGCCAAGAGCCTGCAGGAGAATCTGCTGTCCCTGGATAATGTGGAGGTAATATGGGACACAGTGGCCGACAGTATCAATGGGGATGGAATGGTAAAGAGTCTTTCCCTGACCAATGTAAAAAATGGACAGAAAAGAGAACTGGATGTACAGGGCGTGTTTATCGCAGTGGGCATAACACCGGAGAGCAGGGCCTTTGAGGGTTTGGTGGATATGGACCACGGCTATATCAGGGCCGGGGAGGATACTGTGACATCGGCACCCGGTATCTTTGCGGCAGGTGACGTGAGGACCAAGCCGCTTCGTCAGATTATTACAGCTGCTGCGGACGGTGCAAACGCCATAACCAGTGTGGAGCGGTATCTGGTAGAGAATTAGGGGAGGCAGGCTACAGATGAATAACTGGAAGAAAGTAATCGTGCTCAGCGGTCTGTGCAGCTGCGCGCTTTCTGTGAACGCTATGGCGTCCACAAACCTGGAGACAGGCTCTTCTCTGGCGGGTATATCCGTTGCGCTGAATAATTATTATGCAGGGAATACAGAGCCGGAAAAGCAGCTGGCTTCATCCTATTCCAACATACAGAACAAATCAGCCCAGTCAAATACAGCCGCTGGTTCCGCCAGCGGCCAGGGCAGCGGCAATAAGGCAAGCGGCCAGTCCGGCAGCGCGTCAGGAGACGCCGGTAAGGCAAAGACTGCCCAGGAGACCGCGTCCAAACCAAAGTCCTCGGCGTATGACAACATTGCCGTGTCCAAGATAAACGGCACGGTAAACATCCGTACAGAGGCCAATACCAGCAGCGGTGTCACCGGCAAGATTAACAATGATTGCGCGGCCACCATCCTGGACACGGTGGACGGAGAGGGCGGAAAATGGTACAAGATTCAGTCCGGTTCCGTGACCGGCTACATAAAAGCTGATTACTTTGTTACAGGACAGCAGGCAGAATCCAGGGCCAAGCAGGTGGGAACCACCTATGGCACCATAGTGGGCACCCCCAGCCTGCGTCTGAGACAAAGTCCTGACATGGAAGGAAAGACACTGACACTGCTGTCAGAGGGCGCCCATTATGTGGTTACGGGCGAGGAAGGTGATTTCCTGAAGGTGCAGGTGGATTCAGATTTGGAAGGATATGTGTTCAAGGAATATATGAAGACCAGTGTGGAGTTTAACAAGGCTGTATCGGTGGAAGAGGAGAAGGCCAAGGCGGCAGAGGAGGCCAAGCGCAAGGAAGATGCGGAGAAGGCCCTGCAGGCTCTGGAGGATGCGAAGAAGGCAGATGCGGCCAAGAAGACGACGGCAGCTACCACAAAGGCCGAGAAGACCACGGAGGCTCCTGCCACCACAGCTCCCAAGAAAGAGGAGACAAAGGGAACAGACGCCGTCACCACCATCGCGGCCAATCCTGAGAACGGCAAGGACAGCACGGTGGCAGCGCCCACAACGGCAAAAGCACCTGAGACAGTGGACAGCAAGGAGCCGGGCTCACCTGGCGGAACCTCCACAGAGGTGGCTTCTGCTACCCGTAACGCAGTGGTGGCATATGCAAAACAGTTCCTGGGCAATCCCTATGTGTACGGCGGGACAAGCCTGACAAGCGGAGCTGACTGTTCCGGATTTACCCAGAGCGTATTTGCCCATTTCGGCATCAGTACGGGAAGAAGCTCCAGGGACCAGGCTGCCAGAGGAAAGTCCATACCAGTCAGTGATGCCAAGCCGGGAGATTTGCTGTTCTACGCCAGTGGCGATTACATTAACCATGTGGCCATCTACATCGGCGGCGGCCAGGTTATCCACGCCAGCAACCCCACCACGGGTATCTGCATCACGCCGGCAAATTACAGGACACCCTGTAAGGCTGTTACGTTTTTGGATTAAGAGAATTATTTCTACATATAAAAGCAAGCCCGCAGATTTGCGGGCTTCAGACTGTAGACAAACTGGTTTTGGGCTTTGTATCCCAAAGCCAGTTTTCTTTTATTAACCAAATTGCGTTCAAAATAAAGTTTGTGAAATGGGCTGCTCCCCATTTCGCTTTCATCCTGGCCAGCTTTTTCAGATTCATGCAGGCAAATGTAAGCCCGACTTTCATTTCCATTCGGGCTTTTCCAAACATCTGTGTATATCGAAAACCATGATTCTCCTTTGCACTTCCAAAGATTCGTTCTATGGTTTCTTTCCTTTGTGAATATAATTCTTTCATACCCAGGGTTTGGCGGATCTCCTCACACATCTCCATGTAAGGTTCCCATATGTGGCGCATAACCGTCTTTACATGATCTTTGCTTTGGGTACATTTTGCAAGATAGGCACAGCTTGCACAGGCACTTCCACAGCTTTTGTACTCGCGATATCCCTCACGGTTGGTTGTTCGATAGGTCAGCACCTGATTGTTGGGACAGATATAGCAGTCGTAATACTCATCATAAACGTACTCGTATTTCTTGAAGAAACCCTCTTTTGTCAGGGGGCGTTTGTATGGTAGGAGCGGTTTGACTCCTTGATCGATCAAAAGTTTTGCTATACCGGGAGTTTTATATCCTGCATCGGCTATCAGGGTCTCTATTCCGATCCCTTTTATCTTGTCATATAAAGACTTGAAGGTTCTGCTGTCATGATTGTTCCCGGGATGAACGCTATAGCTGAGAATCCATCCATTCTTATCACATGCGGTCTGTACTGCATAAGCAAATACATGTTTATGTTCTCCTTTGCGAAACCATCCGCTTTCCGGATCAGAAGTGCTTGCTTTCACTGTCTTTTCTTCTTTGCCGCCGGCTCCACCGGATGGTGTATTGTTGTCATCCTCTTTTTCTTTCAGCGGACGTTTCCCGTGTGCTTCACGGTCTTCATTGATTTCCTGTTTCAGCAGATCTTCAAAAAATAATGCCTCATCATGAGCAATACGCTTCTGCATCTTTTTATTGTTTGCTCTGGCTTTTACATGGGTGGCATCCACAAAAACTTCATTAGGGTCTACCAGCTTAAATTTGTAGCATTCAGAAAGGATATGCGCGAATATCTGTTCAAACAGGTCGGTGTCTTTAAAGCGTCTCGTATAGTTCTTTCCAAAGGTTGAAAAATGTGGCACTTTATCCAGCATATCCAACCCGAGGAACCAGCGATAGGCGACATTTACCTCAATCTCTTTTACCGTCTGGCGCATGCTTTTAATGCCATAAAGATATTGGATGAAAGGAATCTTGATCAGCATGACGGGGTCCATACTGGGGCGTCCGTTGTCCTGACTGTATTTATCTTCTACCAGTTCATAAATGAAGGACCAGTCGATTGCTTTGTCGATGATCCGCAGCAGATGGTCCTGTGGAACCATGTCATCCATGCAAAACAACTGAATCTGTTCTCTTTTTTTATCCGCATTCTGTGTCATCATAAGCATCTCACCGCCTGTATTTGATACATCTATTATACCAAAAAAGAGCCTCAAAGTCTTGTAAGTGCTGACTTTTCTGGCTCAATCGCGAAGAAATTCCGAGGCACTTGTCCTCGGAATTTGTCTACAGTCTGAAGCCCGCAGATTTGCGGGCTTGTACTTATTATAAGAAAAATATTTGGTTTCAATCCGTGGTTTAGAACTCCGGCTCAATCAGTCCGTAAGTTCCGTTCTTACGCTTATAGACCACGTTCACCTGGTCTGTATCCGCGTTCAGGAACACGTAGAAATTGTGTCCCAGCATCTCCATCTGGAGGCATGCTTCCTCGGGAATGGTTGGCTTGATGGCAAATTTCTTTGTCTTGACAATCTGAATCTCGTCATCCTGTACTTCGTCCTCTTCCTCTATGAAGGCCTGGGAGAAAGAGATGGCGGCCTGTTTCTTATCAATGAGTTTCTTTCTATATCTGCGGATCTGGCGCTCAATGATTTCCTCTACCAGATCAATGGATACATACATATCAGTGCTGGATTCCTCCGCGCGGATGGTATTGCCTTTGACTGGGATAGTCACCTCGATTTTTTGTCGGTCTTTCTGTGCGCTAAGCGCTACGATTACTTCGGTGTCCGGCGTGAAGAAATGTTCCAGCTTGCCAATCTTCTTTTCAACGGCAGCCTTCAAACCTGGAGTTACCTCAATATTTCGTCCTGTTATGGTATAACGCATAAACATCAACTCCTTTTCTTGGGATAGTGACATTATATCATATTTATTGCAAAATTACAATTAGAACCTAAGAATTGTTTAACAATTTATCTTAATTTTTTATAAAAATTTGTTTCAAATGCGGTAAAAGACTATTGCATTCCTAATAGCAGACTCCCTGAAATGTCAAGAGAAAACCTTGTTTTTTCTTCCGTACTTATCAAGTTTATCAGAAGTGTACAAAAATAAAATAATTATAAAGTCTGAATGGGAGGCACAGATGAAAAGTTATAAACTTGTGGATAATGTGGATAAGTTGGTGTATAACTATTTTTTGCCTTAAAATGGACAAACTGGGATGTGGATAACTTTGGGGGTAATGTGTATAAACTTCTGGGGATAATGTGGACAGGTAAAAAATCGAACACATTTTTTGTGCAATCTGCTTGGTTGACCATAAGTTTGGGGAAAATAGATTCAAAGCAGGAACGTATATGGACAAAATGTTAATTTTTCATTAACCCGTTGAATTAATCTTTCCCAAGTGCTACAATAAGTAAGATTGTATCATAGGCGTAGTATTTGTAGTATTTTATCTGAAAGGTCCGCAATGAAAGGCATTGCGAAAGGTAAGGAATAGACAGGAATCAGCAGGCAGATAATAGATGGTAGGGCAGATGCTGCAGATACAGGCGCTGGTTGAAAATTAGTTTCTATTATATAGGAAGAAGTTAGGAGAGTATACCATGAACTTGATTGAAAAGGTGTTCGGGACTCACAGTGAAAGAGAACTGAAGATGATAAGGCCAATCGTGACAAAGATTGAATCACTGCGTCCCGAGATGATGGCCATGTCGGATGAGGAACTGCGTGACCAGACCAGAATCTTTAGAGAAAGGCTTGCAGATGGCGCCACTTTGGATGACGTTCTGCCGGAGGCATTTGCCACAGTCCGTGAGGCGGCAAGAAGAACTCTGAATATGGAGCATTTCCCAGTACAGCTGATTGGCGGTATCGTACTGCATCAGGGCCGTATTGCAGAGATGCGTACTGGTGAAGGTAAGACGCTGGTATCCACCTGTCCCGCATACCTGAATGCATTAAAGGGAAAAGGCGTTCAGATCGTAACGGTCAATGACTATCTGGCAAAGCGTGATGCTGAGTGGATGGGTCAGGTCCACAGATTCCTGGGCATGACCGTGGGTGTTGTACTGAACGACATGACAAGCGAACAGCGTAAGGAGGCATATGCCTGCGACATTACTTACGTCACAAATAATGAGCTGGGATTCGATTACCTGCGTGACAACATGTCCATCTACAAAGAGCAGCTGGTGCTGCGGGATCTGGACTACTGTATTATTGATGAGGTTGACTCCGTTCTGATTGACGAGGCCAGAACGCCTCTTATTATTTCAGGCCAGAGCGGCAAATCCACTAAGCTCTATGAGGTGTGCGATGTACTGGCCCGCCAGTTGGAGAGGGGCACTGTGTCCAAGGAATTCTCCAAGATTGACGCCATCATGGGCGAAGAGATTGAGGAGACCGGCGATTTCGTTGTGGATGAAAAGGATAAAGTGGTCAACCTGACAGAACAGGGCGTCAAGAAGGTGGAGGAGTACTTCCATATTGAAAACCTGGCAGATCCTGAGAACCTGGAGATTCAGCATAACATTATCCTGGCTCTGCGTGCCAACAACCTGATGTTCAGGGATAAGGATTATGTTGTAAAGGATGACGAGGTCCTGATCGTAGATGAATTTACAGGCCGTATTATGCCCGGCCGCCGTTATTCCGACGGACTCCATCAGGCAATCGAGGCAAAGGAGCATGTAAATGTGCGCCGCGAGTCCCGTACCCTGGCTACCGTAACATTCCAGAACTTCTTCAACAAGTACACCAAGAAGGCCGGTATGACAGGTACTGCCCAGACCGAGGAAAAAGAGTTCCGCAACATCTATGCCATGGACGTTATCGTCATCCCCACCAACAGGCCTATGATTCGTAAGGACCTGGAGGATGCTGTATATAAGACAAAGAAAGAAAAATACAAAGCAGTTGTGGATGAGGTGGAGAAAGCACATGAGAAGGGACAGCCTGTTCTGGTGGGTACCATTGCCATTGAGACTTCCGAGCTTCTGAGCAAGATGCTGACTAAAAAGGGAATTCCCCATAAAGTGCTGAATGCCAAGTTCCATGAGCTGGAGGCCGAAATCGTAGCAGATGCAGGTATCCACGGTTCTGTTACCATTGCCACCAACATGGCTGGCCGTGGTACGGATATTAAGCTGGACGAGGAAACCAAGGCACTGGGCGGTCTTAAGATTATCGGTACGGAGCGCCATGAGTCACGCCGTATCGACAACCAGCTGCGCGGACGTTCAGGACGTCAGGGAGACCCGGGTGAGTCCAGGTTCTACCTGTCCCTGGAGGATGATCTTTTAAGGCTCTTTGGTTCAGACCGCCTTATGGCTATGTTTGAGGCCATGGGTGTGCCTGAGGGAGAGCAGATTGAGCATAAGATGCTGTCTAATGCCATCGAGAAGGCACAGATGAAGATAGAGAGCAACAACTACGGTATCCGTGAGCAGCTCCTTAAATTTGACGAGGTCAACAATGAGCAGCGCGAGGTTATCTACGCAGAGCGCCGCAAGGTGCTGGACGGCGACAACATGCGCGATCTTGTACTCAAGATGATTACGGATACAGTGGAGAATGCAGTGGATATCTCCGTGTCCGATGACCAGACTCCGGATAAGTGGGATTTACAGGAACTGAACAACCTCCTTCTCCCGGTCATTCCTCTGAAGCCGGTAACTCTTTCCGACGAACAGAAGAAGTCCATGAAAAAGAATGAGCTTAAGCACAATCTGAAGGAAGAGGCCATCAAGCTTTACGAGACAAAGGAAGCTGAGTTCCCTGAGCCTGAGCAGATTCGTGAGATTGAACGCGTGGTTCTGCTGAAGGTAATTGACAACAAATGGATGGCGCATCTGGACGATATGGACGCACTGCGTGAGGGTATCGGCCTTCAGGCATACGGCCAGAGGGATCCGGTGGTTGAATATAAGATGCAGGGTTACGAGATGTACGAATCCATGATGGCTTCCATCCAGGAGGAGACAATCCGGATTCTGTTCCATATCCGTGTAGAGCAGAAGGTAGAGCGTGAAGCGGCTGCCAAGGTGACCGGCACCAATAAGGACGCATCTGCCCCAAGCGCTCCCAAGAAGCGTGCAGAGCAGAAGATATACCCCAACGACCCATGCCCATGCGGTTCCGGCAAGAAGTACAAACAGTGCCACGGAAGAATTAAATAATCGACGTATTACCAGGGCCGGTGTGATATCATCTGAACACCGGCCTTTATGAAAATGGCTGCATATAACCATGAAACAGCCCTGAACAGGGGCTCACAAAATATAGATTGAAAGTGGGTGAAGCTGTGGTAGAGTTAGACAATTTTAAGTATACGTTATCGACGTATGACAAACCATTAGTGGAAGTGAGGGATTCACTTTGACCTGGACAACAAGGTCAGAAGAATCGCGGAATTAGATAAGTCCATGGAGGAGCCTGGTTTCTGGGACGAGCCGGAACAGTCCACCAGGATGGTAAGGGAGTCCAAGAACCTGAAGGATGAGGTGGACACCTACCGGGCATTGGAACAGCAGTATGAGGATATCCAGGTAATGATTCAGATGGGATACGAGGAAAATGATTCCTCCCTGATTCCTGAGATTGAGGAGATGCTGGAACAGTTTAAGGAAACCCTGGAGAATATGCGGATGAAGCTTCTGCTCTCAGGGGAATATGATTCCAATAATGCCATCCTGCGCCTGAACGCAGGGGCGGGCGGAACCGAGTCCTGTGACTGGTGCAGCATACTTTACCGCATGTACTGCCGCTGGGCTGAGAGCAAGGGCTTTAAGGCCCATGTGCTGGATTTCCTTGACGGTGAGGAAGCGGGAATCAAATCTGTCACCGTGCAGATTGACGGTGAGAATGCATACGGATATCTGCGCTCTGAGCACGGGGTGCACCGTCTGGTGCGTATATCGCCCTTTAATTCCGCGGGCAAACGCCAGACCTCCTTTGTGTCCTGCGACGTTATGCCCAATATTGAGGAGGACATAGATATTGAGGTGAACCCCGACGATATCCGCGTGGACACCTACCGCTCCAGCGGCGCCGGCGGACAGCACATCAACAAGACGTCCTCAGCCATCCGGATTACCCATTTTCCAACAGGAATCGTGGTAACCTGCCAGAATGAGCGTTCCCAGTTCCAGAACAAGGAGAAGGCCATGCAGATGCTGAAGGCAAAGCTCCTTATGGTAAAACAGGAGGAACAGGCGGCCAAGGCAGCGGGCATCCGCGGGGATGTGAAGGACATCGGATGGGGAAGCCAGATACGTTCCTATGTGCTGCAGCCCTATACCATGGTCAAAGACCACCGTACAGGCGAGGAGAGCGGTAATGTGGACGCTGTGTTAGACGGGGCAATTGATAATTTTATCAGCGCCTATCTTCGCTGGATGAGTCTGGGATGCCCGGATAAGAATGTAAGGGAAGATGAGGCATAAGAATAGAACCAATGCGCAGGGGACCGGAAAATTCCGGTCCTTTGTGTATCCCTCATTCTCTGTATATCAAGAAAAATTAGAGAAAAACAGTTGCATTTAAAATAAAAATGTGTTAATATCTTCCTCATGAGTACAGATGTATTTCCAATGCGGACATACACCGGACCTACGAAAGGATTGGACAATGGAAGACAAAAGCAAATACTTTGTGGTGAAGCAGAAAGCCGTGCCGGAGGTTCTTTTGAAGGTTGTAGAGGCCAAGAAGCTTCTGGAGACAGAACGGGCCATTACGGTGCAGGAAGCCACGGATAAGGTGGGAATCAGCCGGAGTTCTTTTTATAAGTACAAGGATGACATATTTCCCTTCTATGACAACACCAAGGGGAAAACCATTACCCTGGTGGTGCAGATGGACGATGAACAGGGACTTCTCAGTGACCTGCTTCACGTGGTGGCTGTGTACAGGGCCAACATACTGACTATTCACCAGAGCATTCCGGTCAACGGCGTGGCAACGCTTACGCTGAGCGTGGAGGTAAGGGAGAATACAGGCAATGTATCCAGCATGATAGAGGAACTGGAAGTATTGGACGGAATCCATTACGTCAAAATACTTGCCAGGGAGTAATGACCGGGTCGTGCCTTTCAATATCAGAGGAGAATAAAACACAGGGAGCGGAAGATTATGATTAAGACAGCAGTTATGGGGTATGGTACCATTGGTTCCGGCGTGGCGGAGATCCTTGACAAGAACAGGGATGTCATAGCAGGCCAGGCAGGACAGGAAGTGGAGTTAAAGTATGTTCTGGATTTAAGGGAGTTCCAGGACAGTCCGGTGGCAGACAAGATTGTCCATGATTTCAAGGTGATTCAGCAGGACGAGGAAGTGAAGATTGTGGTGGAGACCATGGGCGGACTGAATCCCGCTTATCCATTCGTGAAGGCCTGCCTTATGGCCGGCAAGCATGTGGTCACCTCCAATAAGGCCCTTGTGGCAGCCCATGGCACGGAGCTTCTGGCGATTGCCAGGAGAAAGAATGTGAATTTCTTTTTTGAGGCCAGCGTGGGAGGAGGTATCCCTATTATCCGTCCTCTTTACCGCTGTCTCATGGGAGAGCGCATTGAGGAAATCACAGGCATATTAAACGGAACCACCAACTTTATCCTGACCAAGATGGACAAAGAGGGGGAATCCTTTGAAAATGCCCTGAAGGAAGCCCAGAACCTGGGATATGCAGAGCGCAATCCGGAGGCGGATGTGGAAGGCCATGACACCTGCCGTAAGATTGCCATTCTCACAGCCATGGCAACAGGAAAAGAAGTGGATTATGAGGATATTTACACCGAGGGCATTACGCGGATTACGGATATCGACTTTAAATACGCGGAGAAGATGGGGACATCGGTGAAGCTGTTCGGAACCAGCCGTATAAAGGACGGCAGGGTTCTGGCCTATGTGGCTCCGGTGATGATCAATAAGACCAGTCCCCTGTACTCTGTGAATGATGTATTCAACGGCATCTTAGTAAAGGGCAATATGCTGGGGACCTCCATGTTCTACGGCAGCGGCGCCGGAAAGCTTCCCACAGGCAGCGCGGTGGTGGCTGATATCATTGAAGCGGCCCAGAATCTTAAAAGGAACGTGCCCATGGGCTGGACCGGGGAAAAACAGGCCATTGAATCCATGGACCAGGCACAGTTCAGGTACTTTGTCAGGGTGGCTGGTTCCTACCGCAATAAGGAGCAGGATGTTAAGAGCGCCTTTGGCCAGGTGGAGGTAATCGAGCTCTACGGAATGGATGAATTTGCTTTCCTAACCGCCCAGATGACGGAGGGAGAATTTAAGAAAGGGGCTGTTTCCTATGACGCCAGGGAACGGGAGCGGTCTGAATACGGTATCAAGCAGATGATACGTGCGGTGCTGTAGCATATGGCATCGGTTATAAGCCGGATTATCGGTGTGATTACAAGGCAGGGATTTCCCTGCCTGTTTCATCTTTTAACAGGTCTTTACTGTCCGGGCTGCGGCGGCACCAGAGCGTTCCGGGCGCTGCTTGCGGGCAATCTGCTCCTGAGCATCCGGTACCACCCCCTGGTTGCCTATATGGCAGTGGTGCTGACGACTGAGCTGGTAAGCTTCGGGGTGTCCAGGGCAGCAAAAAACCCCAGATATTATCTGGGGCATGAGAAATTTCTGGTCTACACCGGAGCAGCCATTGCTCTGGTGAACTGGGTGTACAAAAATTATATGCTGGTGGTAAGAGGTGTGGACCTGCTTCCGCTCTGGCCGCGCTGAGCCGGATGAACGAAGCGGGGAAGCGGCAGCAATGGAATGGAAACCGGCGTCAATGGGGACGGAGCAGGCACTAAAACCAGATAAAGCCGGTGGTTTTGGGCAGCTGCATCTGCTGGTTCAGCTGTTCCTGGAGACGGTTGATGAACTCATTAATCTGAGGACCGGTCACAGGGTCGCTGAGAGCCTCATAGTAGCTGGCCAGGGCATAGAAAAAGAAAAATGTAAGGGTGATGGCAATGACGCTTAATACCAGCCCTGCAATGGCCCTGGCATTAAAGGCTTTCCTGGGGCTCATATCGGCGTTCCTGGCCATGAGGGCAAGGAGGATGCCGATGACGCCGCAGACAAGGCCTGTGGGCATGGCGGTCTGGTTATAGGCCAGTGACATGGGCAGATAGAAAAGGCTGCACACGATTCCGATAATGCCTGCTATCATGGAACAGGTGCCCAGGCGTTCGGAGGACGTGAAGTTCTTTCCCTGTTTGTTGGAAGGCGGTTTCTGGTTGTTATGAGTATCATTCATCATTCTGAATAAGGACCTTTCTTTTGTCAGGCGCGGCCGTTTCTGCCGTGCCGAAATATTGTAACTGCTATCCTGGCTATTTTATCACGAATTACCGGCACTGTCCAGATGAAGAAGCTTTCCATATGCGGGGAACTTTCGGCCAGAACTTGCATAAGCGGTTGGGATGCACTATAATATAACAGTTAGTTAGATTACAGATATGCGAGGTTTACCATGGATATTATTAAAAAACTGGCGGAAGAGCTGAATATCGGACGCCATCAGGCGGAAGCA
The DNA here is from genome assembly GCF_002234575.2 of Enterocloster bolteae. Classification (NCBI taxonomy): domain Bacteria; kingdom Bacillati; phylum Bacillota; class Clostridia; order Lachnospirales; family Lachnospiraceae; genus Enterocloster; species Enterocloster bolteae. The sequence continues at coordinate 5,579,256 of NZ_CP022464.2, read as the reverse complement.
GCCGTCAAACTCATTGATGAGGGAAATACGATTCCGTTCATTGCCAGATACCGGAAGGAGGCAACCGGCTCCTTAGACGACGAGGTACTGCGTAATCTGGATGAGCGGTTAAAATACCTGCGCAACCTGGAAGACCGCAAGAGCCAGGTCATTGCCTCCATTGCGGAGCAGGAGAAGCTGACCCCGGAGCTGGAGCTTAAGATAAAGGAGGCCCAGACCCTGGTGGCTGTGGAGGACCTTTACCGCCCCTACAAGCCCAAACGCCGGACAAGGGCCATGATTGCCAAGGAAAAGGGGCTGGAGCCCCTGGCCGACCTTATCAGCATGCAGATGACAGCTGAGCCTGTTGAGAAGGCGGCAGCCGGTTTTGTATCGGAGGAAAAAGGCGTGGCCAGTGTCCAGGAGGCCATACAGGGAGCCAGGGACATACTGGCAGAGCGTATTTCAGATAACGCGGCTTTCCGCACCTATATCAGAAATATAACCATGAACAAGGGCGTTATCCAGTCCTCAGCCAAGGATGAGAAGGCCCAGTCTGTCTATGAGATGTATTATAATTATGAGGAGCCTGTGAAGAAGGCTGCCGGCCACCGCATCCTGGCCCTGAACCGGGGCGAGAATGAAAAGATGCTGACTGTGAAGATTCTGGCTCCTGAGGAGCAGATTCTGGGGTATCTGGAAAAGCAGACCATTGTCAGGGACAACCCATATACCACGCCAATCCTTAAAGAAGCTGCAGCCGACAGCTACAGCCGCCTCATCGGCCCTTCCATAGAGCGGGAGATCAGAAGCGATTTGACGGAAAAAGCAGAGGAAGGCGCCATCAAGGTATTTGGAAAGAACCTGGAACAGCTTCTGATGCAGCCTCCTATCGTGGGACGGGTGGTCTTGGGCTGGGATCCGGCTTTCCGTACCGGCTGCAAGCTGGCGGTGGTGGACAGCACGGGAAAGGTGCTGGATACGGTGGTCATTTACCCCACAGCGCCTCAGAACAAGGTGGAGGAATCCAGGAAAATACTGAAGGATTTCATTAAAAAGTATAATATTTCCCTTATATCCGTGGGCAACGGTACAGCATCCAGGGAATCAGAGCAGATTATTGTGGATTTGCTGAAGGAAATCAGGGAACAGGTCCAGTACGTGATTGTAAACGAGGCAGGAGCATCCGTGTACTCTGCCAGCAAGCTGGCCACCGAGGAATTTCCGGCCTTTGACGTGGGCCAGAGGAGCGCGGTATCCATTGCCAGACGTCTCCAGGACCCGCTGTCTGAGCTGGTGAAAATTGACCCCAAGTCCATCGGCGTGGGCCAGTACCAGCATGATATGAACCAGAAACGTCTGGGCGAGGCGCTGGAAGGCGTGGTGGAGGACTGCGTGAACAAGGTGGGAGTGGATCTGAATACAGCATCAGCCTCCCTGTTGGAATATGTGTCCGGCATCAATAAAACATTGGCCAAGAACATTGTGGCCTATAGGGAAGAGAACGGGGCATTTAAGAGCAGGAAGCAGCTGTTAAAGGTGGCCAAGCTGGGACCAAAGGCATTTGAGCAGTGCGCGGGCTTTATGCGCATTACCGGGGGAGAGAATCCTCTGGACGGAACCAGCGTCCACCCGGAGAGCTATGACGCAGCCGGGAAGCTCCTGGAAAAGCTGGGCTATAAGCCTGAGGAACTGTCCGGAGGAGGACTTCTGGGAATCAGCCGGAAGATAAAGGATTATAAGAGGACGGCGCAGGATCTGGGTATAGGAGAGATTACCCTGAGAGATATTGCCGGAGAGCTGGAAAAGCCTGCCAGGGACCCCAGGGATGAGATGCCAAGGCCCATTCTCAGAAGCGATATTCTGGAGATGAAGGATCTGGAGCCGGGAATGGTGCTAAAGGGAACCGTGCGCAACGTCATTGATTTTGGCGCTTTTGTGGATATCGGCGTTCATCAGGACGGCCTGGTACATATCTCCCAGATGACAGACAAGTACATCAAGCACCCGCTGGAGGCTGTCAGTGTGGGCGATATCGTGGATGTAAAGATTTTGAGCGTGGATTTGGCCAAGAAGAGGATTTCACTGACCATGAAGGGCGTAAAGTAAGGATGAAAGAGGTAGGAAATGGTAATCGAGACGCGGAAACCGGAAGAAACATATGAGCTGGGAAGAAAGATGGGAAGGGAAGCAGAGCCGGGACAGATTGTCTGCCTGAGCGGTGATTTGGGTGTGGGAAAGACTGTGTTTACGCAGGGATTTGCCGCGGGTCTGGGCATAGAGGGGCCGGTGAACAGCCCCACCTTTACGATTTTGCAGCAATATGAGGACGGTCGGCTTCCGCTGTACCATTTTGACGTGTACCGTATCGGTGATGTGAGTGAAATGGACGAAATCGGTTATGAGGACTGTTTCTTTGGGGACGGCGTCTGCCTCATCGAGTGGCCGGGCCTGATTGAGGAGATACTGCCTGAGAAGGTGACCTGGGTGACCATTGAAAAGGATCTGGAAAAGGGATTTGATTACAGGCGGATTAGCGTGGAGGATAGAGGATGAGAGTATTAGGAATAGAGAGTTCATCCCTGGTGGCCAGCGTGGCCCTGGTGACAGATGACATATTGACAGCAGAGTATACAGTGGATTTTAAAAAGACCCATTCACAGACCCTGCTTCCTATGCTGGATGAGATAGTAAAGCTTCTGGAGCTGGATATGGATACCATTGACGCCATAGCGGTGGCCGGCGGTCCGGGTTCTTTTACCGGGCTGCGCATAGGTGCCGCCACAGCAAAGGGACTGGGGCTGGCTCTGAAAAAGCCCTTGGTCCATGTTCCTACCGTGGATGCCATGGCATATAATATGTGGGGGGCAGAGGGGCTTATCTGTCCTATTATGGACGCAAAACGCAGCCAGGTCTATACGGGGCTATACCATACCAGGGACGGCCTGGAGGTGGTGATGGAGCAGCAGCCCATGGATATGAGGGAGCTGGCAGGACTTCTCAATAAAAAAGGAGAGCGGACCATATTTCTGGGAGACGGTGTACCTGTATATAAAGATATAATCAGGGAAATGCTGACCGTACCCCATGCCTTTGCACCGGCTCAGATGAACCGGCAGAGGGCTGCCTCCGTGGCTGCCCTGGGGATGAACGCGCTTTTGGATGCAGAGGGCTGCCCGGGCGTCCGGGTGGTGACGGCGGCGCAGTTTACGCCGGATTATCTGAGAAAGCCCCAGGCTGAACGCCAGAGAGAGGCGGAGCAGTCTGCCCTGGGGGCGGCCGCAAAGCTTCCGGGAGATTATTAAGGGCAGCAGACACAAGGAACTGATACATGGTCTGATTCAAGGCATGGGCTGCTGCGGAAACAGAAAGGAGCAGGGAAATGGAGCTGATTCGCGGGGTTCGCCCCATGACGGGCCAGGACATTGAGCAGGTGGCGGATTTGGAGCAGGTATGCTTTTCGGAGAGCTGGTCTGAGAATCTGATACGCATGGGCCTGGACAGCAGGCTGGATACGTATTTTGTCTATGCTGACCACGGAACCATACTTGGATATGCGGTTCTGCGGATTCTGGCAGACGAGGGGGAGATACAGCGGATTGGGGTATATCCCCATTACAGACGTCAGGGAATCGCACGGAAACTCATGGATGCCATGGTGACTTTTGCCAGGGCCAGAGGGGTCCGGGCCATTGCCCTGGAGGTCCGGGAGAGCAACCTGGGAGCCAGAAACCTGTATGATTCCTATGGTTTCAGGCAGGAGGCTGTGAGGAAAGGATATTACCATAATCCGGCCGAGGATGCCATCATCATGTGGAACCGGGCAATATGAAAGAATTACCACTTAAAATGTGAATATTTTATGTATATAATGGAGAGGAACCGGACATTCCTCTCCTTTTTTCTTTAAGGGGAAGATAAGGGAATGAATGAAAGGATACGATGACAGAGAAAGGCGAGGGTTCATATGAAAAGGTACAATAAAAATGGACAGCTGGAAACAATAATGTGCAATTGCTGCGGAAAAAAGCTGGTGGTGCAGCATGGAATCATCCGGGAGGGATGTATCAGTATTGACCATGCATGGGATTATTTTTCTGAGAAGGACGGACAGGTCCATCATTTTGATTTGTGTGAAGAATGTTATGATGAACTGGTTTCCGGCTTCAAGATACCTGTGGACAGGGAAGAACAGATTGAATTTCTGTAGGATGGGATAAGGAGAACTGCCAACGCGGTTCTCCTTAATATGTATCCCTGGCTTTATATATGTATCCCTGGCTTTATATAAGTGTCCCTGGCTTTATATATGTGCTCCTGGCTCTTATTCAAGGGATATGGTGAAATATTCAGGAAAGCGGTTCCGGTACAGCACCGGTACCTCTCCCTCCATAAGGGGCGTCAGGTAATCCGTCATTTCCCGGGTAATGCCGTTGCCTTCCCGGTTAATCCACTGGCGGGGTACTGTCTTTTCACGGTTTGCCACCAGAGACACGTCCGCGGAGGCAAACTGAATCCGGTAACGGTCCTTTGAGGGCAGGCGAAGCAGGGTTGCCATTTTTCCGGTCTGTCCCTGGACTGCGCACTGAACCGCCTTTGCTCCCAGAAGCCGGGATTCGTTTAAATCCGTGCGGCTGGCCAGATGGGCGGCGCAGCGCTGCATGAGATTGAGCTCCAGGGAACGGGTCTTGCATCCCAGCTCATTGCGGACAATCTGGGCCAGGACGCCTCCGGTTCCTGCAATATCCCTGTGGCCGAACCGGTCGGGACGGTTGCCGGGAGTCTGTTCAGACAGATAGGTCCCATTTTCATCCCGGATGCCCTCGCTGACAGCAATCAGCAGATTCCTGTTTTCAGACTGGCGGCTTCGTATGTCGTCCAGAAACCGGCTGATGGAAAAGGGCACTTCGCAGAGGTAAATAAAATCAGGCCCGCGGCTGCCGTTTACCCTGGATAGGGACGAGGCGGCGGTGAGCCATCCGGCGTTGCGTCCCATGATTTCCACAATGGTGACTCCGAAGGAATCATAGACAGCCACATCCCTCTCCAGTTCTGCGAAGGTGGTGGCAATATACTTGGCCGCTGAGGCAAAACCAGGGCAGTGGTCGATTTCCATCAGGTCATTGTCAATGGTCTTTGGCGCGCCGATGATTTTTATATCCTCAATCTGTTGGGAACGACAGTACCTGGCCAGCTTATCCACTGTGTCCATGGAGTCATTCCCGCCTATGTATATGAAATAGGAGATATCATATTTACGGAAAATATCAATCAGAACCCGGTACTGGGCAGTATCCTCTTCCGGCCCGGCCAGCTTGAAGCGGCAGGAACCCAGGGCGGCGGCAGGGGTTTGGGCCAGTTTGTCCAGGTCCATTGTGTTATTGATATGATCCAGCAAATCTATTATTTTTTCCTGTAAAATGCCTTCAATGCCGTTGAGTCCCCCATATATCCGGTCAATGCCGCCCTGAATCATGGCTTCTGTGATGACTCCGGACAGGGTGGCGTTGATTGCGGATGTGGGGCCGCCGGACTGGGCCACAAGCAGATTGTGCATTGATGATTTCCCTCCTGCTATTTATTCATGTATAAAGGCATGACCTGGCGTATGATGCGGTTGAACTGAGAGGCGTCCCAGGCACTGCGTCCGATAAAGAGGCCGTCTACATCCGGTAGCGCAATCAGCTCCTGAGCGTTTTGGGGATTCACGCTGCCGCCGTAAAGAATGGGGATGCGGCTTCCCTGTTCCTCGCCAAAGCGTGCGCACAGAATCCGCCGTATGCCTGCATGGCGCTCAGCCACATAATCACTGTCCGCGGGGATGCCGTTCACACCGATGGCCCACACGGGTTCGTAGGCAATCCAGAGCTGCTCCGCCTGTTCTGTGGTGATGGAATGAAGCCCCACCTTTAACTGGGTGCTCAGGGTCTCCCCGCTTAGGCCGTATTCCCTCTGGGTCAGGGTCTCTCCTATACACAGCAGAGGAGTGAAACCGGACTGGGCTGCCTTTGCTGTCTTTTTTTCCTGGTCAAAGTCATTCTCCCTGAAAACGTGGCGTCGTTCCGAGTGGCCGATTTCCACTACGCTTACCCCCACTTCCTTAAGCATGACAGGCGAGATTTCACCGGTGAACTGTCCCTGGTCCTCCCAGCACATGTTCTGGGCTCCCAGCCGGATGTGGGATCCGGATGTAATCCTGTTGGCGGACTCCAGGGAGGTAAAGGAGGGGATGACAAACAGGGTGAGGGGGCTGTCTGCCAGGTCTTCTGTCAGTCGGCGGAGCTGTGTTAGAAATGAAGTTGTTTCCGCAATGGTTTTGTACATCTTTGTGTTTGTGCCAAGATATAACCGATTCAGTTTTTTCATCAAGCCGCCTCCGCTATTTGAGATTTTCGCCTTCAATTTCTTTGATGGCCTCTACCTTGGATGTGGATGCACAGTCTACGAATTCCAGTTCCAGCCATTTTTCCAGAATCCGCTTTGCCAGCTCGGCTCCAATCACCCGCTCGCCCATACAGATCACATTGCCGTCATTGCTCAGTTTTAAACGTTCCGCTGAGAAAACATCATGGCATACGCCGGCGCGGATGCCTTTGAATTTGTTGGCAGTCATGGCCATGCCCAGGCCTGTGCCGCAGATCAGCACACCGTGCTTCTGATAACCGCTGTTTATGATTTCCTGGCACACCTTCTCTGCCACATAGGGATAATAGGTAGAATCCTCAGTGCTGTCGCATCCCATATTCTCCACAGTATATCCCTTTTTCTCCATGAATCCCATGAGTTCATTTTTCAAATGTACAGCAGCATTGTCGCACCCAATTACAATTGTTCTCATATTTTGGCCTCCATATTGGTAAAAATGTTAATTAGTGTTATTATGAGCATATATTAACATTTTAGAATACGAAAATCAAGATAAATTATCAAAAAATGTTAAATTAAATGCAGATGTAACATTTTACAAACAATATATAACATTTTAGCACGGCCAGGAACATCTGGACATTTTCTGAAAATACAATTATAATATTTTACAGTCAGATTCGTAACGCTGTGCACCCATGGGCCGCAGCAGGATTGCGACAGGAGGGGAAACAGAACTTATGGGAAAAAGGGATCTCAGGATTTACGCGCTTTTGGATACACTGAAGGAATCGCCCGTATTATCAATTAAGGAGCTGGCAGACCGCTTTCAGGTCTCGGAAATGACCATCCGCCGTGATATTGATTATCTCAAAGAAAACCGTCTGTTTTACGAAAATAAGGCTTCTGAGCCGGCAGCGCGGGAACACGACGAATATCTGTACTCTTCGGAGCAGATCCGCAATTTTGATAAAAAGGACAGAATCGCCCGGTTTGCGGCGGGGATGATTGAGGAGGGGGATATCCTGATTCTGGATTCGGGAACCACCACAGGCGTGTTGTCCAAATATATACCGGAACAGACGCAGCTCACAGTGCTCTGCTATAATTACCATATCCTGTCCCAGCTTCAGGGTAATGAGAAGCTTTCCCTGATTTTTGCCGGCGGATATTTCCACCGGAACGACCTGATGTTTGAGAGCGTTGAGGGAATCGGGCTTATACGGAGGACAAGGGCCAGCAAGATGTTTGTTTCTGCCTCCGGTGTCCATGAAAAGCTGGGCATGACCTGCGCGCATAATTATGAGGTGGTCACAAAAAAGGCGGCCCTGGAATCATCCCTGCAGAAGATACTGGTGGCGGACAGCAGCAAGTTCGGCCAGGTAAGGCCGGGATATTTTGCTGAACTGGAAGAGATTGATGAAATCGTCACGGATGACGGGCTGAGCCGGGAATGGCAGGAGCTCATCGCTGAGAAGGATATTCCCCTCCATCTGGTGTAGGACGGCATCCAGCCTTTCGCGGGACAGGATTTATATAAGATAAATGTAACTGTTACAGATAAATATGGGAGCTGCTGCGGCAGCTCCTTTTTGACGTCTGACTTAAGCGCCTGACTTTTTGTGTCTGCCATGTTATTTTCCGGCGATACTTGATTATTAAGAGGAAAGTGTGATATGATTTTGTGAGTTAAGATATTGAGAGAATGAGGATTACAGTATGTTGGATATATGTTTGTTAGGAACAGGAGGCATGATGCCCCTTCCGTACCGCTGGCTCACATCCATGATGGCAAGGTGCTCGGGCAGCAATCTGCTTATTGACTGCGGTGAGGGGACCCAGGTGGCCCTGAAGGAAAAGGGATGGAGTCCCAAGCCCATAGATATCATTTGCTTTACACATTATCACGCGGACCATATAAGCGGCCTTCCCGGTCTTTTACTTACCATGGGCAATGCGGAGCGGGTGGAGCCGCTGACCCTGATTGGTCCCAAGGGGCTGGAACGGGTGGTGGGAGCGCTGCGCACCATTGCGCCGGAACTGCCCTTTGAACTGCGCTTTGTGGAGCTTACGGAGAACCGGGAACGCATACAGATGGGCCCTTATGTGATAGATGCTTACAGGGTAAACCACAATGTGCTGTGTTACGGCTATTCCATCACCATCCCCCGTACCGGACGTTTTGACGTGGAGAGGGCCAGGTCTAAGGAGATTCCCCAGAAATTCTGGAGCAGGCTGCAAAAGGGCGAGGAGATAGAGCATGAGGGACGGCTTTTGACGCCGGATATGGTGCTGGGGCCGGACCGCAGAGGGCTTAAGGTGACATACTGCACAGATACCAGGCCGGTGCCGGTGATTGCAGAGTATGCAGCCGGGGCAGACCTTTTTATCTGCGAGGGAATGTACGGGGAAAAAGAAAAAGCAGCCAAGGCCAGGGAATATAAGCATATGACGTTTTATGAAGCGGCGGCCCTTGCAAAGCAGGCTAATCCAAAACAGATGTGGCTTACCCATTACAGCCCCTCCCTTACCAAGCCCGAGGAGTATATGGAGGAAGTCAGAACGATTTTCCCAAGGGCAAAGGCTGCCAGGGACGGATGGACAGCGGAGCTGGAATTTGATGAGGACTGATAGCGCGGTACGAGGTACCGGAGGATACGTGGAAGTGGAGAGAATACTATGATAGGACAGGCATCAGAGGATGTTTTGATACTGGCAATTGAAAGCTCATGCGACGAGACGGCCGCGGCAGTGGTGAAAAACGGAAGGACCGTGCTGTCCAATGTGATTTCATCCCAGATTGCCACCCATACGGTTTATGGAGGCGTGGTTCCGGAGATAGCTTCCCGGGAGCATATAAAGGCGGTCAATTATGTGATTGAGAGAGCCCTGGCAGAAGCGCAGGTGGCTCTGGAGGATATTACGGCAATCGGTGTGACCTACGGACCCGGTCTGGTAGGCGCTCTTTTGGTAGGGGTGGCAGAGGCAAAGGCCATTGCATATGCAGCAGGAAAGCCTCTGATTGGAGTGCACCATATAGAAGGGCATGTTTCCGCTAATTTTATTGAGAACCAGGATTTGGAACCGCCTTTCGTTTGTCTCATTGTGTCGGGAGGCCATACCCATCTGGTGATTGTAAAGGACTACGGGGAATTTGAAATCATCGGCAGGACCAGGGACGATGCGGCCGGAGAGGCGTTTGACAAGGTGGCAAGGTCCGTGGGCCTGGGATATCCCGGCGGGCCTAAGATCGATAAGGCTGCAAAAGAGGGGAATCCCCATGCCATCCAGTTCCCCAGGGGCAAGGTGGAGGGGGCTCCCTATGATTTCAGCTTCAGCGGACTAAAGTCAGCTGTACTGAACCACATCAACCACGCCCGTATGACCGGGGAAGAAATCAATGTGCCTGACCTGGTGGCCTCATTCCAGAATTCCGTGGTGGAGTCTCTGGTAAGCCGCGCCATACTGGCAGCCCATGAATTTGGATATAAGAAGCTGGCCATAGCCGGCGGTGTTGCCTCCAACTCCGCGCTGAGAAAGGCCATGGCAGAAGCCTGTGAGAAGGACGGGATTCAGTTCTATTATCCGTCCCCTATTTTCTGTACGGACAATGCAGCCATGATCGGGACGGCTGCCTACTATGAATATTTAAAGGGAAATATATCCGGGTGGGATTTGAATGCCATTCCCAATCTGAAGCTGGGTGAACGCTAGAGCCTGTCTGAAATTTGAAAATTGGGTCGGAGCGTACAGTCGGCGGGGATGTAAGGAACAAATGGACTCCGGTCCGGGAAGGACGAAAGAAGAGGTCTGCAATGGAAAAGAAATATTGTACGGCTGTGGTCCTGGCAGCAGGGAAGGGCAGCCGCATGGGCGGGAATACGGCAAAGCAGTACATGGAAATCGGCGGCAAGCCGCTGGTGGCCTATGCGCTGGAGGTGTTTGAAGCCTCTCCTGTGATAGATGAAATCATACTCATGACAGATGCAGGGCATATGGAATATGTGAGAACAGAGATCGTGGAGGCGTATGGCCTGAAGAAGGTGAGTACCATAGGCGCCGGAGGCGGCGAGCGGTACGAGAGCGTATGGAAGGCGCTCTGTACCCTTATGGACCGGGAAGAGGGGGAGAAGGAATCCGTTGCCAGGGACAGACAGGATGGATACGTGTTTCTCCATGACGGGGCCCGCCCCTTTGTCACCGGCGAAATCATTGAACGGGCATACAGGGCAGTGTGCAAATGCAATGCCTGCGTGGTGGGCATGCCCGTAAAGGATACCATCAAGCTGGTGAACCGGGAGGGAATGATTGAGTCCAGCCCGGACCGCAGCATGGTATGGCAGGCACAGACACCCCAGGTCTTTTCCGTGCCCCTGATTGTGGAGGCATTTACCCGCCAGATGAAGGAGGACTGCACCGGCATAACGGATGACGCCATGGTGGTGGAGGCGCAGATGGGGGTGAAGGCGCATATGGTAATGGGCAGTTATGCCAATATTAAGATTACGACGCCTGAGGACCTTTTAATGGCCGAAGTGCTGAGAAATTCCATTGTGTAGGTGAGGATACCCGGTTTAGGGGATACAGGATAAAATATAACCTGTATCCCCTTTTTATCATTCTGATTCAGATGCATTTTCGTTCAGTCTATATACAACTCATAAATTAATCCCATAAAAAATATCCACATACCTGATAAAAAAATGACAATTGTAATTATTGACAGAAAAATCAGAAGAGTGATGTGCACTATATACAAAAATTAAACAATAAACAAGAATATACTATTTAATATTGACAAGCAAATTTGGAAGTGCTATATTAATCACAAGAAGATTGTATCCAAAATCCAATATCCAAAATAACATAAAAAAACAAGGAGGAAAAAAATGAGGAAGAGAGTAGTATCAATTTTATTAACGGCTGCAATGTCTGCCATGCTTTTTACGGGCTGCAGCACACCGACAGAGGCACCAGCCAGCAGTGCGAAAGAGGAGACAAAGGCAGAAGAAGATACAAAGAGCAGTTCTTCAGGATTGTCTGCCGCTACTGTGCTTGATGTAAGTCAGCTTCCGGTCACAGGAATCGGAGCTCAGATTGCAACCAGCGTCAAGGCGGGAGGGGATTACAAGATCGGCTACATTGCCAAGAACACAACGAATCCTTACATGGTGGCTCAGTCAGCAGGTGTGGAGGCTGCCGGGAAGGCCATGGGATTTACCGCGATCACACAGGCACCGACGACTGCGGACTCGGTTGAGGAGCAGGTACAGTTGATGGAGAACATGATTACACAGGATGTTGATGCAATTATTGTACACTGTGCGGACTCCAACGGTATCATGACAGGCGTGAGAAAAGCCCAGGATGCAGGTGTTCTGGTGCTGACCATTGGCACGCCGGCAGCAGAAGATACATTCCTCAGAACAGGCGTTGACTATTACGAGTCCGGCTACACCATGGCCAAAGCAGTGGCGGACAAGCTTGGCGGAAAAGGAAAATTCATCATTCTTGAAGGGCCGGCCGGGGCATCAAATGCAATTGAGAGATTAAATGGTATTAATACTGGTCTTTCCGAGTATGAGGGAATCGAAATCGTTGCTTCACAGACCGCAAACTTTAAGAGGACAGAAGGAATGTCGGTAACGGAAAACCTGATTCAGCAGTATACAGACATTGATGCAGTCATCGCCTGCAACGATGAGAGTGCCCTGGGAGCAGTCCAGGCCCTGACGGCAGCCAACATGAGTGATGTACTGGTCTGCGGATTTGACGGGAGTGTTGATGCTACGAATGCCGTAAAGGAAGGAACCATGTTCGCTACCTATAACACGGATCCATATGGTTCAGGATTTGTTGCATGTGCCTATGCAGTTAAGTATCTGAATGATAAGACAGAACCGGAAGGCAAGTTCATTCCATTTCCCACAGCAGCAAATGACCCGCTTGTAATTGCCGATACAGTTCAAAATTACATTGACAACATTGCATGGTGGAAGGTCATCCAGTAGAATGCGGCAAAATTGAAACTGAACTATTTCACCTGTTTGTCCCCGCAGGAAACTGCGGGGACGAATACAGAGGAAATAAATTCCGTGAGAAGTATTGGGGTGAAACGATGGGGAAAACAATATTAACTGCGAAGCATATCACCAAACTTTTTCCGGGCATGAAGGCCCTGGATGATGTGGATTTTGATTTGCAGGAAGGGGAAGTACATATCCTGGTGGGTGAGAACGGCGCAGGCAAGAGTACGCTTGCAAAATGTCTTCTCGGCGCATATAAACCGGAAGAAGGGGAGGTCCGGCTGGACGGCCAGGTGGTTAAGTTTAACGGGACCAAGGAGGCTCTTGCCAGGGGAATTGTAGCAGTATATCAGGAGTTTACGCTGGTGCCGTATATCAGCGTTGCTCAGAATATTTTTCTTAACAGGGAATATAAGACCAAACTGGGTTTGATTGACCATAAGAAGATGGAAGAAGAGGCTGCAAAGCTTTTAAAGGCGTTGAACTGTGAATACATGAATCCCAAAGATTATGTAAAGAACTTAAGCATAGCAGAGCAGCAGATGGTGGAAATTGCCAAGGCGCTTTCATTTAATCCCAGAATTATGGTGTTTGATGAACCCACCGCAACTTTGTCGGAAAGAGAAGTGGACTCCCTCTTTGCACAGATTCACAGGCTAAAGGCGGAGGGGATCGGTATTATCTATGTATCCCACCGGATGCAGGAGTTCCCCTTGATTGGGGACAGAATCACGATTCTCAGGGATGGGGTTAAGATTAATACGGTGGGAATCAACGATTGCACCAACGAGGAACTGGTCAACATGATGGTGGGCAGGAGTGTGGAACAAGTCTATGCGCGTACAGAGAATGAGCATGAAGGGATTACCCTTAAAACAGAGAATCTGTGCGATTATAAAGGGCGTGTCAGAAATGTAAGCTTTACCGTTAGAAAAGGCGAGATTGTGGGCCTGGCCGGATTGGTGGGGGCAGGCCGCACTGAGACGGCCGAGCTGCTTTATGGAATCGAGAAGATTAAGTCTGGAAAAGTTTACGTACGGGGGAGCCAGGTATTTCCAAAGTCGCCTGTGCAGGCTGTCAGAATTGGAATAGGTCTGGTAAGCGAGGACCGCAAGAAGCAGGGGCTTGCTCTGGATGAGTCAATTGCGCTTAATATGGTGGCGGTCAGCCTTAAGAAGATATTCCCTAACTTCTTTATTTCAAAAAAGAAAATTACCGAAGTTGCGCTGGGATATAAGAAGCAGCTTCGTATCGCTACAACCAGCGTTAATAAAGCATGTAAATATCTGTCCGGCGGCAATCAGCAGAAGGTGGTACTGGCAAAATGGCTGAGTTTTGACCCGGAAATTCTGATTTTTGATGAGCCCACCCGTGGTATTGATGTGGCTGCAAAACTGGAAATCTATCATTTGATGGACAGGCTTGCAGCAGAGGGTAAGGCAATTATCATGATTTCTTCCGAACTTCCCGAGGTAATTGGTATGAGCGACCGCATTTATATCATGCATGAGGGCGAAATCGTGGACGAGGTCATCAGAGGAACAGACGGATTCAATTCCGAGGTCATTGGAGCGCGGATGATGCTGGGAGCAGGAGGTGCTGAGCATGCAGAGGAATAAGATTGTGCAGAGAATGAAAAGTCTGCCTCCGGTAGCCTATATGCTGGTTGTTCTGATTGTGATTTTCAGTGTTATGAGCCCCAACTATCTTACGCTGATGAACTTTAAAAATGTGCTGATTCAGGCAACCCCGTTAATGATTGTTGCATTTGGGCAGACATGTATCGTCCTGACGCAGGGAACCGACCTGTCTCTTGGTGCGCAGGTCAGCTTTGTAACCGTATTTACTGTGTGGATGGCCCTGAGGGGAATCCCGCTTCCGGCTGCAATGCTGCTCGCCGTTTTATCCACTACACTCATTGGTGTGGCGAATGGTGTGATTGTTGCAAAAGGAAGTATTCCTCCCTTCATCGCGACTTATGGAATGCAGAATATACTGAACAGCCTTTCGTTACTGTTGGCTGCAGGCTCTTCTATCTATTTTCCAAGTTTTACATACCGTATCATTACAGAGACCATGATTATGGGAATACCGCTTATGGTCTGGGCCGCTGTATTGGTATTTATCATGGTGTGGGTGGTACTGAATAAGACCAGGTTTGGAACCAATATCCATGGACTGGGCGGTAACAGGGAGGCACTGCAGCTTGCAGGCATCAATCCCATTATCTGCCTGATTAAGACATATGCATTTGCCGGGTTCATTGCCGGAATTGCCGGGATCATCACACTCAGCCGTATTGAGGCAGGTATGCCTACGGCAGCCACGGGCTGGGAATTCCAGGCAGTGGCAGTAACGCTTCTGGGAGGGACCTCTCTGCGTGAAGGAAAAGGCGGCGTTACAGGCACGATTTTTGGTGTGCTTCTTATACAAGTCATCAAAAATGGTCTGAACATAGTGGGTGTGCAGTCAATTAAGCAGAATGCAATCATTGGTTCTATCGTTCTGATGGCCATTATCATTGATGCGGTTGTCCGTACTCGTTCAAAGGAATAGGGGGGATAGGGACATGAAAGCAAAGAAAATATTTGAAGAGATAAGGAATTCAAAAGTATTTTACAGTCTGATAGGTTTAATCATCCTGGTCATCTTTTCCGCAATTGCCGCCCCAAATTTCAGGACCGTCGACAACATTATCACAGTATTCAGGCAGGCCAGTGTATTGCTGGTGCTCAGCGCCGGCTTGACGGCAGTACTGCTGACAGGCGGTATGGATTTATCGGTGGGAGCAACCGCCGGATTCATCGGATGTATCTGTGCCCAGTGCATTAAAAATGGTGTACCCATTCCGGCAGCCTTTATTCTGGGAATTCTCATTGGACTGGTAGTGGGAGTCATCAACGGGCTGTTAGCCGGAATTCTCCCCAGCTTTATTGCTACCTACGGGACCAACTGGGTCATGAGCGGACTTGCGGTCCTGGTCATGCAGGGGGCGGTCATATATGACCTTCCCAAGGGTTTTACCCAGATAGGTGTGGGGTATACGGGTCCTGTGCCCAATTTGATTATCATAGCGGCGGTGGTTGTCATCCTGATATATGTCCTGCTTCAGAAAACCACCTACGGCCGTCAGGTGTACGCATATGGCTCAAATCCTGTGGCTGCCAAATACGCGGCGGTTCCGGTAAAAAAAGTTATGTTATCTGCATTTATGATGTGCAGCATGTGCGCAGGCCTTGCAGGCATGCTGATGACGGCAAGGTTAAATGCAGCAGATGCAGCCATGGGAGACAGTTACGGACTGCAGACCGTTGCGGCAGTGGTTGTAGGCGGAACCTCCATGCTGGGAGGGGAAGGCGGAGTACTTGGAACTGTGGTAGGAGCCTTGATACTTACAATTATTGTAAATGTAATGAACCTGAAGGGGATTTCCTCCTATGCGCAGGGGCTGGTAATCGGTATTGTAATCATTGCCATGGTGCTGTTCGACACGTACAGCAAGAGAAGACAGGAAAGCAAGGCAGCATAATTGCCGCATATAAACAGGGATTAAAACGGCCTGGGGGATAAACCCATGGCGGTTTTAAGATAGATAATTCATGAAAGAGAAAGAGAGGAAAATTAATATGCCATTAACAATCCGACCACTTAATTCTGGTTATATTCCGACCAAACCTTTGGAGTACTGGTATCATTTTTCGTGTAAAAAATTTGTAGAAAAGCTGGGAATTACCAATGACTCGGACCAGCTTCCGGATTTCACATTCTTAATTGAAGGCGGAGACCAGCTGATTCTGGTTGACACGGGTATGTCCTGGACGGAGCATGCCGATAAGTATCACCATGGCCCATCTGTGCAGAGACCGGGAATTGATGACATTGAATCACGGCTGGCCCAGGTTGGCTTTAAGCCATCTGATGTTGATATTGTACTGTTTACGCATCTGCACTGGGACCATGTATTTTATCTTGAAAAATTTACAAAGGCACGTTTTATTTGTCATGAGACAGAGTGGGACTATGCCCATAACCCGATCCCCCTTCATTACAAATCATACTGCAGACCCATTATCGCCAAAGATGGAGACGTGACCTGCAATGATGAATTCATTGCGCCATATGACCAGCCGGGAGTGAAAGAACGTTTTGAGACAGTAAAGGGCGAGGCACAGATTGCACCAGGGGTAAGTGTATATGAGTCATTCGGACATTGCCCCGGACATATGACGGTTGTGGTTGAAACAGAAGACGGACCGTACTATTGTGTGGGGGATTCTGTATTCGTTATGGGCAACATTGATGCTCCCCAGACCATGCAGGATGAGCTTCACTATGATATCTGCCCTCCGGGACGCTATGTTGATATAGTGGCCGCATGGCAGACAATCCGCGATACGGTCCGCCGCTGCCATGAGGCTGGGGTTGACCCTCATAAGCATCTTCTGCTTGCCCATGATATTATCTTATCCGCAGCAGTTGAGAAATACGAAGATACCCATGAAAACAGACTTCCGGTAATCGGGCTTAAGGACACGGACTTTGTATTTGATGAGTACAAGGGCGCGATTATTGATAAAGATGCAAAAAAAGCAGCTGCAAAGGCAAAAACAAAGTACTTCAGCCAGAAGTAATGTGAATAAGCATCTGTGAAGACGCACCTGTGAAAACGCGGGGCCCATGAGGGATATTGTGGAGACTGTTGGGGATGGTCTTCACAATATCGTATTGGAGGAATAGTGATGAATACAATCGCAATCATAGGAAGCTGTGATACCAAGTACAGAGAGATTGCATACATGCGTGAGCAGGTTGAGAGCCAGGGAATGAAAGCCATGGTAATTAACGTGGCCACAGGCCCCAATCCGTCTTATGGATACGATGTTTCCAGGGAAGATGTCACCAAAGCAGCAGGGACAGAGTGGGCTGAGCTGGAACCCAGGACAAAGGGTGAGAAGATTACATTTATGATGGAGGCAGTGGCGTCGTATGTGGAGAAACTGTATGCAGAGGGGAAGATTGACGGAATCCTTTCAGCAGGAGGCCTTCAGAATACGGTCATGGCCACCAACGCCATGAAGCGGCTTCCCATAGGTTTCCCAAAAGTCATGGCAACCACGGTGGCATCAGGCCGCAAAACTTTTGAAAGTGTGGTAGGGGCAAAGGATATAGTAACGATTCCATCCATATGCGATTTTACCGGACTTAACATAGTGACGAGACAAATCATGGCAAATGCATGTGCATGCTGTGCGGGAATGGTGAAACATGCAGGCCAGGTCCTGAAAAAAGGCGATAAGCCGGTTGTGGGCGTGACTTTGATGGGGATTACGAACACAGGGGCGTGTGCTGCCATTGATGAGCTGGAACGGCTTGGTATAGAGCCTATCGGTTTTCATTCCACCGGTGCAGGCGGAGCAATCATGGAGCAGATGGCGGCGGACGGGCTGATAGACGGAATTTTGGATTTAACAACCCATGAGATTACACAGGAGTATTTTAAAGGCGGTTTTTCCTATGGGGAAGATGCAAAGTACCGTCTTGTCCGGGGGGTGGAGAAAAAGGTGCCTCTGGTGGTCAGCGTGGGCGGCCTGGATTTTATTGATTTTCAGGCGGGAGAGTTTCCGCCCCGCATGGACGAAAGAATCTATATGATGCATAACGCCAATACGGCTCATATCAAGCTGCTTCCGGATGAAGCAGAGATTACAACAGCAAGATTTGCTGCGCGGATTGAGAAAATTGATTACCCGGTAAAACTTCTGATTCCTACAGACGGAATGCGCCATAATACACGCAAGGGCGAGGCGCTTTATTATAAAGAGGTGGATGATATTATCATTCGCCAGTTAAAGGAAATCAGAAATCCCAATGTGGAAATCATTACAATACCAGGAAATCTGGATACAGAGGAATGGGGCATTCAGGCCGCCCACCATATGGTGGACGAACTGAAAGAGCATGCTGTGATAGGTGATGAAATACAATATTAGGACAAGGAGGGCGTTCCAGGAAATGTCAGAAGATGTTAAAAAAATTGCAGAGGAACTTGTCATAGCCTGCAAAAGAGCATATACTAGAGGTATACAAACCGGAAGCGGCGGCAATGTGAGTGCCAGGGTGCCAGGGAAAGATTTGATGATTGTGAAGGCAAGCGGCAGCTCTTTTATTGACAGTACGCCGGACGGATTTGTAATCACGGATTTCGATGGAAATCTAGTAGAAGGGGAAGGAAAACCTACAAGAGAGGCTTTACTTCACGGCTTGCTATATAGAATTTGTCCCAAGGTGAATGCTGTTGTACATACACACTCACCGTATTCGATTGCATGGGCATCCACAGGAAAGGCCTTAAAGAGGACCACGTGGCACGCCCAGCTCAAGATGAGCGCGGATTTACCTTCGTTAGATGTTCCGGCAGCGATGGTAAAGAAAGAGTATTTCCCAATGGTGGAAGATATATATAGAGAGAACCCGGATTTGCCCGGATTTTTACTGGTAGATCATGGCTTAGTGGCAGTCGGAAAAGATGCAATTAATGCAGAGCATACAGCAGAATTAATTGAAGAAACCGCGCAAGTGGCGATTTTAAAAGTGACCGTTTCGAAGCTTGGCTTGTAAATATTACTTAGGTGAGAGCTATATGAAATCTAATATGCGTATTACAATGAATGATCTGGACAGGGGAATGCTTCAGCATAACAAGCTTCCGGACTTGGCCTTGGACAAGCTGATGGAATGGATTATGAGCGGTAAGCTGTCAATGGGTGATAAGCTTAACACGGAGGAACTGGCGTCCCAGCTGGGAGTCAGCAGGATGCCGATTCGGGAAGCTTTGGCCAATCTTGAGAAGAAAGGGCTTGCGGAGTCTGTTCCATATGCAGGGACGAGGCTTGTGACATTGACAAAGGATGATGTACGGCAGATATATATAGCCAGAACGGCATTGGAGCCGGTAGCAGCAAAGTATGCCTGTGAGAAGATTACAGATGAAGACATCCAAAACCTGAAAGAGATTCACGCAGAATATATTCGTATTGTCAGGCAGGAGGAGCTTGATGCAATTGATGTGTATCAGCAGAATAGGTTGTACCATTTTTCAATCTATAAAATCAGCCAGCTGGACAGAATCTGTGCGATGATAGAATCGTTGTGGGATAATCTGTCGTTCTTTAAATTGATTTACGGTCAGAAACTGTTGGAAGGCCGGGAATCCAGGGAAAGGATGATTGAAGAGCACCAGAGTTATCTGGATGCCTTGAAACAACGGGACAGCGAACGAATCAGTCATTTATTGGCTCAGAATCTGAAGAAGAGAACGGAGAATATTCCTTACTCTTTGGATGTGTATTTTCATGAGAATGCGTAAATCGTGATATAAGTATATAGCAGAATCAGAGAGTGATAACAGAGCTTGGGCATCGAAACAGGATGCCGGGCTCTTTTGTTTTGTCAGGCATATGAGCGCTGCGGATTAAAGGAGAAAAGATGGATTCTTTACTTTATACATTATCGGAGACAGTACACAAACAAAATTATGCAGTAGCAACATATCATATCAGTCTGCCGAAGGAAGTGGATGTCCTTAAGAAAGCGGCAGCCCTTGCAGTGGGGCAGACCATTGGAACATGGATTCCCATACCTGGAATTACAGAGGAGATTCGCGAAAAATATATGGGGAAGGTGGTGAACGTATTTGATGTGCCTTCCCTGGATCTGGCTACTCAGATTACCGGAGACCAGAGAGAATATCTGATTCAGATTGCCTATCCTGCTGTAAACTTTGGTACAGACCTGCCGCTGCTTATTACCGCCCTTTTAGGCAACGATGCCTCCACCTCAGCCCAGGTAAAACTTTTAGATATAGAGTTTCCGGAGGAGTTTGTCCGCAAATTCAGGGGACCGCGGTATGGGATTGAAGGAATTCAGAAGTTTGCCGGAATAAGTAACCGGCCGATTTTGTTGAATATGATCAAGCCGTGTACAGGACTGACTCCGAAAGAGGGGGCAAGGATATTTTATGAGACTGCACTGGGAGGTGTGGATTTTATAAAGGACGATGAATTGTTTGGAAATCCTGTTTACAGCAAGCCCGAAGAACGGGTAAGGGCATATAGAGAGGCGGCTGAGGCGGCCTATGAGAAGACAGGGGAGCGGGTAAAATATTTTGTGAACATAACCAGCGGCGCAGGTGAAATTATGGAAAATGTAAAACGCGCAGAGGATGCCGGTGCAGATGGACTGATGATTAATTTTGCGGCCATGGGATACAGCGTGCTTAAGCATGTGGCGGAGCATACGGTTCTTCCTATCCTGGGACATTCGGCAGGTACTGGAATGTGTTTTGAAGGAGCCATGAATGGAATGGCCTCTCCCCTTGCTGTGGGAAAGCTTGCACGGCTTGCTGGAGCTGATATTGTAATGATCAATACACCCTATGGCGGCTATCCGCTTCTCCATCAAAAGTATATGCAGACAGTAGCCCAGCTCACGCTTCCTTTCTATGACATTAAGCCCTCTATGCCGTCCATAGGAGGGGGAGTCCATCCGGGGATGGTGGAAAAGTATATCCGGGAAGTGGGAAAAGATGTGGTTCTGGCAGCAGGGGGAGCCGTTCAGGGACATCCAGGCGGTGCAGCAGCAGGGGCTCGGGCAATGCGCCAGGCGATTGAGATTGTGATGAGCGGACAGCCATTTGAAAAGGCGGCAGCAGAAAAGGATGAGCTGCGTACTGCTCTGACTCAATGGAATTATATAAAATCATGATTGGATATTGTATATTTTATCCTAAAATGTTATACTATGCCCGAATAAGGAGGTATCAATATGGTACGTGAAATTATGCTGTACACATCCAATGATTTAAGAGATTTTATGCATCTGGCCTGTGCTTCTCCATTGGATATTGGAGTACATACAATGGATAATCAGATTGCAGACGGAAAATCCGTATTGGGACTGATGGCTATAGATTACAAAAAACCAGTCAAGGTAGTTTCAGAGGATAGAAGATTCCTGAAGCAGCTGGACCGCTGGGCCGTGGATAAGGACCTGTAAGAGGTTTACCAGGAATTGGAATGAATAACAGTTGGTAACGCAGGTTGAATCTTCCTAATTTTGGAAAATTCAACCTGCAGAAAAAAAGTTAAAAAAAATGTTGACATCTGTCGAATTACATGATAGACTAATCGAGTTGCCGCTGAGAACAGCAGCAAAACACAAAACTTAGAAAAATAAAGTTTTGAAGAAATAAAAAAAGTACTTGACAAAACGTCGAAACTTCTGTAAAATGGAAAAGCGCGTTCGGAGAGGTATCGAAGTGGTCATAACGAGGCGGTCTTGAAAACCGTTTGTCCGCAAGGGCGCGTGGGTTCGAATCCCACCCTCTCCGCTGCAGACGAGTTTTAGTGATTTGCCTGCGAATATAAATTGAATATGAAACAAGATTCAACCAAGCAGAAGTACCCAAGAGGTTGAAGGGGCTCCCCTGGAAAGGGAGTAGGTCGTTAGTAGCGGCGCGAGGGTTCAAATCCCTCCTTCTGCGGTCGGAAGCAATGCTTCCATCGTACCTTTAAAATTGAAGACTGAATAATACACAAACCCTGAAAATTCTAAAAACAAAAGGTCTGGTTTAGGCCTTTGGATTTGAGAAAATTCAGAACAAAACCAAGTAATGAAGGTTAAAGATAACTAGCCAAGCTAAGTAGTCTGAAACCTGGAATCAACTTTTAAACATGAGAGTTTGATCCTGGCTCAGGATGAACGCTGGCGGCGTGCCTAACACATGCAAGTCGAACGAAGCAATTAAAATGAAGTTTTCGGATGGATTTTTAATTGACTGAGTGGCGGACGGGTGAGTAACGCGTGGATAACCTGCCTCACACTGGGGGATAACAGTTAGAAATGACTGCTAATACCGCATAAGCGCACAGTACCGCATGGTACAGTGTGAAAAACTCCGGTGGTGTGAGATGGATCCGCGTCTGATTAGCCAGTTGGCGGGGTAACGGCCCACCAAAGCGACGATCAGTAGCCGACCTGAGAGGGTGACCGGCCACATTGGGACTGAGACACGGCCCAAACTCCTACGGGAGGCAGCAGTGGGGAATATTGCACAATGGGCGAAAGCCTGATGCAGCGACGCCGCGTGAGTGAAGAAGTATTTCGGTATGTAAAGCTCTATCAGCAGGGAAGAAAATGACGGTACCTGACTAAGAAGCCCCGGCTAACTACGTGCCAGCAGCCGCGGTAATACGTAGGGGGCAAGCGTTATCCGGATTTACTGGGTGTAAAGGGAGCGTAGACGGCGAAGCAAGTCTGAAGTGAAAACCCAGGGCTCAACCCTGGGACTGCTTTGGAAACTGTTTTGCTAGAGTGTCGGAGAGGTAAGTGGAATTCCTAGTGTAGCGGTGAAATGCGTAGATATTAGGAGGAACACCAGTGGCGAAGGCGGCTTACTGGACGATAACTGACGTTGAGGCTCGAAAGCGTGGGGAGCAAACAGGATTAGATACCCTGGTAGTCCACGCCGTAAACGATGAATGCTAGGTGTTGGGGGGCAAAGCCCTTCGGTGCCGTCGCAAACGCAGTAAGCATTCCACCTGGGGAGTACGTTCGCAAGAATGAAACTCAAAGGAATTGACGGGGACCCGCACAAGCGGTGGAGCATGTGGTTTAATTCGAAGCAACGCGAAGAACCTTACCAAGTCTTGACATCCTCTTGACCGGCGTGTAACGGCGCCTTCCCTTCGGGGCAAGAGAGACAGGTGGTGCATGGTTGTCGTCAGCTCGTGTCGTGAGATGTTGGGTTAAGTCCCGCAACGAGCGCAACCCTTATCCTTAGTAGCCAGCAGGTAAAGCTGGGCACTCTAGGGAGACTGCCAGGGATAACCTGGAGGAAGGTGGGGATGACGTCAAATCATCATGCCCCTTATGATTTGGGCTACACACGTGCTACAATGGCGTAAACAAAGGGAAGCAAGACAGTGATGTGGAGCAAATCCCAAAAATAACGTCCCAGTTCGGACTGTAGTCTGCAACCCGACTACACGAAGCTGGAATCGCTAGTAATCGCGAATCAGAATGTCGCGGTGAATACGTTCCCGGGTCTTGTACACACCGCCCGTCACACCATGGGAGTCAGCAACGCCCGAAGTCAGTGACCCAACTCGCAAGAGAGGGAGCTGCCGAAGGCGGGGCAGGTAACTGGGGTGAAGTCGTAACAAGGTAGCCGTATCGGAAGGTGCGGCTGGATCACCTCCTTTCTAAGGAAGAAGAAGTAGGGGTTTATGTATTATTGAGTCCTTGATTAAAAGGTGCTTAAAATTTTCCGGTGGCGATGCGCTTAGGGGAAACACCCGTACCCATCCCGAACACGATGGTTAAGACCTAAGCGGCCGATGGTACTATGCTGGAGACGGCATGGGAGAGCAGGTGGCTGCCGGATTTTATAAGAAGTTTTACAGTGAACAGTGGTTTTACTTTCACTGAGAACATATACAGCAAGGTAATGATGTGACAGCGTAGCTTTTGCAGAATTAACCGGGGCTTATAGCTCAGCCGGTTAGAGCGCACGCCTGATAAGCGTGAGGTCGGTGGTTCGAGTCCACTTAAGCCCATGTAATATCTAAATTAAATAAGAGATTGCCTTGAAAGGGTAGCCCTGTATGAATATCATATCATTCTTCTGGAAGAATGGCTGTTGAAGAGACAGAAGGGTCAGGAGTTCGAATCTCTCCATCTCCATTTGCTGAAGTGACCAAAGGGAAGAAGCTTGTGCTGAAAACCTCTGAGGAAACGGAAGCATACCAAACGTACCTTGAAAACCGCATATTGAATAAAAATGAATTGTATATTCTAAATCAGAATATCAAGACATCCGAGGCCATACAAGAGATTGTATGGAAAAACAAACTTGTAAATGCGAAAGCATTTATGAAAACCTAGAACCAAAGCGTCCAACGCTATGGACGTTTAGAGGACCCGCAGCAACCCGCGGCGGGAAATCATTTGGTTAAGCTATAAAGAGCGCAGGGTGGATGCCTTGGCACTAAGAGCCGATGAAAGACGTGATAAGCTGCGAAAAGCTTCGGGGAGGAGCAAATATCCTTTGATCCGGAGATATCTGAATGGGGAAACCCGGCTGAGCAAACCTCAGTCACTGCATGGTGAATCCATAGCCATGCAGAGGGAACCCGGTGAACTGAAACATCTAAGTAGCCGGAGGAAGAGAAAGAAACATCGATTCCCAAAGTAGCGGCGAGCGAAATGGGAAGAGCCCAAACCAGCGTGCGTGCATGCTGGGGTTATGGACTGCAAACGTGAACCGATTTGTTAGTGGAACTGTCTGGGAAGTCAGGCCAGAGAGGGTGAAAGCCCCGTACACGAAAACAATAGGAAGCAGCAGGATCCAGAGTACCACGAGACACGAGAAACCTTGTGGGAAGTCGGAGGGACCACCCTCCAAGGCTAAATACTCCTTAGTGACCGATAGCGCATAGTACTGTGAAGGAAAGGTGAAAAGGACCCCGGGAGGGGAGTGAAAAAGAACCTGAAACCCTGTGTTTACAAGCTGTGGAAGCACGTTAAGGTGCGACCGCGTACTTTTTGTAGAACGGTCCGGCGAGTTGCCGGTACTGGCAAGGTTAAGAGCTTAAGGCTCGGAGCCGAAGGGAAACCAAGTCTCAAATGGGCGTCAAGTCAGTACAGGCAGACCCGAAACCGGGTGACCTATCCATGTCCAGGTTGAAGCGGAAGTAAAATTCCGTGGAGGACCGGATCCACATCCGTTGAAAAGGGTGGGAATGAGGTGTGGATAGGGGAGAAATTCCAATCGAACCCGGAGATAGCTGGTTCTCCTCGAAATAGCTTTAGGGCTAGCCTCATATTAGTTTAGCGGAGGTAGAGCACTGAATTCCTAAGGGGGCGTCAAAGCTTACCAAGGGATATCAAACTCCGAATGCCGCATAAATGATGTATGGGAGTCAGACTGCACGAGATAAGTTGGGTAGTCAAAAGGGAAAGAGCCCAGACCTACAGCTAAGGTCCCAAAGTGTGTGTTAAGTGGAAAAGGATGTGGGATTTCAAAGACAACTAGGATGTTGGCTCAGAAGCAGCCACACATTCAAAGAGTGCGTAATAGCTCACTAGTCGAGAGGTCCTGCGCCGAAAATGTCCGGGGCTGAAACACAACACCGAAGCTTAGGAATGTATGTAAGTACATTGGTAGAGGAGCATTCTTAGTGCGGAGAAGCGGTACCGATAAGGAGCCGTGGAGCGTTAAGAAGAGAGAATGCCGGAATGAGTAGCGAGATGGAGGTGGGAATCCTCCAGGCCGAATATCCAAGGTTTCCAGAGTAAAGCTGATCTGCTCTGGGTAAGTCGGGGCCTAAGGCGAGGCTGAGAGGCGTAGTCGATGGACAACAGGTTGAAATTCCTGTACCATGTATCATCAGAACTGTGGGGACACAGAAGGACAACACATCCCGGGAATGGGAATACCGGGGCAAGCGAGGTAGGAGTACGGTTGGCAAATCCGCCGTGCAATCCGAAGACGTGACGCGCAGCGAACTAAAGTAGCGAAGTGTGTGATTCCGGCTGTCAAGAAAAGCCGCTATTGTGTGATACATGCCCGTACCGTAAACCGACACAGGTAGATGAGGAGAGAATCCTAAGGCCGGCGGGAGAAGCATTGTTAAGGAACTCGGCAAAATGACCCCGTAACTTCGGGAGAAGGGGTGCCACAGAGATGTGGCCGCAGAGAATAGGCTCAAGCAACTGTTTAGCAAAAACACAGGTCTATGCAAAACCGTAAGGTGAGGTATATGGGCTGACGCCTGCCCGGTGCTGGAAGGTTAAGAGGAGAGGTTAGCGCAAGCGAAGCTTTGAATTTAAGCCCCAGTAAACGGCGGCCGTAACTATAACGGTCCTAAGGTAGCGAAATTCCTTGTCGGGTAAGTTCCGACCCGCACGAAAGGCGTAATGATTTGAGCGCTGTCTCAACAATGCACCCGGTGAAATTGAAATACCAGTGAAGATGCTGGTTACCTGCGCCAGGACGGAAAGACCCCATGGAGCTTTACTCCAGTTTGATACTGGGATTCGGTATTGCATGTACAGGATAGGTGGGAGGCTTTGAAACATGGACGCCAGTCTGTGTGGAGCCAATGTTGGGATACCACCCTTGCGATATTGGGTTTCTAACCTGCGCCCGTGACCCGGGCGGGGGACAATGTCAGGCGGGGAGTTTGACTGGGGCGGTCGCCTCCGAAAGGGTATCGGAGGCGCTCAAAGGTTCCCTCAGGATGGTTGGAAACCATCCAAAGAGTGCAAAGGCATAAGGGAGCTTGACTGCGACACCGACGGGTGGAGCAGGTACGAAAGTAGGACTTAGTGATCCGGTGGTATGAAAGTGGGATTGCCATCGCTCAACGGATAAAAGCTACCCTGGGGATAACAGGCTTATCACTCCCAAGAGTTCACATCGACGGAGTGGTTTGGCACCTCGATGTCGGCTCATCGCATCCTGGGGCTGTAGCAGGTCCCAAGGGTTGGGCTGTTCGCCCATTAAAGCGGTACGCGAGCTGGGTTCAGAACGTCGTGAGACAGTTCGGTCCCTATCCGGCGCGGGCGTAGGATATCTGAGAGGAGCTGTCCTTAGTACGAGAGGACCGGGATGGACAGACCGCTGGTGTACCTGTTGGCCTACCAAGGCCATGGCAGGGTAGCCAAGTCTGGACGGGATAAACGCTGAAGGCATCTAAGCGTGAAGCCCCCCTCAAGATGAGATATCCCATCGCGAAAGCGAGTAAGACCCCTTGAAGACGACGAGGTAGATAGGTTAGAGGTGGAAGTGCAGTAATGTACGGAGCTGACTAATACTAATCGGTCGAGGGCTTATCCAGAAGGTTAAGGGAAAAAGGTTTGTGAAACAATCGGAATTCAATATGTGGTTTTGAGGGTACGTAAAAGTACTTGAAATTTAATATCATCTGTGATATATTTATGTACACGGTGATGACGGGGTGTGGCTCAGCTTGGCTAGAGCGCCTGGTTTGGGACCAGGAGGTCGCAGGTTCGAATCCTGTCACCCCGACTTTGAAAATATAATGATAACATTTATGCGCGAGTGGCTCAGGGGTGGAGCACCACCTTGCCAAGGTGGGGGCCGCGGGTTCGAATCCCGTCTCGCGCTTTTTTGTTGTTTAACCGGAGCTTTGTGATTTTATGATACAGGGTGCTCCGGTTTTTTTGTTTTTATATTTTCCATCCAGAAGTATAATTGTAACTGTTCAGGACGGCGCATGGAACTGTTACGTATAATTTAAGTTGATTTTAGGTTCTTGTCCCTGGAAAAGAGAAGTATATTGGAAGTATAAGACTAAGGGAGGGCAACTGATATGAAGATAAAGGATAAGAGGGCTGTGTATAAAAGAGCCGCGGATAAGAGCACCGCCGGTAGGAAAAAATGCTGGATGATGGTAATTGCGGTGCTGCTGGCCACTGTAGCTTTGAGTATGAGCGCGTTTGCAGGCCAGTGGAGGCAGGACGATACCGGCTGGTGGTATCAGAATGAGGATGGCACGTATGTAAAAAGCGAATGGTCCTGGATAGACGGAAGATGCTATTATTTTAATGAGGATGGCTATTGCCTCCAAAACACCCAAACACCAGATGGGTACAGCGTTGACATGCAGGGGGCCTGGATTGAGGACGGAGTGGTGCAGATGCAGCAAGAGGTTCAGGCGCAGATGCAGGAACAGGCAGAGGTGCCCCAACAGGAGCTGACAGGTGTGCAAGAGCAGGGCCAGGACAGCGGCGCAATAAAACAGATTGGTAATGTGCTTCTCACAGTTCCCGAAGAATTTGTATTTCATTCCTCTGATGAGAGGGGAATATATATGACCAGTGTGGACGGCAGCAGCCTTATCTGCATCATGTCAGAATCCCTCGCGGACTTTGGCGGATATGCAGACCTGGTATACACCTACCAGGAAAGCGTACTGGACGCAGCTGTGGAAGCAGAGTTGGGGACACCCCAGACCAAGACAACCAGTCAGCTTTCAAACGGACTCTGGTACAGTTATCACTATATGGATGCATCTTCCCTGGGCATACCCGGATTTTTGAAGGTTTATGCCAGAATCAATGGAGACAGACTGCAGATGGTTATGTTCGGCGGCTCTATATCGTCCCTGGATACGGAGGGAATAATGAACAGCTTGACCTTTTTGTGACAGGAAGCCTTGACAGGGAGATGGGATTATTGTATGATGCAAGTGTACACTTGCGCTTTGGGGAGGGTGATATGGACCAGACAGGACAGAATATTATAGATGCAGCCATGGAACTTGTAGTGGAGAGAGGATATACAGCTACCACTACAAAGGATATCGCAAAACGTGCCGGGGTGAACGAGTGTACTATCTTCAGAAAATTTAAGGGGAAGAAGGAAATTGTGCTTCAGGCCATGGGACAGAAAAGATGGCATCCGGATTTGGAACCGGATGATTTTATGATTGAGACGGGTAATCTGACAGAGGACCTGTGCCAATTTGCCCGTATTTATATGAAAAAGGTCACGCCGGAATTTGTTAAGCTCTCCCTGGGACTGCGTACACCAGAGCTGGCGGAGGATACAAGGGAAGGGATCTTAGCCATTCCCCAGGTCTTTAAAACCGGTGTTACGGCATATTTCAGGAAAATGTATGAGAAGGGAAAGCTCATATCGGATGATTACGAGAGTATGGCCATGATGTTTTTGTCGTTGAATTTTGGATTTGTATTTTTTAAGGCCTCTTTTGGCAGCGGCCTGACTGAGATGAAAGCAGATGAGTATATTATTAAAATGGTAGATGCGTTTGTCCATGGAGTGGCCAAGTAAATGCATAAATATATGGTACCATACGGTGCCATTTATTTTTAACAGTTATGCAAGTGGATACTTGCGTAGAAAGGAGAAGATATGAGCTGTTACTTTATTATTTCTGTTTTCCTGGAGCCAGGAAAGGACCGGGCAGATTATGACGATTACATAAAACGGGTCAGGCCTATTGTGGAAGAACACGGAGGAAGGTATGTGGTGAGGAGCGAAGGGATTGAATATATAGGGAAAGACTGGCATCCGGACCGCTTCATTATGATATGGTTTCCGGACAGGGAGAGCATAGACCGGTGTTTTTCCTCAGAGAAATACAGAAAAATCATGAGTAAAAGGGAAAATACAGTGGACAGCCAGGCCATTATTGTCACGGCAGAGGAGATGTATGGGGATAACAGTGGTAAGAGAGAGAGGAGAATGGAATGAAGATAAATGACAGAGTTCATCAGCTGCGCGTTCAGTTTAATATTACACCTGAAATCACAAGATATGTCTATGTGTATATCATAACAGGAAAGAAAGGATGTTACCTGGTTGACGCAGGGGTAAAAGGATGTGATAAAAAAATTGAGGAATATATACATAAAATTGGAAAAAACAGAGAAAATATAAATGCTGTACTGTTGACCCATTCCCATCCGGACCATATTGGTGCCCTAAAAACCATAAAGGAAATGTATTCCTGCTGCGTATATGCCAGCAGGGGAGAGCGGGATTGGATTGAGGATATAGATCTTCAATATGAGAAACGGCCCATACCTGGCTTTTATAGTCTGGTGGATGGTTCTGTTACGGTGGACCGTATCTTGTCTGACGGGGATCTGCTGTGCCTGGAACCTGGGATTACCATTCAGGTAATAGGCGCACCCGGCCATTCCAGAGAATCATTGTGTTTTTATTACAGGGAGCAGAAAATACTTTTTACCGGAGATTCCATACCGGAGCCATCAGACGTTTTGATTTATGATGACTCTCATGCCAGTGAGGAAACATTAAAGCGTCTGGAACGATTGGAGGAAGTTGATGTGTATTGTCCAGCGTGGGATAAGGTTTATGACAAAAGAACAGGGATAGCCATGATTCATGAAGGACTCTCAAGGATATCCAAGATCAGGAGGTGTACAGAAGGATACAGAGGAGGTATGGGGAAAGAAAGTACTCAGAGGCTGTTTGAGCTGATATGCGAGGCATGTAATATGGCTGAATATAAAAAGAATCCCTTGTTTATGCGTTCTGTCATGTCGGATTTAAGCCGGTTAAACCAGGGGAATCATAGGGATTGAAACAAGTTGGATATAGAAAAATGCAAAAAATGAAAAAAGTTGAAAAAACCTGTTGACATTTGTTGAAGCATCTGGTAAGATATCTCTTGCGCTGCGGTGAGTACCAAAAGCGCAAGAGAATAAGAAATAAAAAAATGAAAAAAGTTGTTGACAAACACAAGCGACTGTGATAAGATATAAAAGTTGCTGCTGAACAAGCCGACAACAAAGAACCTTGAAAATTGAAGATTAGACAGTATGTAAAACCCTGAAAATTCTAAAAACAAAAGGTCTGGTTTAGGCCTTTGGATTTGAGAAAATTCAGAACAAAACCAAGTAATGAAGGTTAAAGATAACTAGCCAAGCTAAGTAGTCTGAAACCTGGAATCAACTTTTAAACATGAGAGTTTGATCCTGGCTCAGGATGAACGCTGGCGGCGTGCCTAACACATGCAAGTCGAACGAAGCAATTGAAGGAAGTTTTCGGATGGAATTCGATTGACTGAGTGGCGGACGGGTGAGTAACGCGTGGATAACCTGCCTCACACTGGGGGATAACAGTTAGAAATGACTGCTAATACCGCATAAGCGCACAGTACCGCATGGTACAGTGTGAAAAACTCCGGTGGTGTGAGATGGATCCGCGTCTGATTAGCCAGTTGGCGGGGTAACGGCCCACCAAAGCGACGATCAGTAGCCGACCTGAGAGGGTGACCGGCCACATTGGGACTGAGACACGGCCCAAACTCCTACGGGAGGCAGCAGTGGGGAATATTGCACAATGGGCGAAAGCCTGATGCAGCGACGCCGCGTGAGTGAAGAAGTATTTCGGTATGTAAAGCTCTATCAGCAGGGAAGAAAATGACGGTACCTGACTAAGAAGCCCCGGCTAACTACGTGCCAGCAGCCGCGGTAATACGTAGGGGGCAAGCGTTATCCGGATTTACTGGGTGTAAAGGGAGCGTAGACGGCGAAGCAAGTCTGAAGTGAAAACCCAGGGCTCAACCCTGGGACTGCTTTGGAAACTGTTTTGCTAGAGTGTCGGAGAGGTAAGTGGAATTCCTAGTGTAGCGGTGAAATGCGTAGATATTAGGAGGAACACCAGTGGCGAAGGCGGCTTACTGGACGATAACTGACGTTGAGGCTCGAAAGCGTGGGGAGCAAACAGGATTAGATACCCTGGTAGTCCACGCCGTAAACGATGAATGCTAGGTGTTGGGGGGCAAAGCCCTTCGGTGCCGTCGCAAACGCAGTAAGCATTCCACCTGGGGAGTACGTTCGCAAGAATGAAACTCAAAGGAATTGACGGGGACCCGCACAAGCGGTGGAGCATGTGGTTTAATTCGAAGCAACGCGAAGAACCTTACCAAGTCTTGACATCCTCTTGACCGGCGTGTAACGGCGCCTTCCCTTCGGGGCAAGAGAGACAGGTGGTGCATGGTTGTCGTCAGCTCGTGTCGTGAGATGTTGGGTTAAGTCCCGCAACGAGCGCAACCCTTATCCTTAGTAGCCAGCAGGTAAAGCTGGGCACTCTAGGGAGACTGCCAGGGATAACCTGGAGGAAGGTGGGGATGACGTCAAATCATCATGCCCCTTATGATTTGGGCTACACACGTGCTACAATGGCGTAAACAAAGGGAAGCAAGACAGTGATGTGGAGCAAATCCCAAAAATAACGTCCCAGTTCGGACTGTAGTCTGCAACCCGACTACACGAAGCTGGAATCGCTAGTAATCGCGAATCAGAATGTCGCGGTGAATACGTTCCCGGGTCTTGTACACACCGCCCGTCACACCATGGGAGTCAGCAACGCCCGAAGTCAGTGACCCAACTCGCAAGAGAGGGAGCTGCCGAAGGCGGGGCAGGTAACTGGGGTGAAGTCGTAACAAGGTAGCCGTATCGGAAGGTGCGGCTGGATCACCTCCTTTCTAAGGAAGAAGAAGTAAGGGTTTTATATACTGTCTAGTGTTCAATGAAAAGGACACAAAGAATTTCTGGTGCCGATGCGCTTAGGGGAAACACCCGTACCCATCCCGAACACGATGGTTAAGACCTAAGCGGCCGATGGTACTATGCTGGAGACGGCATGGGAGAGCAGGTGGCTGCCGGATTTTATAAGAAGTTTACAGTGAACAGTGGTTTTACTTTCACTGAGAACATATACAGCAAGGTAATGATGTGACAGCGTAGCTTTGCAGAATTAACCGGGGCTTATAGCTCAGCCGGTTAGAGCGCACGCCTGATAAGCGTGAGGTCGGTGGTTCGAGTCCACTTAAGCCCATGTAATATCTAAATTAAATAAGAGATTGCCTTGAAAGGGTAGCCCTGTATGAATATCATATCATTCTTCTGGAAGAATGGCTGTTGAAGAGACAGAAGGGTCAGGAGTTCGAATCTCCATCTCCATTTGCTGAAGTGACCAAAGGGAAGAAGCTTGTGCTGAAAACCTCTGAGGAAACGGAAGCATACCAAACGTACCTTGAAAACCGCATATTGAATAAAAATGAATTGTATATTCTAAATCAGAATATCAAGACATCCGAGGCCATACAAGAGATTGTATGGAAAAACAAACTTGTAAATGCGAAAGCATTTATGAAAACCTAGAACCAAAGCGTCCAACGCTATGGACGTTTAGAGGACCCGCAGCAACCCGCGGCGGGAAATCATTTGGTTAAGCTATAAAGAGCGCAGGGTGGATGCCTTGGCACTAAGAGCCGATGAAAGACGTGATAAGCTGCGAAAAGCTTCGGGGAGGAGCAAATATCCTTTGATCCGGAGATATCTGAATGGGGAAACCCGGCTGAGCAAACCTCAGTCACTGCATGGTGAATCCATAGCCATGCAGAGGGAACCCGGTGAACTGAAACATCTAAGTAGCCGGAGGAAGAGAAAGAAACATCGATTCCCAAAGTAGCGGCGAGCGAAATGGGAAGAGCCCAAACCAGCGTGCGTGCATGCTGGGGTTATGGACTGCAAACGTGAACCGATTTGTTAGTGGAACTGTCTGGGAAGTCAGGCCAGAGAGGGTGAAAGCCCCGTACACGAAAACAATAGGAAGCAGCAGGATCCAGAGTACCACGAGACACGAGAAACCTTGTGGGAAGTCGGAGGGACCACCCTCCAAGGCTAAATACTCCTTAGTGACCGATAGCGCATAGTACTGTGAAGGAAAGGTGAAAAGGACCCCGGGAGGGGAGTGAAAAAGAACCTGAAACCCTGTGTTTACAAGCTGTGGAAGCACGTTAAGGTGCGACCGCGTACTTTTTGTAGAACGGTCCGGCGAGTTGCCGGTACTGGCAAGGTTAAGAGCTTAAGGCTCGGAGCCGAAGGGAAACCAAGTCTCAAATGGGCGTCAAGTCAGTACAGGCAGACCCGAAACCGGGTGACCTATCCATGTCCAGGTTGAAGCGGAAGTAAAATTCCGTGGAGGACCGGATCCACATCCGTTGAAAAGGGTGGGAATGAGGTGTGGATAGGGGAGAAATTCCAATCGAACCCGGAGATAGCTGGTTCTCCTCGAAATAGCTTTAGGGCTAGCCTCATATTAGTTTAGCGGAGGTAGAGCACTGAATTCCTAAGGGGGCGTCAAAGCTTACCAAGGGATATCAAACTCCGAATGCCGCATAAATGATGTATGGGAGTCAGACTGCACGAGATAAGTTGGGTAGTCAAAAGGGAAAGAGCCCAGACCTACAGCTAAGGTCCCAAAGTGTGTGTTAAGTGGAAAAGGATGTGGGATTTCAAAGACAACTAGGATGTTGGCTCAGAAGCAGCCACACATTCAAAGAGTGCGTAATAGCTCACTAGTCGAGAGGTCCTGCGCCGAAAATGTCCGGGGCTGAAACACAACACCGAAGCTTAGGAATGTATGTAAGTACATTGGTAGAGGAGCATTCTTAGTGCGGAGAAGCGGTACCGATAAGGAGCCGTGGAGCGTTAAGAAGAGAGAATGCCGGAATGAGTAGCGAGATGGAGGTGGGAATCCTCCAGGCCGAATATCCAAGGTTTCCAGAGTAAAGCTGATCTGCTCTGGGTAAGTCGGGGCCTAAGGCGAGGCTGAGAGGCGTAGTCGATGGACAACAGGTTGAAATTCCTGTACCATGTATCATCAGAACTGTGGGGACACAGAAGGACAACACATCCCGGGAATGGGAATACCGGGGCAAGCGAGGTAGGAGTACGGTTGGCAAATCCGCCGTGCAATCCGAAGACGTGACGCGCAGCGAACTAAAGTAGCGAAGTGTGTGATTCCGGCTGTCAAGAAAAGCCGCTATTGTGTGATACATGCCCGTACCGTAAACCGACACAGGTAGATGAGGAGAGAATCCTAAGGCCGGCGGGAGAAGCATTGTTAAGGAACTCGGCAAAATGACCCCGTAACTTCGGGAGAAGGGGTGCCACAGAGATGTGGCCGCAGAGAATAGGCTCAAGCAACTGTTTAGCAAAAACACAGGTCTATGCAAAACCGTAAGGTGAGGTATATGGGCTGACGCCTGCCCGGTGCTGGAAGGTTAAGAGGAGAGGTTAGCGCAAGCGAAGCTTTGAATTTAAGCCCCAGTAAACGGCGGCCGTAACTATAACGGTCCTAAGGTAGCGAAATTCCTTGTCGGGTAAGTTCCGACCCGCACGAAAGGCGTAATGATTTGAGCGCTGTCTCAACAATGCACCCGGTGAAATTGAAATACCAGTGAAGATGCTGGTTACCTGCGCCAGGACGGAAAGACCCCATGGAGCTTTACTCCAGTTTGATACTGGGATTCGGTATTGCATGTACAGGATAGGTGGGAGGCTTTGAAACATGGACGCCAGTCTGTGTGGAGCCAATGTTGGGATACCACCCTTGCGATATTGGGTTTCTAACCTGCGCCCGTGACCCGGGCGGGGGACAATGTCAGGCGGGGAGTTTGACTGGGGCGGTCGCCTCCGAAAGGGTATCGGAGGCGCTCAAAGGTTCCCTCAGGATGGTTGGAAACCATCCAAAGAGTGCAAAGGCATAAGGGAGCTTGACTGCGACACCGACGGGTGGAGCAGGTACGAAAGTAGGACTTAGTGATCCGGTGGTATGAAAGTGGGATTGCCATCGCTCAACGGATAAAAGCTACCCTGGGGATAACAGGCTTATCACTCCCAAGAGTTCACATCGACGGAGTGGTTTGGCACCTCGATGTCGGCTCATCGCATCCTGGGGCTGTAGCAGGTCCCAAGGGTTGGGCTGTTCGCCCATTAAAGCGGTACGCGAGCTGGGTTCAGAACGTCGTGAGACAGTTCGGTCCCTATCCGGCGCGGGCGTAGGATATCTGAGAGGAGCTGTCCTTAGTACGAGAGGACCGGGATGGACAGACCGCTGGTGTACCTGTTGGCCTACCAAGGCCATGGCAGGGTAGCCAAGTCTGGACGGGATAAACGCTGAAGGCATCTAAGCGTGAAGCCCCCCTCAAGATGAGATATCCCATCGCGAAAGCGAGTAAGACCCCTTGAAGACGACGAGGTAGATAGGTTAGAGGTGGAAGTGCAGTAATGTACGGAGCTGACTAATACTAATCGGTCGAGGGCTTATCCAGAAGGTTAAGGGAAAAAGGTTTGTAAACAATCGGAATTCAATATGTGGTTTTGAGGGTACGTAAAAAGTTATAATTGTGCTTGAAATTTTGGCAAAGTTATTGTATAATGATTTGGTCAGCGCAAAGTGCAATAAGCGTATCATTTTATTCCTCGATAGCTCAGTCGGTAGAGCACGCGGCTGTTAACCGCGCTGTCGTAGGTTCAAGTCCTACTCGGGGAGTTTTAGTGGAAGTCCATGGCGACCACTACCTTATTCAGGCCCCATGGTCAAGCGGTTAAGACATCGCCCTTTCACGGCGGTAACACGAGTTCGAATCTCGTTGGGGTCATTTGACCAGTTTATGATACGCCGATGTGGCTCAATTGGCAGAGCAGCTGATTTGTAATCAGCAGGTTATCGGTTCGAGTCCGATCATCGGCTTTTACTGTAAAACAGTAAACAATGTTAGAGATTATATAGTTCGGACCTTTAGCTCAGTTGGTTAGAGCAACCGGCTCATAACCGGTCGGTCCTGGGTTCGAGTCCCCGAAGGTCCACTCTTCCTAACTAAAGCAGAATGAGAACTATATTATCTAAATAATGGCCCGGTGGCTCAGCTGGTTAGAGCGCCGCCCTGTCACGGCGGAGGTCGACGGTTCGAACCCGTTCCGGGTCGTTTGCATTTTATAATGCGATACAACATATGCAATTTGGGGTCTTAGCTCAGCTGGGAGAGCATCTGCCTTACAAGCAGAGGGTCACAGGTTCGAGCCCTGTAGGCCCCATTTGTTTTATATCTGCATATAGCTGTGTCATGTAACAATCTGCGGGTGTGGTGGAATAGGCAGACACAAGGGACTTAAAATCCCTCGGTAGCGATACCGTGCCGGTTCAAGTCCGGCCACCCGCATTTTTTTATATTTGCGGCTGTGGTGGAATTGGCAGACACGATGGGTTTAGGTCCCATTGGGAAACCGTGCAGGTTCGAGTCCTGTTAGCCGCATACGTAAGAGTCCTGTGTTTGCAGGGCTTTTTTTATTTCTAAAAAGACACTATATAGGAGCGCAGCAAACAGACCCGATGGTCACCGGGCCTGCCCTCTCTTCTCTTTTTATGATTTTGTAAAATTATGCCCTTAGAATAAGCAGACGGATACCCTAAATATATTTTACAGAATCAGTCGTAATAGTGTTCTACAACATAGTGAGAGAGCGCATCAATGAAGGCGCCGTTTCGAGGCTTCTGTTCCAACTCAAAGCCGAAGACCTGATTCAGAAGAGTACGGTCTCCATGCAGCCATATGGTGCTGATGATGGTGCGGATATTGCGTTCCACACAGCCAATGGATGTATGATATTCCGCAGATATTTCCACGTAAAGCCCTTTGGAAATGTAGATAAGCAGTTCCGGATTGGCAATAGCGCGGATGACACCATAAACTGTGTAGCGGAACCCTACGTAGGAGTTGTTGACGCCGAGGCGCCGGAGCAGGTTGCAGGTTTCTCTTTCGTATTTCATGATGATTCCTCCAGATATCGTTTGACTCCTGTAAAGTTAAACCGGGTATGGGGGTTTTATCAAGTTAGACAGGACGACAAAAAACGATAAATTATGTCGCTAAATGTCGAATGATTAGCCGGGGAAATTCGCAGGTTAAATAGTGGGGGATAAAGGGCGGTATGATATAACTGAGTATAGCAAAAGTAAGGGTTTAAATCCATCTCTTATGACAGCTGCGCTCCCTGCATATGACAGCATACGCAGGTGCTGTGTCCATTGTGGAATTTTTAAAAATTCTGCTTGTGGGATGACGTAGAAACTGCTTAGTTTTAGAAGGGGTATCCGCGGAATAGGGCGCGTACGCAATTCAAAGGATAAAACCGGATCTGCACTTAGGGAAATGGACTGCAGAGCCGGTTTTATAGTATGATTATTTAATTTGGAGAAAATTTATCCCAGGATTCGTATGGTCATGATATAGCTGCAGCTGTCCCCTGGACAGAGATGCTGTATGTGGTGCCTATGGGAGAGCTGGTCGTCCTCATTCTCATAGATGCCGGAACCGTTCCAGGGCTCTACGCAGAGGTATGGGGCCGGCTCCGGATATAAGGTCCAGAAAGCAACGGTTTCAAAGCCGGGAAACCCCACCTCCACGCCGTGGCCGGTGGCAGGATTGAGGATGGATACCGCCCGGGAATTCAGCTTGTCAAAGAATACGGCATCATTTCTAAACATTTCGCGCTTCAGCGAAAGGGTACGGCCCCTCAGCCTGGTTCCCGGTTTGGAGGGGGAAAAGTGCAGCTGATCCAAATCGTAAGGGATGCTGACGGTGTTTTCTTCCTTTTCAAATACCAGCTGGTAATCCTCAAAGGCAAAGCCTTCCTCCATGGGACAGTTAAATCCCGGGTGTGCGCCGATGGCATACCACATGTCGCGCTGGTCTCTGTTTTCCACCTGATATTCCATAAACAGAATGCCGTCCTTCAGCTCATATGCCAGGGAGAGGCAAAAGGCGTAAGGGTATGCCCTGTGTGTGTCCGGTGTGTCATCCATGGAAAATACTGCCTTTGCTGGGGACTTCTGTGACACATCAAAGTCCCTTTCACGGCAGAATCCGTGCTTTTCAATGGCGTATATGCGGTCCTCCAGTATAGTCCTGTCATTCCGGCAGTTGCCTACTACGGGAAACAGGAGAGGGGAGCATTTTTTCCAGTATTTCGCGTCACGCTGCCAGATGTATTCACAGCCGGAAGCATCCTTCAGGGAAATGAGCTGGGCGCCCGTGGAGTCAATGACAGCAGTTGTTTTGGAATCCGTAAGTGTAATAAGCATGGTTTAGTCCTCTTTTCTTGGCATTGTATGTTCATGTTCCGGGCCCTGCGTCTTTTCGGCGTAGGGGGCACAGCTTTCCCTGTTTGCCAGATAGAAGGGAAGGTTCATCTTGATAGGAAGCTTGTGGCCTTCCTCAATCCGGTCAATGAGGATTTTTGCTGTCATCTGTCCCATCTCTTCCACGGGTATGTGGATTGTGGTGAGCATGGGGGACAGATACTGGGCTGTGTCTATGTCGTCGATGCTGATGACGGAGAGGTCGTCCGGAATCACCAGACCGGCTTCCTTGATGGCCCTCATGGCGCCTATGGCTGTGTTGTCATTGCAGCAGAATACGGCGGACACGTCGGTTTTGCGGGACAGAAGCTCCTTGGCCCCCTTGTATCCTCACTCGGAGGACAGGGGAACGTTGACGATGTAGGACTTGGCCGGCCTCAGATTATGGGCGCTAAGGGCAGCGCAGTAGCCTGTGTACCTATCCTCAAACTGTGTTTCCCCTATGAAGCCGATTCTCGTATGGCCCAGTCCAAGGAGGGTATTCATGGCGGCCAGGCTGGCCTGGTACCCGTCGCAGATCACCTGGTCGTACTTGGCTTCCAACAGGTTGAGCCCTGTATAGGCCACGCAGTTAAAGTATTTCTTTAAAAAGCTCAGGGTCTGTTTATCGCACCGGCCAAGAACCACCACGCCGTCCACATGGTTATCCGTTATGAGGCGGAACGTATTGGGGTGGTGAATGTCAATGCCGGTAAAGGAGTACTTTAACACGTAGTTGTGTTTGAAGGCTTCCTTTTCGATGCTGCGGGCCAGTGTGGAGAAAAACAGGTCTGAGTTGGAATCTTCGGCCCTGGCGTAAAGGCAGGCAATGGAGCGGGTGGGGGAGTCAGCAGCTTTAGCTGCGCCTGTCTTCAGACTGCGGGCCGTGGCGTTGGGAGTATATCCGGTGCGGCGGACAATCTCCCAGATGCGGTCCTGGACTTCCTTGCTGGCAACATTGGTGCTGTTTTTGTTTATGACCCGGGAAACGGTGGAGATGGATACCCCTGCTTCCCGGGCGATTTCTTTTAAAGTCATGTCTACCCTCCTCTTACGGGGCATTGAAGGCAAATGTTTCAATCTATTTGCCTTTAGTATACAAAAAATGGACATGGAATACTATAAAATAATACACAAACGTTTGCGTAAAAAAATGCCCGGGAAAAACCAGGGAAAGAAGGGCAGAATCATGGAATATCAATGTTTTTTCAAAGGGTTTTGGTACGCAAACGTTTGGTTTGAATTGCCTTGCCTTGAAATGGTCATATTGCTATAATGACTTTGCAAGTTGGGTAATAAATAGTCAAAAATAAATAGTGTACCGCAAATACATGCTGCTTGATTGATGTAAATGTTAACTATTTAACTAAAATAATGATAAAAATATGCAACTTTTATAAAGGATAAAGGAGGCTGTTTATTACGCAAAAACATGTAACAAAAATAAGAGAACCATTTGGGGACAGGAGGTCAAACGTTATGAGAAAATCATTAGTAAAGACATTGGCAGTCACAATGGCAGCAGTCATGTGTGCCGGGATGGTATCAGGCTGCGGAGCTGGTTCAGAATCCAAGAAAGCGGATACACAGGCTGAGGCATCGGGAACAGGTGACAGCAAAACAGCGGACAAGAGTTACGAGCTTACGGTCTCAGGCATTGGGGGCAGCCTTAATTATCTTCCTATCTACATTGCGGAGCAGGAAGGCTGGTTTAAGGAAAAAGGACTGGATATTGAGGAGGTGCTGTTCACCAACGGCCCGGTACAGATGGAATCTCTTTCATCTGACGGCTGGGATATCGGCTGCACCGGCGTGGGCGGCGTGTTTGCCGGCGTTCTGGGATACGATGCGCTGGTCCTTGGATCCAGTAATACGGACGACGGAACACAGTATGTATTTGCCAGAAATGATTCAGATATCGTGAAGGCCGGCAAGGGACATAACAGTCTGAGCGATGAGATCTACGGGGATGCGGACAGCTGGAAAGGAAAATCCATCCTGTGCAACACGGGCAGCGTTACCCAGTATGTGCTGATTAAGGTACTGGAAGGCTTTGGACTTACGGTTGACGATGTGAACTTTATCGCCATGGACCCGGCTACGGCTTACAGTGCATTCCTGGCAGGCGAAGGCGACGTGTGTGTGCTGACAGGAGCAGGGGGAACCTTCAAGATGCTGGCTGAATCCGATAAGTATATACCTGTGGCCAGCGGTCCCATGGCGGATTCCGGTCTGATGTGCAGCTTTGTGGCAAATAAGAACAGCTATGCCGATCCGGATAAGTATGAGGCCATGAAGGTGTTTATGGAAGTGTACTTTAAGACCATGGACTGGATGAAGGAGAACAAGGAAAAGGCCATTGACTACTGCGTGGACATGAACGATGAGAACGGAAGCTCCATGGACAGGGAGACAACCGCAAAATATCTGGAGGCCGATACATATTACACACTTCAGGAGGCATGCGGCATGTTAAATGACAAGGCAGAGGGTTCCGACCATTCAGTTATGGACCAGAGGCTTTTAGACGTACTTGATTTCTTCATCAGCGTGGGCAACTATAAGGAAGGCGACCAGGAGAGATTCGTGGGACATACAGATGGAAAGCTGTTAAATGAGGTTCTGACCGAAACCGCAAATTAAAAAGGAGTTGAGATACCGATATGGCAACTGGAAATGAGAAATTAGAGGCTGGCCTTTTGGCGTGGAAAAAGCAGAAATCAAAGGAAGGCCTGAATTACGCCCTGTTAAGCGCGGCAGGCATCATCACGCTTCTGGCCGTGTGGCAGCTGGTAGTAAGCCTGGGTCTTGTCAATGAAAGGATGCTTCCCGCACCCACTCAGATTTTTGAGACCCTGATGTATAAGTTTGCGAATAAGGCCCCTGACGGCAACGTCCTTTGGGTGAATATACTGGCCAGCCTCCAGGTTGCCTTATCCGGTTTCCTGGCAGCCATCATCATCGGCGTTCCCCTGGAGCTGGTCATGGGCTGGTGGACCTATGCGGACCGTTTCATCCGTCCCATCTTTGAGCTGGTGAGGCCGGTTCCCCCCATTGCCTGGATACCCCTTGTAGTGGTGTGGATGGGAATTGGGCTGAAGGCAAAGGCTCTCATTATCTTTTTTACCGCCTTTGTGCCGTGCGTCATCAATTCCTATACAGGCATAAAGCTGACCAACAAGACGTTAATCAATGTATCCAGGACCTTCGGGGCCTCCAATGCGGAGATATTCTGGAAAGTGGGGGTGCCTTCCTCCCTTCCCATGGTATTTGCCGGAATCCGTGTGGCATTGGGAAATTCCTGGTCCACCCTGGTGGCGGCAGAGATGCTGGCAGCCAGCGCGGGACTGGGATATATGATTCAGATTGGCCGTACAGTGGCCCGCCCGGATATTGTAATCGTGGGTATGGTGGTGATTGGCGCTATCGGAGCCATTCTTTCAGGATTTTTGTCCAGGGCGGAAAAATATTTCCTGCGCTGGAAGGTAAACAGGTAGGAGGGAGTAAGGAATATGGATGTAGCAAGCAAACAGCAGAAAACACTGAAAAACGTCCTGTACTACGGCCTGCCTGTACTGGCAATCCTGATGATTGCCGTGGGCTGGGTCCTGTTTTCGGGCAGTCACCCGGAGCTGATGCCCGCCCCGGCCGACGTATGGGCGCGTTTTGTGAAAACATTTACCAAACCCATTGCAAAGACCTCCCTGGCAGGACATGCATGGGCCAGCTTAAGGCGTGTACTCATGGCACTGCTTATCGCATGGGCCTTTGGTATTTCCTTCGGCATTCTCATTGGGTGGAATAAAAAATGCAAGGCATTCTTCGGCAGTATATTTGAGGTCATCCGCCCCATTCCTCCCATTGCCTGGATTCCTATTGTAATCATGTGGTTCGGCATCGGAGAATTTCCAAAGGTGCTGCTGGTGTTCATCGGAACCTTTGTGCCGTTAGTCATCAACACCTCCACGGGGATTGAGATGGTGGATAAAATCAATCTGGATGTAGGCCATGTATTTGGCGGAAATAACAGGCAGATACTGACGGATATCGTTATCCCCACAGCCCTGCCCTCCATCTTTGCCGGAATACGGACCTCGGTCAGCTCAGGCTGGACAACGGTGCTGGCGGCTGAGATGTTAGGAGCCCAGAAAGGACTGGGAGCACTGGTGACCAGAGGCTGGCAGGGAAGCGATATGGCCCTGGTACTTGTCTCTGTCATAACCATTGCAATTATTGGCGCCCTTTTGTCACTGGGGCTTCAAAAACTTGAGAAGGTGGTGTGCCCGTGGAACAACTAAATAAACGAATGGAAATAAATGGGATATCCAAGACGTTTTTCAGCGATAAGGGATATTTTACAGCCATAAAGGATGTGAGCTTTGATGTAAACGACGGCGAATTCCTGGTAATCCTGGGACCGGGGCGCTGCGGCAAGACCGTGCTGCTCAACATCATT
This sequence comes from Enterocloster bolteae, assembly GCF_002234575.2. Classification (NCBI taxonomy): domain Bacteria; kingdom Bacillati; phylum Bacillota; class Clostridia; order Lachnospirales; family Lachnospiraceae; genus Enterocloster; species Enterocloster bolteae. The sequence continues at coordinate 5,535,878 of NZ_CP022464.2, read as the reverse complement.
GCAGGACTGGAGCAGCAGACCGAAGGAAAGGTAGTGTACAACGGCAGGGAGTGGAAGGGCGTAAACCCGGAAATCAGCATGGTATTTCAGAAGCTGGCTCTGATGCCCTTTAAGACGGTTATGGAAAATGTGGAGCTGGGCCTTAAATTCCGTGGCATGTCCAAGGGACAGCGCAGGGAGATTGCACAGCATTACATAGAGCTGGTGGGCCTTAAGGGATTTGAAAAATCCTATCCCACCCAGCTGTCGGGCGGCATGAAGCAGAGGGTGGGAATCGCCAGGGCGTATGCGGCGGATCCTAAGCTGTTAATCATGGACGAGCCCTTTGGACAGCTGGACGCCCAGACCCGCTATCAGATGCAGGAGGAAATCTTAAGAATCTGGGAAAAGGAAAAGCGTACCGTCATATTTGTCACCAACAATATAGAGGAAGCCTGCTATCTGGGAGACAGAATCATCCTGCTCAGCGACTGTCCGGCCACGGTAAAGGAAGTATATCCCATCAGCATACCCAGGCCAAGGGATATGGTGAGCGGGGAATTCCTGAAGCTGCGTACGGTTATTTCCGACAACACTGATTTAGCAATTTAATAGGAGGACAAAAATGCCTGAAAGAGAGGATACCCGGCCCATAAAAGTCGAGGTCAGGAATCTTACAAAGCGATTCGGCGACCTGCTGGTGCTGGACGATATGTCATTTAATATCCGTAAAGGCGAGTTCGTGTGTGTAGTAGGGCCTACAGGCTGCGGAAAGACCACATTTTTAAACTGCCTTACCAGGATTCATATGCCCAGCGAGGGCGATCTGTATATAGACGGGGTCCCTGCGGACCCGCGCAAACATAACATTTCTTTTGTATTTCAGGAGCCAAGCGCCCTTCCGTGGCTGACCGTGGAGGACAACCTGGCCTATGGACTTAAGATTAAGAGAATTCCCAAGGCTGAAATCGACCGCAGGGTGAACCAGATACTGGATCTGATGGGACTTCAGGAGTTCAGGAAGGCTTATCCGGGCGAGCTGTCCGTATCAGCGGAGCAGAGAATCATCATCGGACGTTCCTTTGCCATGCAGCCCGACCTGCTGCTGATGGATGAGCCATATGGACAGATGGATGTGAAGATGCGCTTTTATCTGGAGGATGAGGTTATACGTCTGTGGAAGGAACTGGGGAGCACAGTGGTATTCATCACCCACAACATAGAGGAAGCCGTGTATCTGGCGGAGCGCGTGCTGATTCTCAGCAACAAGCCGGCGAAGATAAAGGAGGAGGTACGGATTGACCTGCCAAGACCCAGGGATATCACATCCTCCCAATTTATCCAATACCGCAACTATATAACTGACAAGATTAAATGGTGGTAGAAATATAGAATCAGGAGGATTGAAAACATGAAGGTATTATGTCTGCCGGAGCCAGGAAACCTGGTGATAAAAGATTTGCCTATGCCGGAGCTGAAAGAAGGACAGGCAATCGTAAAGATGGAAATGTGCGGTATCTGCGGTTCGGATGTGACTGCTTACAGGGGAGTGAACCCCACCATGCGCTATCCCATTAACGGGCTGGGCCATGAGGGCGTGGGCATCATCCAGGAAATCGGGGAGAATGACAAGGGGTTAAAGCCGGGAGACCGTGTGGCCCTGGAACCCTATGTACCCTGCAACAAGTGTCATATGTGCGCGGCAGGGCGTTTCAATAACTGCGCGGATCTCCATGTGCGCGGCGTACATAAGGACGGCATGATGTCCGAATATTTCCTTCATCCGGTGCAGCTTTTATATAAGCTTCCCGATGAACTGACCTTTACCCATGCAGCCCTGGTGGAGCCCTTAACCATCGGCCTTCACGGGGCCACCAGGGCCAGGGTATCAAGGGGAGAGCATTGTGTTGTGTTCGGCGCCGGTATTATCGGCCTTATGGCTGCATTTGCCTGTATTAATTACGGCGCAACCCCCATACTGGTGGATGTGCTGCAAAAGCGCCTGGATTACGCAAAGGAGCTGGGAGTACCATGCACCTTTAACTCCAAAGACGGAAATGTGGAGGAATATCTGCGGGAGGTGACAGGCGGTAAGCTGCCTGAGGCCATGATTGATTGTACGGGAGCGCCGGTGATCCTGGAGAACATGCACAATTATGTGTGCCATGGAGGACGGATTGCCCTGGTGGGATGGCCCCATGACCCGGTATTGATTAACACGGTGCGCCTGATGCAGAAGGAAATCGACGTGTGCCCGTCCAGAAACTCCAACGGGAAATTCCCGGAGGCCATCGGTCTGGTAAACGAGGGCAAGGTACCCACAGACGCCATCATAACAAAAATGATTGAACTGGACCAGGTGGAGGATACCATAAAGGATATGATTCAGTCCCCGTCCGATTATCTGAAAGTCATCGTGAACATCTGAGAAGGAGAAAAGCATGCTGACAACCACTTATGAAATGCTACAGAAGGCTTATGAAGGACATTATGCGGTTCCCGCCATCAATACCCAGGGGGGAACCTATGACATCATACGGGCCGTATGTATGGCTGCGGAGGAGCTTCGTTCCCCTGTTATATTGGCCCACTATGTGAATACCGGGGCCTATTCAGGCCATGACTGGTTTTATGAGACGGCAAAATGGATGGCCGGCAAGGTATCTGTGCCGGTTGCAATCCATCTGGATCACGGGGACAGCTTTGAGCGCTGCATGGAGATGCTGAAGCTGGGATTCACCTCTATTATGTTTGACGGTTCCGCCCTGCCTGTGGAGGAAAATGCGGCTGCCACAGAGGCAGTGGCCAGGGTGTGCAGGTCCTTTGGCGTGCCGCTGGAAGCGGAAATCGGCGAGCTGTGCCGCTTGGATGACAGGGGAAACAAGATAGGCGCATCCAATATTGCGGATCCGGATGTGGTGAGGCAGTATCTTAAGCTCTGCCATCCCGATTCACTGGCCATCGGCATCGGCAATGCCCACGGGTTTTACAGCGGCCCTGTGGATATCCGGGTGGAGGTGCTGGAGGAGTGCAGGAAGTTTACAGATATACCCTTTGTTCTTCACGGCTGTACGGGTATGGATGAGGAGCTGGTGAAGCGCTCCATTGACAGCGGAGTGGCCAAAATCAATTTCGGCACCCAGGTGCGCTGCCAGTATGTGAACTATCTGAAAGAGGGGCTGGCTGAGGGGAAGGACCAGGGCCATGCCTGGAAATTATCACAGTACGCGGAACTGCGGCTGCGCGAAGATATAAAAGACATTATCCGGCTTGCAGGTTCTAAGGAAAAGGCATGACGCTGCAGGGGATGAAACGTCGGAAAAGGAAGGTAAAATATGACATTGATTCCATTGAGGCCTCTCATGGAGGCTTCTGTTAAACATGGATTTGCCCAGGGCGCTTTCAACGTCAATGCGGTGGCCCAGGCAAAGGCTGCCATCCAGGTCCATGAGATGTTCCGCTCCGCTGCCATACTGCAGGGGGCCGACCTGGCAAACGGCTTTATGGGGGGAAGATGCGACTTTATGAACGCGACCCTGGAGGATAAGAAAAAGGGCGCTGAAAATATTGCCGGGGCCGTGAAAAAATATGGGGAGGACAGCCCCATACCCATTGTCCTTCATCTGGACCATGGGCGGGATTCTGACTCCTGTGCGGCCGCCATAGCAGGGGGATATACCTCTGTGATGATAGACGGGTCGTCCCTTGCCTTTGATGAGAATGTGGAGCTGACCCGGGAGGTGGTGAAATACGCGCATGCAAGAGGCGTCAGCGTGGAAGGGGAGCTGGGAGTGCTGGCCGGGGTGGAGGACCATGTGTTTTCAGAGGGATCCACTTATACCAATCCCTTAAAGGCAGTTGAATTTTTCAGGAAGACCGGCGTGGATGCCCTGGCCATATCCTACGGAACCATGCACGGGGCTTCCAAGGGAAAGAATGTAAAGCTGCGCAAGGAGATAGCGGTGGCCATCCGGGAGTGCCTGAATCATGAGGGTATTTTCGGGGCACTGGTATCCCATGGCTCGTCCACGGTTCCGGCCTATATTGTGGATGAAATCAACGGGCTGGGAGGCACGCTGACCGGCACCTATGGAATTGCCGTCAGTGAACTGCAGGAAGCGGCCAGATGCGGTATCAACAAGATTAATGTGGATACGGACATCAGGCTGGCTGTTACCCGCAATATGAAGGAGTTTTTCGCAGGGAACCCGGAGAAGAGAAACAGCAGCTCCATCGGGGCCATCTATGAGCTTTTAGAGTCTAAAAGAGAGCAGTTTGACCCAAGGGTATTCCTGACTCCAATCATGGATACGGTGATGACCGGCGTCATACCGGATGAGGACACGGCAGCCATAACGGACTGTATTGAACGGGGCGTGAAGGAAGTGGTGGGAACCCTCATCGTACAGTTTGGCTCTTACGGCAAAGCTCCCCTGGTGGAACAGGTTTCCCTGGAGGAGATGGCTGAGCGCTATAAGAAAATGCAGATTTAATAAAATCCAGATTGAATCAACAAGAAAGGTGGTAGAGGCAATGTCGGCAAATGTTCTGGTGGTCCATGGCGGCGGCCCCACAGCTGTTATCAATGCTTCCCTGTATGGCGTAGTGGAGGAAGCCAAAAGCTCCGGCAGCATAGGCAGGGTGTACGGGGCAATTGGCGGAAGTGAAGGAATCCTGAAGGAGAGTTTTCTGGATTTGATGCAGTATCCGGAGGAAAAGCTGAGTCTTCTGCTTCAGACGCCGGCCACCGCAATCGGATCCTCAAGGTATGCCCTTAAACAGGAGGACTACAATGCCATGGCGGGAATCTTCCGGAAATATGGAATACGGTATGTACTCCTCAACGGGGGAAACGGAACCATGGATACCTGCGGCCGCATCTTTGAGGCGTGCAGGGGAGAGGACATCTATGTGGTGGGAATTCCCAAGACCATTGACAATGACATTGCCATAACAGACCATACTCCGGGATATGGAAGCGCGGCCAGGTTCATTGCCGCGTCCGCCGCAGAGGTGGGAGCGGATGTCAAAGCCCTGCCCATCCATGTGTGCGTCATGGAGGCCATGGGACGCAACGCAGGATGGATTACAGCTGCGTCTGCCCTGGCCAGGAAGAAGCCGGGGGATGCGCCCCATCTGATTTATCTGCCGGAGCGTCCCTTTCATGAGGAGGAATTCCTGGAGGATGTAAAACGCCTTTACGATGAAAAGGGAGGCGTGGTGGTGGTTGCCAGCGAGGGGCTTAAAAATGAAAAAGGAGAGCCCATTGTGCCTCCTATTTTTAAGGTTGGGAGAGCTACTTACTATGGGGATGTCAGCGCTTATCTGGCGAATCTGGTCATTCAGAAGCTGGGAATCAAGGCCAGAAGCGAAAAGCCCGGTCTTTGCGGAAGAGCGTCCATTGCCTGGCAGTCTCCTGTGGACCGGGACGAGGCAGTTCTGGCCGGCCGTCAGGCACTGCGCACAGCCATGGCCGGCCGCAGCGGCGTCATGGTCGGCCTTATACGGGATGAGAAAGAGGACAGCGGGTATCATGTCCATACCTCGGCCATACCCATCAAAGAGGTGATGCTTCATGAGCGGGTTCTGCCGGATGAGTACATAAATGACAGGGGCAATGATGTGACGGACGCGTTTCTGAAATGGTGCAGGCCTCTTATCGGACCAGAACTGAGGGATTTTGTGGATTTTAAAGAAGAGTATGAAAAGATGGGAGTGGGAAAATGAAACACATATTTCTGAACCTGAAACGGTTCGATATACCCAGGGAGTACGGAGGGGTCAACGGTGTGGCGCCCATGGAGGAATGGGGAAGCTATATTGTTCAGAACACCCAGGAAAAGCTGAAGGCGTACAGCGCAGAGGATGTGGAGTTCGTCATGTATTTCCCGGAAGCCCATCTTATTCCGGCAGTAAAAGCCCTGTGTGAGGACAGTCCGGTTAAGATTGGCTGTCAGGGAGTGTACAGGGATGATACGGCTGAGAACGGCAATTTCGGCGCATTTACCACCAACCGCACGGCCAATGCAGCTAAGGCAATGGGATGCAGTTCTGTCATTATCGGACACTGCGAGGAGCGCAGGGATAAGGCCGGAATCCTGGAAGAAGCCGGGGTCACGGATGAAGACGCAATAGGAAGGCTGCTGAATCAGGAAATCAAGGCAGCCATCCAGGCCGGTCTTACCGTTCTTTACTGTATCGGAGAAACAGCCGGTGAACAGGAACACTGGCAGGAAGTACTGAAATCGCAGCTGGAAACAGGGCTTAAGGATGTGGACAAGGAGAAGGTGGTCATTGCTTATGAACCCATATGGGCCATCGGGCCAGGCAAGACGCCGCCGGATGAAGCATATATCACGAAGATTGGTACCTATATTAAGGAGATGACCGGAGGGATGGATGTGGTCTATGGAGGCGGACTTAAGACGGACAATGCCAGGATGCTGGCTTCGGTTCCTGTCATGGACGGCGGCCTGATTGCCCTCACCAGGTTCCAGGGACAGATTGGATTCTATCCTGAGGAGTATCTGGAGATCGTGCGCACCTATCTGGAGCGAGACTGAATATTACGAACCCAATTGAAAATCACAGGAGGATTATCATATGAAGTTATCATTTGAATATGGTGCGGGGCTTATGGCGGCAGAGCTTCCTGACAACACCGACGTGTTCATACCCGGCGAGACTGTGGCAGACCCGCCCTGTATCCCGGAGGACCAGCTGGTGGAGAAAACCCTGGAATCCATACGAAACCCCATGGGAATGGAGCCACTGTCCAAACTGGCCCATAAGGGCTCCAAAGTGACCATCATTTTCCCGGACAGGGTAAAGGGAGGGGAACAGCCCACTTCCCACAGAAAAATATCCATTAAATTGATACTTAAGGAGCTGTACGGCGCGGGAGTGGAGAAGAAGGACATCCTTTTAATCTGTTCCAACGGACTTCACAGGAAGAACACGGAGACGGAAATCCACAACATCCTTGGGGATGAGCTGTTTCATGAGTTCTGGCACACACATCAGATTATCAACCATGACAGCGAGGATTACGAGCATCTGGTGGACCTGGGCACCACGGACCGCGGCGATCCGGTGCTCATGAATAAATATGTGTATGACAGCGATGTGGCAATCCTGATCGGACACACCCAGGGCAACCCCTACGGCGGCTACTCAGGAGGGTATAAGCACTGCGCCACGGGCATCACCCATTGGCGATCCATAGCCTCACACCATGTACCTGAGGTCATGCACCGGAAGGATTTTACTCCGGTCAGCGGAACGTCGCTTATGAGGACAAAATTTGATGAGATTGGCCAGTACATGGAAAAATGCATGGGAAAGAAGTTTTTCTGCTGTGACGCAGTGCTGGACACCAGGTCCCGTCAGATAGAGATTAACAGCGGATATGCAAAAGTCATGCAGCCCCACTCCTGGATTACGGCGGATAAGAGGACCTATGTGCCGTGGGCTGAAAAGAAGTATGATGTAATGATATTCGGCATGCCCCAGTTCTTCCATTACGGCGAGGGCATGGGCACCAATCCCATTATGCTGATGCAGGCCATCTCGGCCCAGGTCATCCGGCATAAGCGTATCATGAGCGATAACTGCGTGATTATCTGCTCTTCCCTGTGCAACGGCTATTTCCACGATGAGCTGTGGCCCTACACCAGGGAAATGTATGAGATGTTCCAGCACGATTTTATGAATACCCTGCCGGACATGAACCGGTACGGCGAATACTTCGCCACCAATGAGGAATACATCAGAAAATACCGTTACTGCAATGCGTTCCATCCATTCCACGGCTTTTCCATGATTAGCTGCGGTCATATAGCGGAAATGAATACCTCCGCCATCTATCTGTGCGGCGCCCAGGAACCGGGCTATGCCAGGGGGATGGGCCTTAAGACCAGGGCCACCATCGAGGAAGCGCTGGCTGACGCCAGAAAAAAGTTCGTGGGACAAAATCCCAATATCCTGGCCCTTTCCCAGACCTTTAAGCTGGGCGCCGTCCATCTGATGATGAAGGATGAGGCGTATGAAGGTAAGGGACAGGAGGACTGCGGGTGCGCGTGCCATATGCATGGTAAGCTGATGTAAACCTTAGGAAAACAGAATAAAGAGGCAATGTACACTGCCGTATCAACACCCTCCCTTTTATGGTATTGCGTTTATTTTGCGCAAACATCCATAAAACGGGAGGGTGTTTTGCCGGTTTCTGATGACTCATAAAAACTGGTATAGAATTAAGCTATAAACCCGGCTTCCATCTTAGTTATTTTAAATTGTACAGTCCGTTGAATTTGGATTAAAATAAAAACGCGATATTTTAATGCTTTAATATCCATCACATGCAGAGGAGAAGGACTATGTCAACTACTATGGAGGAAAAGCCTGTCTCTGGCAGCAGCCAGATAAATCCGCTGGGACATCTGACGAGACAGCAGCTAAAGGAACTGGAGCAGAAGGAAAAAACACGCGGTCAGAAAATCCTGGACCTCGTTATTATGCTGCTTCCGGTTATCTGCGGTTTCATCGCTGTTATCGAGTACTGGGAGGTCCCAAACGGAAGTCCAAACAGCCATCCTTACACCTATGTGTGGGCAGTGGCAGCCTTTATGACTGCATACGCGCTCTATGCCCTTGCAGCCGGGATTAAATACAGGAAGGGGGACAGGCGGACTGCGGAGGACCTGCGCTACCGAGCGCCTTTGTTTTCTGCTTTTTTTCTCCTGCTTACCTTTTATGATTATCTGACTCTGAAAACTGGCATCCTGTCCCAGCCCTTTGTTCCGTGTATGAACAGCATATTGAACATTGCATGGGAGGACCGGGCTTATCTGCTTGAATGTACGCTTCACACGCTGCGCCTGCTGTTTTTGGGATATTTTATCGGAATTGCCCTGGGATTGGTTACGGGAATTACCTGTGGTTATTCTGAGAAGGCGCGGTACTGGATTAATCCCGTTATCAAATTTCTGGGCCCCATTCCCACCGCAACCTGGATTCCCATTATCATGGTTGTGGCAGCCTCCCTGTTCAGGGGAGCCGTGTTTATCATCGCCCTTGGATCCTGGTTTGCAGTTACCGTGGCATCCATGTCCGGCATCCAGAATGTGGACAAGGATTTCTTCGAGGCCGCAAGGACCCTGGGGGCAAGTGAGGGGCAGCTTGTATTCCGGGTGGCGATTCCTCATGCAATGCCCTCTATTTTACAGGGCTGCACCCAGGCCATGAGCTCCTCCTGTGTTGCAATCATGATTGCGGAGATGATGGGGGTAAAGGCAGGACTTGGATGGTATATGAACTGGGCTAAATCCTGGGCGGCCTACGACAAAATGTTTGCAGCGCTGTTTGTCATCTGTTTTATTTTTACTATTGTGACAAAGGTGCTGGATTTGATTAAACGCCGGGTTCTCAGGTGGCAGAACGGAGTAGTGAAATAATGGCAGAAAATACAGTTATCCTTCGGTTGGACAATGTATCAAAAAGTTTTGCAAAGGTGGAGCACGACGAGGTTACCCACGCGTTAAACGAGGTGAATCTTTCCATGAAGAGCGGTGAATTTATCAGTCTTGTGGGGCCGTCGGGATGCGGAAAATCCACCATACTCCGCCTTGTGGCCGGGCTGATTCCGCCTACCACCGGCTATCTGACCGTAAATGGGGCGCAGATTACAGGGCCGTCGCCGGAGCGGGGAATGATGTTTCAGAAACCCACCCTTTTTCCATGGCTGACAGTGGAAAAAAATATTTCCTTCAGCTTAAAGCTGCAGGGAAAGCTGAAGGGGAATGAGGAGAAGGTAGAGAGGATGCTTAAAATTATCGGTCTTGAATCCTTCAGGAACGACTACCCGGGACAGCTTTCCGGCGGCATGGCACAGCGGGTTTCACTGGTGCGGTCTCTGATTAACGAGCCGGATATACTGCTGTTAGACGAGCCCCTGGGAGCGCTGGACGCATTCACACGTATGAATATGCAGGATGAAATCTTAAAGGTGTGGCAGGAGAAAAAGCAGCTTGCGCTCATGGTTACCCATGATGTGGATGAAGCTATTTATATGGGAACCCGGGTCATTGTCATGGACGCGCATCCGGGGCGGGTGGTTTCTGATATTAAAATAGACCAGGCCTACCCCAGGGAGCGCTCATCGCAGACCTTTGTGGCCTGCCGGAATGAAATCCTCAACTGCCTGCACTTCGGCGGAAAAAACAGAGGTCAGCGGTAAATCGGACAGGACCCTGCAAAGAAAAAAACGCAGACCCCATGGTTTGTGTACATAAATAACTATTAAAAGCAAAAAGGAGAACAGTATGATGAAAAAGACAAATGCGAAACGCATTCTGGCGGCAGCGCTTGCGGGAATGATGGCCTTATCCCTGAGCGCCTGCGGGGAACAGGGGGGAGGCTCTCCCACAGAAGGCGCAACCACAGAAAGCGCATCCACAGCAGCTGTGGCAGCGGAGACAAAAGCGGAAGCAGGGTCAGCGGCAGAGCCACAGGATTCCGGGAAAACCGGTGAGGAGGCAACCGGAGGCGCCGCCCGCCCGGAGGCTGTGTCCCAGGAGGATTGGGAGGCCATGCAGAAGGAGCCTGCCTTCGGAACAACATTAAATTATCTGTTTAACGGAGGGGCCTGCGTGTCTGCGGTATACCTTGCCGAGGCACTGGGCTATTATGAGGATTACGGTATTAACGCGGAATACATTGAAGGAGAGTCTGTTGTGATCACGGTTGGCACAGGGAAGTGCCTGTGGGGAACAGACCATATCGCAACCATGCTTGTGCCGGTGACAAACGGTGTGGATATGACATTCGTAGCAGGAGCCCACATGGGCTGCAAATCTATCTACGTATTCAATGACAGCGAGATAAAGACGGCTGAGGATTTAAAGGGAAAGACCATTGCCATCCATGACGGCATCGGAAACTCCGACCAGAATATTATCTACCGAATGCTGGACGGGGAGGGGATAGACCCTACCTCTGAGGTGGAATATCTTGATATCGCAGACAGCGCGGCCAGCGTTGCGGCTATGGAGAGCGGCGAGATAGACGCTTCCATTTTCTCGGATTATTTTGTAATCGCCAATTACAGAGATAAGATGCGCAAGGTATGCTCCATTACCCCCGGCGATGAGTTCGAGGGAGAGGTGTGCTGCGCAACCGCCATGAACAATGATTTTCTTGCGAAGAACCCGGTTCACGCAAAATACATTGTTATGGCGATTAAACGTGCAGGGCAGTATGCCCGTCTCCACTCTGAGGATGCCGTGCAGTTAATGTTTGACACCAATAAGATGACAGGTGAGTTTGAAAATCAGCTGGAGTTCTGGGATTCCCTGGATTTCGGCCTGTCTGACGCAATCACAGAGGAGGCCCTTGGCAATATTGCAGCCGACTACATCCGCCTGGGAGTGATCCAGAAGAAGGAGCTGACAGCAGACGATGTCATGAAGCTTGCATGGACAAACGCGTGCCCGGATGAGGAGGTCCCGGGACTGACCGTGGGAGACCCGAAAGACGTGGAGGGACGTACCGTAGAGGTTCAGCAGAAGGGGGAATAAATTAAGAGACTGGTAAGAAAGGCGCATAGATACGCTTAAAAGTTCCCGGGGCGGTGTTGGTTCCCCGGGAACTTTTCTCCTCATGGGGATGGTTCAGGCAGACTGTTTAATATATGGGCAAACGTTTGGCAAGAAAAGCGTTGATTTTTTGCGGACTTTTGCGTATAATTTTCTTAACGGCTGACAGAAGTCAGCATCCAGAATGAACCAGACAAGCGCATTTTAGTGAGATTGAATAAGTTTTAAGAAGTAAGGGATACCAGGAAGGTAGGATGTATTCTCAAGGAATACACTTATTCTGGTATTTTTTTATGCTTTTGCGCCGGGGTGCGGATTGAGTTCATGGCGTCTGCGCTTACAGGAATAGGATGTGAGTGTATGGAATGTAAGTTTATGGAATGTAAGTTTATGGAATCCAGGCATACGGACAGGGCATGAAAAAGAAATGGAGAGGAAAATGAGACGAGGAATGAGAACGGGAATGAAATATGCCGTGGCAGCCATGGCGGCCGTGTCCATGGCTGTGACGGGCTGCGCAGGCAGCGGAACAGGAAACAGCGCTAAGGACAGCGGAATATCTGCGGCTGCAGACAGTGCAGGGAGCAGTGCGGGAAACCGTGCAGGAGATATTGCTGGGGACAGCGCGGGAAACCGTGCGGAAAACAGTGCGGGAAAGGGCGCCGGGGAGACGGGGAATAATGGAACAAGGGACGACGTGGTGGTTGTCATGGGACCAACCTCAGAGCCGGAGGCCGGATTTGATCCTGCCTACGGATGGGGGGCGGGCGAACATGTCCACGAGCCGCTGATTCAGAGTACGCTGACCGTGACGACTGCTGACCTGAAAATAGGATATGACCTGGCAACCAGTATGGAGGTGAGCCAGGACGGGCTTACCTGGACCGTGAATATACGGGATGATGTTAATTTTACAGACGGAGAGAAGCTGACTGCCCGGGATGTGGCATTTACATACAATACCCTGCGGGACACCAGCTCTGTCAACGACTTTACCATGTTAGAGAGTGCTGAGGCGCTGGATGATACCACGGTGGTATTTCATATGAAACGCCCCTACTCCATCTGGCCCTATACCATGGCAATTGTCGGTATTGTACCGGAACATGCCTATGGGGCGGATTACGGTTCACATCCCATTGGATCCGGCAGATATATCATGAAACAGTGGGATAAGGGACAGCAGGTCATATTTGAGGCGAACCCGGATTATTACGGGACAGAGCCGAAAATGAAGAAAGTGACCATACTTTTCATGGAGGAGGACGCGGCTTATGCAGCTGTCATGTCCGGGCAGGTGGACCTGGCCTATACGGCTGCGTCCTATTCAGATCAGACCCTTCCCGGATATGAGCTCCTTTCCTTCGAGACAGTGGATAACCGGGGCTTTAACCTTCCGGCTGTAAAGTCAGGCACTGTAACTGACGGCAAAACCGTTGTGGGAAATGATTTTACGTCGGATGTACAGGTGAGAAGGGCTGTGAACATTGGGATTGACAGGAATGAAATGATTGACCATGTGCTGAACGGCTACGGAAGCCCGGCATACAGCGTGTGTGACAAGATGCCCTGGTACAATGAGTCTGCGAAAACAGAGTATGACCCGGAAAAGGCAGCAGAGCTTTTGGAGGAAGCCGGATGGAAGGCTGGAGCGGATGGAATCAGGGAAAAGGATGGTGTCAGGGCCGGATTTACACTGATGTACCCGGCCAGCGATTCCGTACGCCAGGCTCTGGCAGCGGACACGGCCAACCAGCTTAAGGAAGTGGGAATTGAAGTGAAGATAGAGGGTGTTGGCTGGGATGACGCCTATGACCGCGCCCAGACAGAGCCGCTTATGTGGGGCTGGGGCGCCCATACGCCTATGGAGCTTTACAATATTTACCATACCATGAAGGATACCGGCCTGGCGGAGTATTCTCCCTATGCCAATGACAGTGTGGACCGGTACATGGACGAAGCCCTGGCCAGCGGGAATCTGGAGGATTCCTACGAGCTGTGGAAGAAGGCCCAGTGGGACGGGACCGCGGGAGTGACCCAGGATGGGGATATCCCCTGGATTTGGCTGGTTAATATAGACCATCTGTACTGGTCCAGGGACGGACTAAAGGTGGCGGAACAGAAAATTCATCCCCATGGACACGGATGGTCCATTGTAAATAATGTGGACCAGTGGAGCTGGGAATAAAATCAGACAGAATTGTATGTGGGCAGGAAGGATAAAATCATGAGTTGGAAACAGGCGGGTGTTAATTTCATACGGATGGCGGTTCTGCTGGTGCTGGTGAGTATGGCGGCGTTTTTCCTGGTGTCGGTTTCTCCCCTGGATCCGCTTACCACCAATGTGGGGCAGGCGGCCCTTGGAAGCATGAGCAGCGAGCAGATTGCCAGACTCCAGGAATACTGGGGCGTCAACACGCCGCCTGTAACCCGTTATCTGGCCTGGGCCGGTGATTTTCTTAAGGGAGATATGGGTATCTCCCTTTTGTACCGCAGGCCTGTTGCCCAGGTAATCGGGGAGAAGCTGGCCAATTCCCTTTGGATTATGGCGGCGGCATGGATTTTGTCGGGATTGATTGGATTTCTCATGGGAATCATTGCCGGGGCAAAGAAGGGAAAGACTGCGGACCGAATTATCTCTTCCTATGCCCTGGTAACTGCCAGTACGCCGGCCTTTTGGGTGGCTCTGGTACTGCTTGTCGTGTTCGCGGTCTGGCTTAAGCTGCTCCCCATAGGACTTTCTGTTCCAATCGGGGTGGAGGCGTCGGCTGTGACCATGAAGGACCGCCTGATTCATGGCATACTGCCTGCGGCGGCATTGTCCATTACAGGCATCTCCAACATTGCCCTTCATACAAGGGAGAAGATGGCGCAGGTCATGGAAAGCGATTATGTGCTGTTTGCCAGGGCCAGGGGAGAGTCAGAATGGTCCATTATCCGCAGGCATGGAATCCGCAACATCCTTCTTCCTGCCATGACGCTCCAGTTTGCCTCAGTCAGCGAGATATTCGGAGGATCCGTGCTGGTGGAGCAGGTATTTTCCTATCCGGGCCTGGGACAGGCGGCTGTGACAGCCGGATTAGGCGGGGATGTGCCGCTGCTTATGGGAATTACAATTATCAGCGCGGCCATTGTATTTTTAGGGAATTTCACCGCCAACCTCCTGTACGGAACGGTGGATCCCAGAATCAGGAGGAGCAGGGCATGAGCGCACAAAGACACCGATGGAACCGCCGCAAGGCCATGGCTGCGCTGCTGGCGGTATCGGTCCTCCTGCTGGCAGCCATTGCCATTGCCGGCCAGGTATTAAGGGAGCAGGCCCTGGCCACGGATTTCACCAGAAAAAATCTGCCGCCCAGCCTGGCCTATCCCTTTGGGACAGACTGGATGGGGCGGGACATGTTTGTCCGCAGCCTTACAGGGCTATCCATCAGCATACGCATCGGGCTTTTGACGGCATGCATCAGCGCGGTGGTGGCTTTCATCCTGGGAACCATGGCCGCCTGTCTGGGCAGGGTCACGGATGCTGTCATAGGAGGAATCATTGATCTGGTCATGGGAATACCCCATATCCTGCTTCTGATTCTCATTTCCTTTGCAGTGGGAAAGGGATTCTGGGGTGTACTGATTGGGATTTCACTGACTCACTGGACTTCCCTGGCCAGGCTTCTCCGCGGGGAGGTCATACAGCTTCGTGAGAGCCAGTACATACAGATTGCAAAGAAGCTGGGAAAGGGAAGGTTTTATATTGCCTTCAAACATATGACGCCCCATCTGCTGCCCCAGCTTTTTGTGGGCATGGTTCTGCTGTTTCCCCATGCAATTCTTCATGAGGCAAGCATAACCTTTCTGGGCTTCGGGCTGCCGCCGGAGCAGCCTGCCGTGGGTGTTATCCTGTCTGAGAGCATGAAATACCTGGTCATGGGGAAGTGGTGGCTGGCCCTGTTTCCCGGTCTTTTGCTGGTATTTGTGGTGGTCCTGTTCCATTTTATCGGGGATACGCTGAGCCGTCTGCTGGACCCGGCCCAGGCCCATCTGTAAAATCGCCTGTGCCGTGGCAGAGGTTTGTTGTGTAGGAGGTTGTTTTGGAGGAAAAACAAGTCATATTGTCGGTGGAGCATCTGATGATCTCATTTTCCCAGTATGTGGGGGGATGGCGCCAGAGGGAGCTTCCCGTGATTCGGGATCTGAACATAAAGGTACGGGAACATGAGGTGGTGGCCGTAGCCGGATCCAGCGGTTCGGGAAAGAGCCTGCTGGCCCATGCGGTCATGGGACTTCTGCCGCAGAATGCCGCCTGTCAGGGGACGGTTTCCTTTGAGGGAGAAATCCTGACCCAGAAGAAAAAGGAACAGCTTCGGGGGAGCCGGATGGTATTGGTCCCCCAGAGCGTGTCGTATCTGGATCCGCTTATGAAGGTGGGAGAACAGGTACGAAGGGGACAAAAAGACAGGGAGAGCGTGAAGCGCTGCCGCCAATCCATGGGGCGCTACGGGCTGGGAGAGGATACGGAAGAGCTGTATCCTTTTGAACTGTCCGGGGGAATGACCAGAAGGGTACTTATTTCCACAGCCGTGATGGAGCATCCCAGACTGGTTATTGCAGATGAACCCACGCCGGGCCTTCATATCAGCGCGGCCAGGCGTGTGCTGTCCCACTTCCGGGAGATAGCGGACCAGGGGGCAGGGGTCCTTCTTATCACCCATGATTTGGAGCTGGCTTTGGAGGTGGCTGACAGAATCGTGGTATTTTACGCAGGTACCAATGTGGAGGAGGCCCTGGCAGAGGATTTTGAGGATGAGCAAAGGCTTCGCCACCCCTATACCAAAGCTCTATTCCGGGCCATGCCCCGTCACGGATTTAAGGCAGCATCCGGGACCCAGCCCTATGCGGCGGATATGCCCGCGGGATGTCCCTATGGGCCCCGCTGCCCGGACATGGATGAAGGCTGTCTCCAGGAAATTTCTTATCGCAGTTTTCGCGGCGGCATGGTAAAATGCAGGAAGGCGGGAATATGAAGCTGGAAGCTATGAATATTTCTTTCCAATACGACAATGGGAACAGGAAAATACTGAACAATGTCAGCATAAGCCTGGAGAGCGGGGAACGTGTGGGGCTGACAGCTCCCAGCGGTTTTGGAAAGACGACCTTTTGCAAGATACTGGCTGGTTATGAGAAACCGGACCATGGGACTGTGGTGTTAGACGGGAAAAATATTTCTTCCTGTGCCGGTTACAATCCGGTGCAGATGATATGGCAGCATCCGGAACTGTCAGTAAATCCCCGCCTTAAGATGCGGGAAGTTCTGAGGGAAGGGGATTTTGTGGAGGAACGGGTGGTCCGCGGTCTGGGAATTGAACCGGACTGGCTGAACCGGTATCCGGGTGAGCTGTCCGGAGGAGAGCTGCAGCGGTTCTGTATAGCCAGGGCATTGGGGAAGCGCACCCGGTTCATTCTGGCGGATGAGATAAGCACCATGCTGGACCTTATCACCCAGAGCCAGATCTGGGGATTCCTTTTGGAGGAAGTGAAGACGCGGGACCTGGGCCTGCTGGTGGTCAGCCATTCAGAGGAGCTGCTGGAGCGTGTTTGCGGCAGGGTGGTTGATTTGAGGACGGATTAGGGACGGAGCGGCCGGATGATTTGTATGTGGAAGGATTGGAAACGGGACGGCCAAGCCGTATGGATTTGAGAGAGGAGAACGAAAGATGGATGTCAGGGAATTACTGGAGCAGGTAAAGTCCGGCGGTGTTAACATAGAAGAAGCAGAGAAGCAGCTTAAGAACCTGCCTTATGAGGATTTGGGATATGCCAAGCTGGACCATCACAGGAAGCTGCGATCCGGTTTTGGGGAAACTGTATTCTGCCAGGGAAAGCCGGATGCGTATTTGCTGGAAATATATAAGAAATTTTATGAGAGGGACGGGGAGGTTCTGGGAACCAGGGCTTCTGAGAAGCAGGCTGAGCTGGTGAGAACAGCGGTGCCGGAGGTGGTGTATGATCCCATATCCCGGATACTTAAGGTGGAGAAGCCGGGAAAGGAGCGCAAGGGGTATGTGGCAGTGTGCACAGGAGGCACGGCGGATATACCGGTGGCAGAGGAAGCAGCCCAGACAGCTGAATATTTCGGATGCAGGGTAGACCGTATATTTGATGTGGGAGTTGCCGGAATCCACAGGCTCCTGGCCCAGAGGGAACGTCTGGACAAGGCCAGCTGCATTGTGGCAGTGGCCGGAATGGAAGGAGCGCTGGGCACGGTGATAGCAGGCCTGGTGGAATGCCCTGTAGTGGCAGTCCCCACCTCCGTGGGATACGGAGCCAGCTTCCACGGGCTGTCGGCCCTTCTTACAATGCTTAATTCCTGTGCCAACGGGATATCGGTGGTTAATATTGACAATGGATACGGCGCCGGCTACCTGGCGACCCAAATAAACAGAATGGCGGTGAGATAAAATGGGGAAGATTTTATATCTGGAATGTAATTCGGGCATCAGCGGGGATATGACGGTAGGAGCCCTGCTTGATCTGGGAGCGGACAGGCAGGTGCTGGAGAATGCGCTGGAGAGCCTGGGAGTGGATGGATACCATCTGCATTTTGGACGGAAGGTTGTGAGCGGTCTGGATGCATTTGATTTTGATGTGCATTTGGAGGAGCATGAGCATGGTCATGAGGAAGGCCACGGTCATGAGGAAGGCCACTGGCATGAGGAAGGTCACCGGCATGAAGATGGTCACGGCCATGAGCATGAGCACGGTCATGAGGATGGTCACCGGCATGAGGCTGGTCACGGTCATGAGGTTGGTCACGGTCATGAGCATGAGCACAGTCATGAGGCTGATCACGGTCATGAGCATGAGCACAGTCATGAGGCTGGTCACGGTCATCCGCATCCCCACATTCACAGGAACCTCCACGACATTTATCATATCATAGACCGTCTGGATTCCAATGAGAGGGTGAAGGAAATGGCCCGGACCATGTTCCGCATTGTGGCAGAGGCGGAATCCAAGGCCCATGGGCTTCCTGTTGAACAGGTTCATTTCCACGAAGTGGGGGCCATTGATTCTATAGTGGACATTATCAGTGCGGCAGTCTGTATCGACAATCTGGGTGTGGAGGATGTGGTGGTTTCTGCATTGTCTGAAGGTCACGGCCATGTCTACTGCCAGCACGGCGTACTGCCGGTTCCTGTTCCGGCTACTGCTAATATTGCTTCCTCCTATGGACTTAAGCTGCATTTTACAGACAATGACGGGGAAATGGTTACACCTACCGGGGCAGCAATTGCCGCCGCTCTGCGGACAAAGGACCGGCTGCCTTCTTCCTGCCGTCTGCTTAAGGTCGGAATGGGTGCGGGGAACAAGGTGTTTAAACAGGCGAATGTGCTTCGGGCCATGCTGCTGGAGACTTCACAGGAAGAGGACCGTACCATGTGGGTATTGGAGACGAACCTGGATGACTGTACCGGGGAAATGCTGGGCCTTGCCATGGAGATGCTCCTTGATGCCGGGGCCGCGGATGTGTGGTATACCCCTATTCACATGAAGAAAAACCGTCCCGCCTACATGCTGTCTGTGCTTTGCCGTGAATCATCCATAGAGGCCATGGAGGAAATCATTCTTACCCAGACCACTACCATTGGAATCCGCCGTTATCCGACGGAGAGGACCATTCTTGATCGGAGTGAAATCCAGGTGGAAACCAGTTACGGGCCGGCGGATGTGAAGGTGTGTGCTTACAAGGGCAGAACGTTTTTTTATCCGGAATATGAAAGCATCCGGCGGATTTGTAGGGAACAGGGTGTGGATTTTCAGACCGCATATCATCAGGCACGTATGAAGGCAGAGGAAAGCCGGCAGGATTAAATGTATGGATAATGTCAGATTAGGAGATTCGTATGAATACGGTAAATAACAGTTTCAGTGATGAAATGTCATCTCCGGACCAGATGAAAAAGTGTCTGGAGGCCAGGATGGAGCAGCTGGCCAAAGAGGATATATGCCTTGCATTTTCCGGCGGAGTTGATTCAAGCCTGCTTTTAAAGACAGCAGCAGACGCAGCTGCCCATACGGGAAGAAAGGTGTACGCCGTTACGTTTGACAGCCGCCTGCATCCTTCCTGCGACCTGGAGATTGCCAGGCGCGTGGCAGGGGAGCTGGGAGGAATCCATGAGGTTATTACCGTGGATGAGCTGGAGCAGGAGTCAATAAAAAACAACCCGGTAAACCGCTGTTATCTGTGTAAGCGCCATCTGTTCTCCAGACTGGCAGAGCTGGCAGAGGCCAGGGGAATCAGGTATATCCTGGACGGTACAAATGAGGACGATATGCATGTATACCGCCCCGGAATCCGGGCACTTAAGGAGCTGGGAATCATTAGTCCCCTGGCAGAGCTGCACATAACCAAGGCTCAGGTAAAGGCCCTGGCGTCAGAGTACGGAATATCGGTGGCATCCCGTCCGTCCACTCCCTGCATGGCTACCCGCCTGCCCTACGGCGCTGCTCTGGACTATGAGGTGCTGAGAAGAATTGGGGAGGGAGAAGCCTATGTCAGGACTATGGTTCCCGGCAATGTACGTCTCAGGCTTCACGGAGATATCGTGCGCCTGGAACTGGATCCGGAAGCCTTTGAGGTATTTATGAAAGGCCGGAAAGAAATCGTCAGCCGTTTGAAGAAAATGGGGTTTGTGTATATAACCCTGGATGCAGAAGGGTTCCGCTCCGGGAGCATGGATGCAGGGCTGAACGGACCGGAAGTCCAATAAAAAAACAGAGTTCCAATAAAAACCGAATATACAAATGAAGGACAAAACATTATCAATAATTGGAGTATGTTTCTGCTGAGAGTGTACAAAGAGTATGAAACCATATTTGTCCTGTCTGCTTCGCCTGTATTATCTATATATAGATAATACAGGCGTTTTCCATTTTATCCCATAACATTTCTATTATCCAAAAACGAATATTTTCCTTTGTTTCTTAACGAAATTGAACTTTACTACCATAAAAAACCGTGTTAGAATTAAAATCGTGAGTTTGTAAATTTTACGTAAAGATAAAGTAAATAATTAAGCCTGCAAATAAAAAGTCAATAGGAAAATGAGAAATTTTCAAGATTTATTGTTGATTAAATTTCAGGTACAACAAATAGACCACCATTATCTGCTGGTCTGAAAGGATGTGGTATTCTCTATTCTGGAAGAGACATTAGATATTCTTTTACTCTTCCGTAATAGATACGCAGAAACTTATTAGCGCCTGCAGTCATGTAGACATAGTAAGGCTTTCCTTGAGCACGTTTCTTATCAATAAACGCATATACAGGGTCGTCCTGCGGTTTTGTTTTGATGAGACAGTCCATGACCTGAAATAAGGTTTTTCGGAGGGAAGATGAGCCGCGTTTGGAGGTTGGAACGCTTTTTTGTTCATAGGTTCCGGATTCGTTGACACCTGGGTCTACACCAGCAAATGCAGTGATAGCCCCTTTGTGGGTAAAGCGTGTGACATCTCCGATTTCAGCCATAAGCTGAGGGCCAAGAGACGGGCCAACACCCTTCATACCCATAACAACGGGATATTCCGGCAGCTTGGCGGCTGTGTCATTCATCAGGGTACGGAGCTCTTCCACGGTCTTGGAAGCAGTGTTTAATTGTTCTATGGACTGTTTCACGATCAGCTTGGTTAGATCATCTTTTGGAAGTATAGGAACAAGCTCCTTTGCAGCTCCATAGATTTCTTCAGCCTTGTCTTTGCTAAAGTTATACTTCCTACGTTTGCACCACTTCTGATAATGGTCGACAAATGCATTTAATGAGAATTTACGAACATAGTCCACATGCCAGTATGTAGTAGCAAAATCAACCCACTTCTGGCTGCCGTCCTCACGGGCAGGGCTATCAAAGTAAGTATTAACACCAGGGTAAGTCTGATCGAGGATACCGATGAGGTTATTCTTCATAGCTGTTTTGTGTTTCATGTAGAAGCCAAACTGACGGTTCATGGTCTTTAGTTGATTGCGTAGTTCGTCCATAAGACTATACTGTTTCAATTCCGTCCAACTGTCAAGGGTGTAACGAGCTATTTTTACAGCGTCAGCTTTATCAGATTTTACTTTGCGGAGAGAATGAGCTCCAAAATCTTTAATGAGCTTAGGATTTACGGCAGTTACAAAAAGACCTGCCAGAGAAAGCTCACGAGCCAGTGGTTCGTAGTAACGGCCAGTATGTTCCATAACGATGCGTGATTCACCTTCGATTGATCGGATCTGCTCAATTAAGGATTGGATGTTACTGGAGGTGTGCTTGATTTCAAAGGGAGAAGAAACGATTTCTCCATAAGGTCGTAGAATGGCGATCATACTTTTGCCTTTGGAAACATCAATACCAACAGCGTTCATGTTCATAAATTTGTCACTCCTAAAGATTATTGCAATAGATAAGTACCAGTTTTACTCATTGCCTATTCAATCTACTGTGGTGTGACACGAACGTACCAAAGGCAGTTCAACCTGCATAAAACGAACGCTGCAAATGAGGAGCTGGTTATCAGTCTTAATTACGGACGCGAAGTCCAAGAAAGGAGGCCGATATACCGATTGCTCCAACATTGTAACAGCTTAAGCAACAAGATGGATAATTCCTTACTGGCTGTAAGGGATATTAACCATAAATATATTGTAGTAGAGAGTAGGTAAAAAAGAATTATGGACATGTCGTTTTCCTTTTTCCTGCGGCAGCTGGTGACAAATCCGGCATTGTTGATTACAGTCCTTCTGACTCTTGGGGTCATCTGTGTCAATGGTATCACGGATGCGCCAAATGCCATTGCCACCTGCGTGTCAACCAGATCGCTGGATGTGAATCTGGCCATTGTTATGGCGGCAGTATGCAACTGCGCAGGGGTGGTTGTGATGACCATGGTGAATTCCACGGTTGCCATGACCATTACCAATATGGTCAATTTCGGGGAAGATACTTCAATTGCTCTGGTTGCCCTGTGTGCCGCGCTTTTTTCCATTGTGGTCTGGTCGTCCTTTGCTGTTTCCATTGGATGTCCCACCAGTGAGAGCCATGCGCTCATAGCTGGCCTTACCGGCGCTGCCGTGGCTATCCGCGGAGGATTTTCAGCCATTAACTCGGCAGAGTGGATGAAGGTGGTCTATGGTCTGATTTTTTCCGTTGTATTGGGATTTTTAAGCGGTTATCTTTCATGCAAGCTGGTGGCCTGGACCTGCCGGGATATGGACCGCCGGAAAACCACTGGATTTTTCCGGTATGCCCAGATTGGCGGAGCAGCCGCCATGGCATTTATGCACGGTGCACAGGACGGACAGAAATTCATGGGAGTCATGCTGTTAGGTATCTGTATGGTCAACGGGTCCAGCAATACCCAGGGAGTACAGTTCCCTCTGTGGATGCTTTTGCTGGGATCCGCAGCCATGGCCCTGGGAACGTCCATCGGAGGAAAGAAAATCATCAAATCCGTGGGCATGGATATGGTGCGGCTGGAGAAATACCAGGGCTTTTCCGCGGATATGGCGGGAGCTGCCTGTCTTCTCGGATTTTCCATTTTCGGTATTCCCGTCAGTACCACACATACAAAGACCACAGCCATTATGGGTGTGGGAGCGGTGAAACGTCTGTCGGCCATTAACTTCAGCGTGGTTAAGGACATGGTGATGACCTGGGTCATGACATTCCCCGGCTGCGGCATCATCGGATTCCTGATAGCGAAGCTGTTTATGGTGTTGTTCCACGGATAAGTAAAGGAGAAGATAAGATGTCTAAGAAAAGTGATAGTTACTATTTTCAGAATTTCATAGAGTGCGTTGAGTGCGGATGCCAGGCAGCCAAAATGCTGGAGGATAATTTAAACCATTTTGATACAGGGCTTTTACAGGACAAGCTGGACGAGCTGCACCGGATTGAACATGACGCGGACAAGAAAAAGCATGAGATGATGGCTGTGCTGGTCAAGGCGTTTATCACCCCCATTGAGCGGGAGGATATTATTCTTTTGAGCCAGAGTATCGACGAGGTGACGGACAAGATTGAGGATGTACTGATTCGTATTTACATAAACAATGTTCAGCAAATCCGTCCCGAGGCCCTTGCCTTCATAAAGGTCATCATCCGCTGCTGCGAGGCGCTTAAGGAGGTTATGGAGGAGTTTGCGGACTTCAGGAAATCCAAGACACTTCACGGCCTGATCATCGAGATTAACGCTCTGGAGGAGGAAGGCGACCGGCTGTTCATTGAGTCCATGCGCAGGCTTCACGCCGAGGTGACCGATCCCATTGAAATCATTGCCTGGAGGGAGATTTACGTATACTTAGAGAAATGCTGCGATGCCTGCGAGCATGTGGCAGATGTGGTGGAAAGCGTTATCATGAAGAATACCTGATGTCCGGTGCTGTCTGAACAGCCCTGGAGTGTATATATAAGAATAAAGGCAGAATGTGAGAAGGCACCCAGGATTGCGGGGAGCGGTGCCTTTTTATGGGTTGGTTTTTGCGGTGTGGTTTTCTGGTTAATAGATGCTGCCTCCTATATGCACCAGCTGTTCAAGAAGGTTCTGCATCTTGGGGACAGCGGGATGGTTTTCCAGTCCGTATTCACCGAATACCTTGTCCAGGCGTGGGAAGGCCAGCCATGTGCTTCCGGCTTCATCCTCCCATACACTGATGCGCAGGGGCAGTTCCAAGGATACGCTCTGATCTTCTTCCATGAGTCCGGTGCCTACCTGGGGAGAGCCGAATACCAGTACTGTGGTGGGACGGAGGAAAAGCCCTGCACCGGCAGCATTCTGTCCATGGTCAAATTTGGCAAATACAGGGATACCGCGGTCTTTTAAGGCTGATTCCAGGCGTGATACTGTTTCTGCCGCAGGGAACTGGCCTTCCAGAAGATAGAGACGGTTGTCATCGTACCCGGTGGACAGAAGGTCGCCGTATGCGCCGGCTATCCTGCGCCCCAGATTGGTGAAGTCCACCCCTTCCTTGTTGCACATGAGGGTGACGCAGACCAGCTCGGAGGCGTCTGTGAAGCGGCTCAGGAAGGAAGAATAGCCATGGACGGATCCCTTTATATCCATAAGTCCCCGGTGATGGTAAAACTGCCAGCCGGATGCGGCAGGTACTGTCCTCCCGTCGGGAAGATTCCAGGGAGCATATATAAGGGCGCGGTTTTCCGGCTGATGAATCAGGACAGAGCCGGCCAGGCCGATGTCCCAGAAGGAAATATCCTGGGCAGAGGCCCAAATATCGGAAAAGCCCCGGAGCGCCGTAGTTTCTGCCGCCGTGCTGGGAGTACCGCTGCTGTCATAGGATACGGCTGGCTCCGTGGGATTGATATAGAGTCTGTCCTTTTTGAATAACTGGTGGATATCAGCGGTCCGGGATATGTCTTCGTGATGGAACTGGCCTAAATCCTCCTTGAAACCCGTGTGCCCAAGGCCCAGGAACTCAATCTGCCTTTTGGTTACAAAATCGTGGTAACTTAGGCCGCTGACCCGTTCGACGATTTCGGTCAGCAGCAGGAAATTGGTAGCACTCTGCTCCACATCTGTACCAGGAACAAAGTGCAGGGGATTCCTGGCAGCCAATTGGAGCAGGGCATCAAATGTCCACGGTGTGTCCGGGCTGAATTCAGGCGCCCGGCGGTAATCCGGCAGTCCCGATGCATGGCGCAGAAGCTGAAGAACGGTGATGTCATTCCATGTATCAGGAAGTTCCGGTATATATACGGAAGCCCGGCGGTTTACATCCAGTCCGCCGTCCTCATGAAGCTGCATAACGGCCACTGCCGCAAAGGCCTGGGAGATAGGGCCGGCGGGCCACATGGTGTTGGGGGAAGCCAGGCGCCGCCGCTGGCTGTCCGAATAGCCGTATCCGGCTACCCTTGGTATGTAGGGGGCTTGTACAATGGCTAAGGTAAGTCCGTCAATTTTTTCCTGTTCCATAAAGCTCCAAATCATCTGATCAACGGTATGTCCCAGATAGGAGATATCCGGGTTTCCTCTCATCTTCATGGCTGTGTGTTCGCGGGTGTTCATAGGTAAGCTCCTTTCTCGATGCTGTTAACAGACAGGTAATAACTGTAATTCTAAAAGATACATTTTATACTGTAACTATAATACTTACAGATTGATTTGTCAAGGTATTTCCTGGAAGTATTTAATCTTTACAGTTTAATTACAGTTTGAACACACAGTTGCATAAAAATAAAGAATGAATTATAATGTAACAAGTGCAGGATGAATAATATCTGTCTGTGACAGGGCAGCCAGGGGAGAATGAAAGGAGATTCAGAATGAAGAAACGTTTGGCGGTTACATTGGCAGCAGTGGCTCTGAGTGTGGTTATGTCGGTTCCGGCCTATGCAGGTACATGGAAATACGTGAATGATCAGTGGAAGTATCAGAGAGGCGCCAATAAGTTTGCCTACAAGGAATGGATTGAGGATAACGGCAACTGGTACTATATGGATAACAACGGTGTCATGACCACAGGCTGGCAGCAGATTGACGGCCAGTGGTATTACATGGACCAGGCAGGGGTCATGCAGAAGGGCTGGTTTAAGGATAACGACAAATGGTACTTCCTGCTTCCAAACGGAGCCATGGCCACGAACACAGTGATTGACGGACGCCAGATTGGTGCGGACGGCGTATGGATTGCAGCGGAGGGAGAGGTGGAACCGGCCAATATTACAGACCTGTCCACGCCATATCTGGTGCAGAACCTGTTGGACGGCCTTTCCACCAAGGGATACAATATCATTACATCGGGCAAAACATCCACCGGCGAGCGCTGGAATAATGCCATCCGTCTGAAAGGAAAGGGAAGCTATGTAAAATATGCTGCCAACGGACAGTACAGGCTTTTATCCGGCGTCATAGCTCCATCATCCCAGTTCAGCAGCGGAATCATGGCGAAGGTAACTGTATACGGTGACAATGATACTGTACTCTATACATCACAGGATATCCATTACAATGAAAAGCTGATGCATTTTGGCGTGGATGTGACAGGACAGAATGAGATCCGCGTGGAGGTTTCTCTGGTTACGGATAATGAGTGGGATGATCCCATTATACTGATAGACGGTCTGTCGCTGTACAAGTAGGCAGGATGAGGACGCCTGGAAACGGAAAACCCAACAGAATGATAAGATAAGAAAACAGGCTGGGGACCGCACCCTTTGGTGCGGAGACCCGGCCTGTTATTTTTTTGTCATCTTTTGTCAGCAGCCCACGGTCTGCGTATAGTCTCTTGTAAACTGATTTCCCGGAAGATGCGCCCTATAGGCGGTTATACGGCAGAGGCGGCGGTTATATAATGCCGGCCATGGTGCGTGCTGCTTTCAGCGCTGCCTTTCTCTGGGGCTGGCTGCTGGAGGCATTGGCGTCACGCAGCACAAGATACATTTCATCCGCTGCTTCTTCCAGCCTGGAAGCCATCTCACAGAGAAGGCTGTCGTCCAGCCCTTTTTCCGCCAGGGAACAGATGTACTCCTGCAGCCTTTCCTTTACAGGATTCCAGAGGGCGGTGTTGCGGGGATAGTCCTCTTCCAGCTCATAGGAGAGCCGTTCTAATTTCCACCAAAGGGAATCATCGCTGTACCGGGCGCTGCCCTGGGACACCTTCTGAGGAATGGCGGTTTCCATGGTAAAAGGCAGGAAAACCGAGATACAGGGATTGGACATACAGCTCCACCAGACAGGCGTTTTATCCTTTGACAGTTCCACCACGGAACCGGCAGCGGTTTTGCTGGAGGATTCATCCATATTGTGCATGCAGACAGAGGCCAGGATTCCGTCTGCGGGACTCCAGCGGGGCTCAATGATTTCGCCTTCAAAATGGTCCTTCAGTATACTTCCTATGTAGTCCGGCGTCAGGATACCTTTTTTCCTGTCCAGGAGCTGGTTAAGCCTTTTATAGCGGGGATAGGCTGCGCGCAGTTTGAGGTTTACGGCGCCGTAAGCCCTGGCAAAGTCAAAGGTCTGTCCTCTGTCCGCGTAGCCCATCTCATAGGCATGTTCCTGGATGTCTCCGGAGTCCTCATCCCAGTGTTCTCCCGTGCTGTAGCAGTTGGATATGCCCTCTGCATTTTTAACCCGTCTGGCAACCCAGCGTCTGTTAACCGTGTCCAGAATCCAGGCTTCACAGGTATCGGCAATCAGGAACGAATTGTGGTAGCGGAAATCCATGGTCACAGAGGCGTTGCCGCCCTGTCCGT